>NZ_JBHSRS010000017.1:0-102811 GCF_042659145.1 Polaromonas aquatica | reverse complement strand
TCTTGACCTTCTGAGCCCGCTGGCATTCGAGCAGCTTCGTACTGGAAGCTGAAATGTGTCTACGAAAACGGGTCAAGTCCAAAAAGCCAAAGGGTGGTCCCAAGAAACGCTTGCACTTGAAAGTGGCATCTCACGCAGCTATTTAGGCGACGTAGAGTGCGGAAAAAGGAATATCGCCCTAATCAACATTTGCAGACTTGCAATAACACTTGAAGTCAAGCTGGCCGTCTTAATGGATTTCCAAATCACAGAAGAAGAGAATTCACAGGCGCCGGTACGATGAGTAAGTTGCTATTAAAAGATGCCCTGGCCAAGTACACCGACCGAATTTCATCACAGAAAAAAGGACAGATCCAGGAGCAATACCGTGCGAACACCATTCGTCGATATCCACTGGCATTAAAACCTATCGATGAAATCACGACCGTTGACATCGCGGACTATCGTGACCTAAGACTGAAAACCATTTTCGGCAAAGATGGGAAGTCGATTTCGCCTTCAACGGTTCGTCTCGAACTGTCCCTACTTTCGGACGTTTTCACAATTGCAGAGATTGAGTGGGGGGCATGCTCAGGCAATCCCGTCACCAAAGTTCGTAAACCGAAAATCCCCCCAGGTCGTCAGAGACGCCTTGAGCGCTATGAGGAAAAACGCATCCTGCGCTATTGCGCGCTGACCAAAAACCATCTTGTTGCAGCCATCGTTTCGTTTGGACTGGAAACCGCCATGAGGCGCGGCGAGATCCTCGGCCTGCTCTGGGAACATGTGGACCTGCAATCACGTGTGGCCCACCTGCCTGACACCAAGAACGGCAGTAAGCGTGATGTTCCCCTTTCATTGGCTGCCGTGCGGATCTTGAATAGCTTAGGCCCCATGCGTACTGGCCTGGTCTTTGACTGCAACGTCAACAGGTTCAAGTCGGCCTGGCGGCTCATCATGCAGAAGACCCGCATCGTTGATCTTAGGTTCCACGACTTGCGACATGAAGCAATTTCTCGATTGTTCGAGCTGGGTACGCTGGACATGATGGAGATTGCGGCGATCAGCGGTCATAAGAGTCTTCAGATGCTCAAGCGTTACACACATTTGCGAGCGCGCATGCTTGTCAGCAAACTTGATGGCGGTAAGAATTTCCATCGAGGCGTTCGTGCTGTCATGCAGATATTTATGCCCTACCCTGCAAGCGTGAGGAATGAGGGCGACAGATTCCACCTTTCGTTTTTAGATTTCACCGACATCCAGGTTGATCACGAAGAGATGCAGGAGGCGGTTGCACTGGCAAGCAATGCGTTGCTCAGGCGATTGGCGGCGCTCATGAAAGACTGCAGGATACCGCCTCGACCGAACATGACGGTCGATGAAGAGGGCGAGGATTTCATGCTGATCAGTCCGGTATAGATACCTCTTTGCCAATCCGGGTTTTGGCGTACGCCCACTACGGCCGGGCAATATGCGTTCTTCAATTCAATGGTTTGCCCTTTGGGATGGACCCCCGCAAACGGGACAGCCGGCACCATAGACCTCAGAGGTGAGTTCATTAGGGGATGGGATAACGGGCGTGGTGCAGATCCTGCGCGAGACCTGGGCACTTGGCAGGCTAACGAATTGCAGGCCCACAACCACGGACTTGACAGCAGGGTCATCTACACCAACGGCGCAACATGGGGCCCGGTCGATGTTGTCTCCGGCGGCGGTGGTGATGGCTATGGCATAACGGCGCCTATAGGCGGCTCAGAAACTCGCCCACGGAATGTCGCCCTGTTGGCATGTGTGCAGCAGTGACTCGCGCCTTGCCAATCCGGGATTTGGGATTGGGTGGGTTCCAAGCCTGCAGCGTTTCAGACAATTAGCTTCGCCGATATGACGCCAGCTGGACCAGATGGCATTTGCACAGGGGTACTGAATACGCGAAGGAAATCGTATGTCTACGAAGCGCCAACGAAGTCGATCATCACGTTGACATCTTCGATGGGATCATCAGGGAGTCCTGCCGTCTGCCTGTTTATCGACTCCAATTTATGCGCTGCTGACGCTGGGTCCATGAATTCCAGCGTCAGCGCTACGTGCATCAAAAATATCGAAGCCGGAACTCACACAATCGATTTTGTGCTTATCGAGCAGGGGACGACTCACCTTTCGGGGACGCTGATGATCTCTCCGTTATGAAGTCTTTCGAATGACTATTGATACGGATAATTCCGACTAAAGATACGGATATTTTCATGGCCCGATTAAAGACCGCTACCTGAGCGCAGCTTTGCCAATCCGGGGTTTTGCATCGAACAGGGGAACCAGCCGCTGTCATCCAGGTTGATTCTGGTTGGTTCGGCGTAACCTCAACTTCTGGTGGAGCCAGATATTCGACTGCTACGGCCTATTGCCCTGCCGGTTTTCAATTAATTGAGACCAACAGCTCGTGTGGATCGGGTAGTGCGTCAAGCGACGTTAAATTTCTAGGAAGCGGCGGCGGCTCCACGACGTGTGGTACCACTACTGATCCGTATCCCATGGCTCGTGCCGTCGCCTCCTGTTGGGGTTGGTAGCCCCTTTATGGCGAGGCGCTGGTCGATGTTCTCGGGTTTCGTTTATTGACATATATAGGCATTCGAATCAGACCCGGTGAACTGTGAGTATTGGCCGGTTTGATATGCACTGAAACCTGCAGGACAACCGCATGCACCACTAGCTCTCGGGTTCCCGATGAGGCAACCAACATATATATTGGTTGCGAAATGCCCACCAAAGATGGTGCTTCCCCAACGGCCAATTGACCTCAAATAGACATCGTTTAGGTACGCAGAGCCAGGCGCGTTGCCTGCCGAGACGTTTGGATTTACGCCACTGTCATATAGAGTTAACCCCCAGTCATTGGCCGAAACGCCCAGCCGCCCCGTCATCAAGTCACCAGTTGTTTGCACATACCGGGTGTACGCCCCGGATTGGCAAGACATCACGAGCACATCCATGCCACGTAGGGCAGCAGAAAAACCTTGGCGACATATCTAGCCCTCACATCGGGCGTGAGCACGCTGTACTGAAGGACGCTAGTAACGCAGGCCAGATCACTGAGACAAATTTCCACAAAAGAACCCCAAGGATGGCTTCCAGGTGTTCCGTCCCAAATGTCACCAGTAAATAGCCCTGAGCCTCTTTTCATCCAACCCAAGCCAATGGCTGGCTGGCCTCCGATTGTCCCGCACCATTTTCCATAGGCTCCAGCGCCATCAGCAGACCAAATCCCGGATTGGCAAGGCGCATTAGTCCCAACAATTTGCCGAATTCCAGTTCCCACCGGCCGAAAGTTGCCAAAAGTAGCGCCCCTGTGTATCGGGGCCACTTCCGCGATACACGCCACCGTACGAGAACAAACGGCCCGTTAGGCAAACACGATGCCAGCCGAGATCGACAACCCCATTGAACGCACTGTGCTCAGTGAATCGACCGTCAAATGACTTATCCACCCACAACCCGGATTGGCAAGGCGCTCCTCGCTTGGATGGCGAAGCTAAAAACAGGCCGCATGAATTCGATTGTTCCCAGTTCCACCGGTCGCTGATGCTTCCCAATTCCGCTTCCCGAGTGCATCTTGTACGTCGGTGGGATAGACATCGAAGAAGGTCGAACCACCGCCAGGTTCAAGCCAAATTCTGCTTGCTGAGCAATATATAAAACGCCCGAGCTGGGCGGTGGTCGGACCGATAAGAAAAATTCTGAGGTCGGCTGAAATAGACACAGCATGCGAATTGACCCACAGCCCGGATTGGCAAGGTGGCCTCGGTCGGTAAATTGCGCCTTGCCAATCCGGGTTGTGGCAGAGCCTTGGAAAACCAAGCACCTGGATCGCCTATAGCGGGGAATCTGGGTATGTGTTCGGCTCATCGGGAATTAGCTCAGCACAAAGGCTCGGAGCAGGCCAATACCGATTTTTCTTTAATTCTCCAAAAACGAACTACATCCTTTCGGGCTCTTCCACGACCAATGTCGCCTTAGAAAACACATGGATTTGCTATGTGTATAAGTCGGCCAACTATGTTGACGTGAGTACCTGTGACACGTTGCCAACTTTGACCTATATCGATACCTCGAATCTGGATGTGCTCATCAGTGAGTTTTGACATCGTTTCCATTCCGAAAAATATCCGTATCTTTAGTCGGAATTATCCGTATCAATAGTCATTTGCAAGATGCTAATCAATGCAGGTCGCAAAACAAACGTAGTCCACGGTGAGCGCCGCCGAGGTTGCCGAATCAACTGACCAGGTGCCGTTTCCGTTTGGGTATGTAAGGCAACGCGCGTACGCGCTGTACGCCGCGCCGTAAAAGCTTTGTCCTACGGCTGAGAGGGCGCAGAACCGATGCTTCGCGGTGGTCTGAACGTTGTTGTACGCACCCGCTGAAAGAGTGCCGCTATACGAAGTGACGGTGTTGATCGCCTGCCGCGCCCACAACCCGGATTGGCAAGGCTGGCCGGCACGAGTTGAAGGCAGATTGCGTTTTGCCAATCCGGGGCGTGGCTGAGACAAACTCCAGACTGGAAAGCACCAACGTATTACGATGCAACTTCAAGCGATCTCTCAACAATTGTGCCCACTGCGACACATAAGTTTTGCACGCTGGCCGGAGCTGGTGGCAACTCCAGTGCGGGATACAACCGGTGTCTTATTTACCCAAATGGGGATGGAACTTGGACGCTTGACAATGGGAACTCATTCTCGGCGTACACAGTGTGCCGTGCCACTTGCTTTGATTAGCGTTTTGCCAATCCGGGATTTGGAAACCACAAGCAAAAAGCACTTACTACAGTGATTTAACAACTGACGCTCCCACCTATCTCGCGGGCGGAGATGGTTATTGCACCGAAGGGCCGATATATGTGACAGAGCATGTATTCAACAGCCCGGGCGAAGGTCTTGTGCTCGCAACCGCTTCGATCAATTCGGCGAACACAACAACGGGAGCCTTTGTTTGTGTGGTGCTTGATGGTTCTATTTGTGGTGGCGCGAATAACGCCGAGTCTTCAATGACCTCCGTCGTCACTGGAACTTGTCAAAGGCGCGTGTCAGCAGGCACCCATACCGTCAGGATTGGCGTAGCAAATCCCTTGTCAATTTTTGGTATGTCAATCCACGTAAGCCCACTCAATTAGCTTGCGTTTTGCCAATCCGGGGTTTGGAAAGGGGGGCCGATTAAAGACTACGTGGAGTATCCCTATGTGGCATTGAGCAGCTGCTCCGTTCCTGGCGTTTGTCGTGCTTACGTCGACAATTTCACGACCACGGCTGGCGGCTATGTTCTGGCAACTGGGACTCATCTAGCTGCCTGGCCATATGGGTCTTCCTATGTCCAAATCATCGTTGATGGAGCGAACTGTGCCATCGATAGGATGGCAGATACAGCGGGCTATACCCCTTACTCCTCGGCTACTTGTTTTAAATGGCTCCCTGCTGGTAGTCACCAAATAGTCACCTATTTTGTCGGCGATGGAGCATCGAGCGTCGCTGATGCGTACGGATCGCGAGCACTACTGTAGCCGGCCAGGTCCGCACAAAAAGTGTGGGCTGCGCGTTGCCAATCCGGGATTTGGACCGGCTTCGGAATTGGGTATGGGCAGAGTTGGGCGAATTTCACAGCGATGCGAGCGGCTGGTGTTCCTTACACGAACTTCACATCGAGGGCGATTCAGGTATCTGTGATAGCTGGTTCAACTGGAGGTAATGCGGTTTTGTGGGTGCAAGGCGTCATGGCGTCTCAATGGCTGGGGTCTAGCACGGATCTCCACACGTTGACCGCGACAGTGCCGCCAGGAGCTTCCTACTCGCTAACAATTTCCGGCGCCCTCAATGCACTCCTTTGGTCGGAATTGCGGTAGAGGTCTAGCTTTGCCAATCCGGGCTGTGGGTCAGCGCCGTCAGGACCTGGTGGACTGAGTCGTGTTATTCGACCTGGGGTACGTGGCGCGGAGAGATAACCTGGCAGGGTGGAAATCTTTGTCGCTATACCGCCCAGGGAGCCGGCGGCGACTACCACTATCTATGTTGTCCTGGTTGACGCGCGTTTGCCAATCCGGGTTGTGGGCGAAGTCGGCGCAGCCAAGCCTTTATCGCTACGTTTTCACCAGCTCCACGACGTGGACTGTCCCTGACTCCGTCAAAACAGCGTACATCAGCCTCGCAGGAGGGGGCGGGGGCGGTTTGTCAGGGTTGCAGTACTACGCAACCGGCTCAAGTGGTGGCTATCTTCTTTCCCGGCCGGTTGACCTGGTCCCCGGCCAATCCATACCCATAACCATCGGAGGTGCGGGCGCTGAAGGCTCATACGGCGGTACCACGAGCTTTGGCAGCTACTTCAGTTGCACAGGCGGTTCATCCACTCTAGGTGGACCCTCCAGCGGAGGAAATTGCGGTAGCGCTGGGGGTGAAGGCGCGTACAGTCAATACGTCATCATGTACGAACCAGATTCCTACAACTACGCAAACCACGGTGGATATTTTTCTGGCGCTGTGACGCCGCTGGGATACGGAAGCGGTGGCGGCGTGGGTCGGTGCGCCGGATGCTCACGCGCTGTCCACGGCGCCGCCTCGTTGTATACGAATGGCATTCCGGGTCGAGCTGGGGTTGTCTTCCTTGACGTGCTGTACTGAGCGTTTTGCCAATCCGGTAGCTGGCGAAAGTCCGGTGGCAATGCTGTAACTACCACGACTGAGTATCTAACTGATGGCATGGTGTCCACCGGCTGGCATCAGTTTTGCGCCTCCAATGGGGGATCATTTCCGAACAGCGGAAGCGGTTCCTATATTTATCCCTACGGCATCACAAACTCGGATGGCCAACGCCAGTGGGTTGTAAGCGGCAGCGCGAACACAAGGGCTGTCTGCTTCAATTGAGGGGTTGGCCAACACGGCGGATCAAGGGCTACTCATTGGGGATCACTACGATAGACCCGGCGCCGTTTACGCTGCCATCCGCAATACAAAAATTGAAAATGTAGGTGCCTGGGTCAAGCTTCTTGAAGCAACTCGTGGAGCTTGTCGAATATGAAGCGCCAGGAACAAACGAGGCGTCGTATCCGCAAAGCACCCCACTGATTCCAATTCCCGCAATAGACCCCTCACCAACCTTCCCATTTATCAATGACATCAGCACTATCGACCGCTTGGTAAGCGTGAGCACATACGTGCGTTGTGGCAATGGTGCTGCAGAGCAATAGTTCGAACCTAGAGAGAATCCAGATCCATCAAATGCATCATCGTAAGAGGCTGGCATCGGCTGTCCCGCCCACAACCCGGATTGGCAAAACGCTCATGATCGCATTGACGTTGCTATTTCAAAACGCTAACTGAGTACGTGGCAGTCCAACTATCTACCGCTCGACCAGAGGCGCATATCCGAATTGACCTATTACCTTGGAGGAGCGTTTCTGAGGCTGAAGCCGATACGCTGAAGCCACCGGTCGTCTGCGCAACGTCGTAATTTAATGCAGTCAGTCGTCCGTCCACATAAACGAAAGCAACTAGCTGAGCAAGTTTTTCAACTAGGCTAATTGCGCTTGTCTGGATATTGACAACGACGAGCCCGGTACTCTTAACAGTCTCAATATATTCTTTGCAGTAGGTGCTAAGTCCATCTCCGCCTGTTCCTAAATATGTAAGTACATCGCTCACAGAACCCGATTGCACATCTTTTCCGGCCACAGATAAGCTGCCGTCGTCCCACAACCCGGATTGGCAAAGCTAGACCTCTACCGCATTTCCGCCCACGAAAGCAATGTAACCGGCCCCGCCGTACCAACGATGTAAGTACCACCGGCAGGAACAATGCCCGAGACAGAGCCGTAATAGTCATAGTCCCCCATACCGTTTGAAGTCATGGATGCCAAGACACCATCGACGGTCAAGAAGGCGTGGCCATAAGCTGGTGTTCCGCCTACTTGCGCAACGACATCCACTTGAATTGGCCTGCCACTGAGATTTTTAAACGGAACGCCAAACGCGCGGATGGATGTGACATTCGTGAGTACCTGACCGTAGCCAAGACCAGCACCGTTCCAAACCCCGGATTGGCAACGTGGCCACAAGCTGCAAATTGCGCCTTGCCAATCCGGGTTGTGGGCGAAATCATTTAAAGGCGGTGGCGGCTTCATGGTGGGTAATTCAGGCTGCGGCGTAGGTAACTCAATGGCTGGTGGTGCGTTGGCCTGCCCTGCAGGCTTTACCGCCAGCTTGCAGGCAATGGTGAACGCACTAAGTGCATGTACTGGTCTCCAGGATCAGCAGTTTTTTTATGTCTGCAACTAACGGTCAGTGAAGGTCTGCTTTTGGAACGTGGACCGATTCAAAGGGGGAGGATGACCAGGGACCCGCCAAAGCTCAACAAGCCCGACAGCGAACCCACAAATTCGAGGGTATGCGTTCCAGCAGGAAGCGTTGTTATGCACGTAGCGCTGGAGCCTGCGCTACTCGTGCTCGACGCAGAGTTTTGACTACAAAGTCCACCATTAACCATGATGCATGTGATCGACTTTGCATCCCAGGCTCCAGCAGCGCTTTCAGCGTTCGCCGTATGCAGCGAGGCGTTCACCACAGAGTCCTCTTTTAAGGTCAAGGAGTACGCCCTTGAGGCAATAGGGGTCGTACAGCCCGTAGCCACTACTTTCGGGATATACCCTCCTGAAAATGAGTCGTAGAACGTTGTTTTTGCCTGCCTCTGGAAAACCCCGGATTGGCAAAGCGCGCATTTAAAGAGATTGTTCGCAGGTATAGCCCTGATACAGGGTATCCCAAGGAGCAGCCCAGAACCCATAACCCGATCCGACGACGCGGGAAGAATATCCGGGCGGGCACGCGCAAGCGCCAGTTGCCCAGTTCACCGAACCGCAGCCTGGTGGTGAAAGCGTGGCCAGCATGTCCATGGTTGCTTGCGTAGATGAGCTGGTGTGGGACATGACCAAGTAGGACCCGCCATACGCAACCGCCCCCTTGTTGATAAATTCCCAAAACCCGGATTGGCAAGGCTGACCGGCACGAGTTGAAGGCATATTGCGTTTTGCCAATCCGGGTTGTGGGGGAAACAGTCTGGCGGCTGGAGGCCGCTAAGCCTTGCTGACGCAAATCCATTCAACGCTCAGTGCCAATATTTAGTAGACGGTGCACAGGTGAGTCTTGTAAGTCCTACCGTCCTAATCGTCAACTATGCTGCCATCACGTCGTCAACATACACTGTGATGTACAACAGCAAATCAGTTAAGAGCTACGTTCAGTACAACTGGTCGAACTCGATGGACTATGGGAACGTTCCCGTCAGCAGCATCTTTTACAGCTGCCCATAGCGCCTTGCCAATCCGGGATTTGGAGCAAACAGACGGGCGTTGGAGTGGTGGGGCACGCCAGTTGGGGGCCAAATCAGGGCTGGATACAGACTTGGGGGACTTGTAGTGGAGCCTCGTATATCTATACAGGTTTTTCAACAGATTGCTGCCAAACAATAACCTGGCATGACTGCGTGCGGTAGCCCTGCGCCTTGCCAATCCGGGGTTTGGGCTAGACAAGCAAAGCCGTTTGGTGGGTACTACAAGTTATCGAATGGGGCTTCGTCTGTAAACCCACTGACAGGCGGATTCAGTTGCCCAGCTGGGTACTCTGCAGAGGGTCCTGGGCGGGTCGGGCGAGACTACATTTATCTTGCTTGGGACTATTGGTACGACCTCTATATTTGCATGTGACGTCAAGGTTCTCTCGGAATCTTGTCAATCTCGTTCGGACCAAATCAATAAGCTTGCTGGAGTATTCGTGTAGTTTCCGTTCACCAAATAGCTCTCATTGGGATTGACGGAAAACGACACTGGATTAATCAACCACGTGCTTGAAGAGAGAGAGATCATCGAAAAGGTGATGAGCGCTCCATTGACATACACGCCAATGCCACTGGACCCCCATGCACTAACTGTATTTGCGGCAACGATGACGTGGCGCACTCTGCCCGAATCATTGATAAACGGTATTCCAAATGCCCGGATCGACGTGACATCAGTCCATTCAGTGTTAAATCTATTGCTACCGGCCCACGCCCCGGATTGGCAAGTCTGAATTGCAAAGGCGGGCCTTTGCGCTGGCATCAGTCGGGTGTGACGATGATCGAGCCAGCGAACCAGTTGCTGTCCGCGATGGGGGAATGTGCCGTGAATTCGACTGTATTCAAGCCCGCAGGCAATCGAGCGATGCAGGTGGCCGATGTGCCCGTAAAGGCGCTATAGCTGCTTCCGCAAACTGCCGCGTTGTACGAGATGCAAGGAGTGTTCGTTGTGCCTCCTGCGAAGGTCCACAGTTGCATGAGGACCGTGGAAGGAGACGGAAGATTCAGGGTGTATTTGCGAACCAGGTCGTTGCTACTGCATACCGATGGTGACGCGGCTGCAAACCCACCATTGAAACTGTCGGTGTATGAGGGTTTGTTCTGTTTGCCCCACAACCCGGATTGGCAAAACGCTCAGTTGTAGCAAGCAGCCTCGCACCATCCATAGCCTGCGCCACTAGAGGTTGCCTGATCAAGTCGCCACGTTCTATCGGCGACCTGATACAGCGAGCATCTGCCGCCTTCATTTGTACCGGCGGAAGCCAGCGAGCAATGGGAGTGTTTAGAAGTGGCCGTAACTCGATTACCCCATCCGTTCGCGTCGTAAAAAATGGGTGCGCTCCAATTTAAACCAGGCTTGGCCCACAACCCGGATTGGCAACGCTGCATGGCCTCACTCTTATTGGCCAACCTTGCCAATCCGGGGCGTACCGCAAAGTGACAAAAAACGGTGGCAGTTTCTTTGTCGAATATTCAGTTGGAACTTGCTGGGGGCCAAATCCCCAGACTGGTGGTTGCTCATGCCCAACAGGCTACACAGCAAACCAGTCGGGGGCAGGCTACTACTTCAACCCATGGGACACGGTGTTTTGGTCGTGTTCATAAGATTGCCAATCCGGGCTTTGGAAAAAGCAGTTCAACCCCGTCCCCGACACTCAGGTTTTCAATTGGACCGAAAACTTCGGTTCGGCAGTCTGGCGATACTGTCCAACCGGATTTGCGGCAACTTCCTCGTCAGCTATTGAAGTTCCGAGTGGACAGTCGGTATGCCAGACAAGCATCTTCAATAACTCCACATCGGGACAGGCCGGATCTGTATATGGTGGTTGCGGCCAGAGTCTGCCTTCCGACGTCGGTTTTCTTCACCAGATGGTCTGCTCTCGCTTCCAGTAGCGCCTTGCCAATCCGGGGTTTGGAGCAAGGTGGCAAGAAACGGGGGCAGTTTTTTTGTCGCTTACTCTGGCGGCGCCTGCTGGGGACCCAACCCTCAAACGGGTAGCTGCTCATGCCCACCAGGCTACGCGACAAACCAAACAGGGGCAGGCTACTTTTTCAATCCGTGGGACACAGTGTTTTGGTTGTGCTCATAGGCTTGCAAAGAGCAGCCATTGCCAATCCGGGTTGTGGGTCGGTGGCGGCGGCCGACTCAAATACGGGGGGATGTATGCGATGCAATACTCAGTATTTTCAGGGTCAATGGATTGCTACGTTGCAAATCCATCGACTGGTGGTTGTTCATGCCCAGCTGGATACAACACTCAGCAGCTCTACACCGGAGCGGGCTGGAACGCCACATGGGAATTCGTTTTCTATTCGTTTAACTGCTGGGCCTAGCTTCTAGGCAATGCTCACTCAGTAGCTTTATTAAAGCTCCAGCACGGTGACTTTCCAGGTCTGGATGCCGAAGCCGCTCACATTAATTGAGTGTGTTCCAGGCCCATGGTATTGGGTACAACTCAAAGAGGCGAAGCTGTTCGTCCCAGTGGAGGCGGCCATACGGTCCTGGCCACAAACCCCACCATCGATATAGCCATAAATGTAGGCGTCGCTGAGAGACGTGGTATTAAGGTCCCAAGCCCAACCCTCAACAAAAATGAGTGACGGCCTGGAAAAGGTGACAGTGGTTATGCCAGGCCCGCTGAAATAACTGTTTGTGGTGATCTTGGTCTGCGAGGCTTTTTCAAACAACCCGGATTGGCAAGACAGTATCAATCCGGTGGCGTCCTTGGAAACTAAGCCATTTGGGCTACAAGCGGCCCCCAGGACCACGGTGTCATTGAGTTGGACTTTGCCGGTGGCAAGAATGCCTGGCAGCGTCAAATTGCCGCCGTCATCGACAGCCAAGGCCTTCCAGGCGGCGCCGTCGCAGGTATGGGCACGGGGTCCGGTGCCGGTCGTTGGGGTTGAGACGATGCGGGTCTGGCCGGAGATTGCCGCCGCACAAGCGGGCAAGGCCGCAAAGTTGGCAACTGGGTCCTGCCAGTAGGCAGAGCCTTGCGTCTTCCACTTACCGGCGTTGCACGACAGAACTGCGCCTGACGCATCGCGAGCAATGGCTCCCAGGCTGGAGCAAACTGCATCGGCAGTCTGGACCGAGTTCATGACCAGTGGGGTGTTCATCTGGTTCAGCTCTGGACGGCCAGGAACCGGATCACGGGCAAGAAAAGCGGAAGAAGTGTCACCGTTCTCAAACCACAACGCCATCGCTGGGTGTCCGGCAGTAAATCGGACATTTCCCGCCGTGCCATCACACCTCTTTCCGACGTTGTTCACGCGATTGTCGAAAGTTGCGGCCGGAATCGACCATCCGCCAATAGCACCACGAATGACCGATGGATCGGACGCATAAACGGCGCCACCACTTCCTCCAACGATGGCGGCGATATTCCCCAACGAAAGATCATCGATAACGGTACCGCCCTCGGCAATAACCATCGCCTGCAGGCGATTGGCGGTCGGTTGTAGAACCAAGGCGCACATGCTTTGGCCGAAAGCATTCTGAGCCAAAAATCCAGCGGGGAGATTGCCCGAAGCGATCAAGGTGGGAACATCAATCAAAGCAGGTGCTGTTGCGGTCGCAATGCCCTGCACTGCTGAATAGTTGTCCTTGATATAAGCCTTCGCAGCTTCACCAAAAGAGCGCCCCTGGCTGGCGGCTACGGTGTTTTTTGTGTCGTCAGAAAAACGGTCTGCAACCGTATTAAGACCAATCGTCGCACTGGCGATGATAGTCAAACTGATAAGCACTTCGAGCAGAGTTAAGCCCGTTTGTTTCGAGGAGCAGCGTGCGCCAGAGATCTGAAATTCATTGGTTCTCATCAAATTCACCATACCTAGAATGACTTCACAAATTGTTTATCAACACCTGGGCGCGGGCGTACACAGCGCCTTGACCCGCGACACTTCTCAGAGCATCGCCTTTGGTCACGCGCTTTGCTTTGACATGCTCTGCCAAACTGAATGCGAGCGATCTTGAAATGCCGTCCGTTGCAGCATCAAGCGCCTGCTGGATCTTCACTGCGTCACCAAGAATTGGGGAGAACACTTGCTTGTGATTGAAAAGGAGTTCAGTGGCCACGACTCCCTTAATCCCGTCCACTGCAGGAAGCATCGCCTGATAGGCCACACCCATGAGCGATGTTGCAAGCGATGTGAGTTTTGCCGCCTCCTCACCTGGGAAAAAGGACAGCATTTTTTGAATGGCACCATAAGCCGAACTGGCGTGCATGGTGGCGATGACCAGGTGTCCGGACTCGCCCGCAAGAATGGCGTTCTCAGCGGTTACACGGTCAAGAATTTCACCGATCACAATCACGTCAGGACGCTGCCGCATTGCGCCACGCACGCCTTCGCTAAAACTGGGCGTATCCGATCCGATTTCGCGTTGCGAGAAAATTGATTTTTTGCTCTCAAAGACGAACTCTATGGGATCTTCAATCGTCTCAATGTGGGCGCTGCGGGTCGTATTGATGAAATCGACCAACGCAGCCATGGTGGTGGACTTGCCCGCACCTGTGGCACCCACAATCAAAATGATGCCACTACGGTTTTCAGCCATGAGCCTGATTTGGTCAGGCAACCCAGTTTCACTGAGCGGAATTGGTTTGATAGGTGTCCGCCGAATGGCAAGCCTCTTTTTCTTGCCACGCAAAACGAGGTAAGCCGTAATGCGCAGACGCCACGGCCCCACTTCAAATGGACAGCTGAAGCCACCGGCCAACAGATGAGCTTGCCAATCGGAACGCATTGCTTCAAGAACGAAGTCAATGTCAGCATGCGTGAACCTCTTGTCTGGAAATTCAGTCCACCCGCTTGCGTTGTAGATCATCACAGGATCGTCAGCTGAGATCAGCATGTCACTGAACTCAACCTCACTATTGGCAACCTCAAGCAAGGCGGCCATAGTCTTCTGCGCTTGAGTGCGTTTTTCTGTTTGTTCCGAGTTCATAATTATTTACCTACAAACACAAGTGCACCGTTCGGGACAGCTGCGGGAACAGTAATCCCAGTCGAAAAACCATTTGCACTGACTAGCAAACCTGATGCGTTACGGCCGACCATGAATGACGAAGCAGTTTTCCGGTACAGCTTTTCCAGCACCAAAGACGTGTTTGGTGATTTGGCCACTACTTCATACACGTACAGCGTCCCGCCACTGACAACATTGCTCCATCGAGGATCACGAACGTATCCCCAAATAAACGTCAAAGACGAATCAGGAACGGTACCTGAGTAACCAGGGTTGCCATTGAGATAATTGATCACTGACTCTCGATAGGCCAATAGCGACGTAGCGCCCACATCTGCAACAGCAGTATTCCGCTGGGCCTCCTGGGCGGGCACGTACAAGGCCCCCAAAAGAGTGACCATTGCGACAAAGAAAACAGAAGCGAGCACTGGCATAAGTTGCTTAGCTGATTGCTTTTCCGCCCGAGACAATCATCCGATTTTTCTGGAGCTGACCAATACTCTTGAGCTGATCGAACTTACGCTGGCGAATGATATTTCGAGCGCCCTGCCCGTCTTCGGCAGTCATGAACAAAGGGTCCAATATCAACTGACGACGTGAGCCAGTGCTTTCCAGCTTTTGATGAATCACCGCCGTCAATCCGGATGCCAACATGCCAAGGACATCATCAGGTGATGAGCCATCTGCGCAAGCCAGTGCAAATATTCGCTCAATTGCCATCGCAGGGTTATCGGCATGAGCGGTACAAATCACCAGCTTGCCGTTGATGGAGGCGCGAAGTGCTTCAAGAGCTGTCTCAGAGTCCCGGATTTCACCCAAAAAAATGATCGATGGCGCCCAACGAGCTGCTTGCCGACAAGCATGGCCAAAGCCGCCGCGCTGGACCCAGGTCTGGTAGCAAACACCCTCCCCGTGTCTACCATGCAGGGGCATTTCAGGGGGTTCCTCAACAGTGATCGCTACACCACCATATTTGCCGATGCGCGAAGCGAGCAGTGCCGAAGCCGTAGTGGTTTTTCCCTGCCCGAAAGTACCGCTGATGATAAATAGACCCGTCAACTTGGGGCGCATCATCATCTCAACAAAGCCGGGAGGGATGCCCAATTCTGCGATAGATGCAATTTTCTCGCTCAAACGACGGAGCACATAGACGACCTCATCAATCGTTGTCATCACAGATGCTCGATAGCTGACGTCCGCGTATCGAATCGGGAAATCTTCGCGCTCGGGGTTTTTAGCGCGATATTCATCACAGGCCTCACGGAGTTTCATTACTTCGGGAACATCCTCGGGAGGGGTTGCTACTGGGTCTGATGTTCCAGGAACACCGGAGATCCAGGCGTCACTCACACCTAAGTACAAATCCGAGAAAATGAGATCTTTGAGGGCCATGAAATGTCTAAGTTGTAAGTTATACCGGGACTGGAATTACAAGGACGTAAACGTCATGTTGATGGGGTCCGAGACTGCGCATTGGGTCGATGCAGTCGCAGGACTGATCGGGAGAACCGGATTGTTGGTTGCGCCAATCTGCAAT
Source organism: Polaromonas aquatica (assembly GCF_042659145.1). Lineage (NCBI taxonomy): Bacteria > Pseudomonadati > Pseudomonadota > Betaproteobacteria > Burkholderiales > Comamonadaceae > Polaromonas > Polaromonas aquatica. Next base: position 86,957 of record NZ_JBHSRS010000017.1, on the reverse strand, counting down.
GAGCTCCACCCGTTCGCAGAAGCGATTCCAATGCATACATCGGTTGACACATTGGTAAGTGCGACAGTGAATTGTGTATTTGCGCCCGTCACGGTTACCGTGCCATTCTGGCTGTGATTGATCACGCGGGCAGGAGCCACGCCAGTGATTGGCATGGTGCTTGGAACCTTTTTCCCGTTGATCAGAACTTCGTTCAAACTGACTGCACCGTATCCACCCTGTCCGAAAAAGAGAGATTTTGTTGCAGCACGAATGGCAGACAGATCAGAAGTCATTTGCGTTGTCGTTTGACTTGACGATGCTGATCCGAATAGTGCAAGCGCACCGCCAACAACTAGAGCAAAGATTGCAAGAGACACCAGCGTTTCGATCAACGTCAGACCGAGTTGCGATTTAACATTGGCTTGATGGCAGCGAAGAGTTTTTTTCACGAGAGGCTCCTTGGGTTAAAAAAATAAACAGTGAATGTGTAAAGGAAACTATTGCGTCGCACGCTGCAGTATTTGAGTGAGTTGCAACTGCATGGCTACAAATCCAGCGGCGATAAACATGATCACGCCACCGACAAGCAACATGCTGACACCAAAGACAATATTCATCAGTGACTTGACTCGATCCACTGACTCTGTAATCCACTCATCTCCGATTTGCCGTAGAGCCTCGTCAAAGCCAGACTTGCTCGCATACAGACGAATGTCAGAAATAATCTCGCGGTCTGGGAACTCATATCCGCTTCTCTCAAGCGACTCGCCCAGATTACGTCCAGCACGCAAGCCTTTTAGTGCTGCGTCACTTCGTGCACGAGCCCACGCATGTGCATTCATTCCAAGTTGTTCAATGGCTGTCTCGATCCGAACGCCCGCCTGGACGAGTGCAGACAATGCGATCAGCCAGGAGGATCCCTGCATAACGCGATAGATGCTGTATGGAGCGTAGCGGTCCAAAACTACCCGAACCGATGAATTCCACCGTGGGAGCGAAACAAAAAAGGCGCCCACCAGGATGACAACCACAACACAGATCCAAAGCAGCCAATTTTGAATAAAAGCAGCGGCATCAATCATGGTCCGGGCCAATCCAACCCAGACATCTGGACGTGCCGCTTTTGAGAATGCCGGAATAATCTTGAAACCAAAGAAATACAAAGCGGCAATTGACACAAACAGCAGGAAAATTGGGTACGCCAATCCACCAATCACCGCCGACCTTATCGCGGCCGAAGCCTTAGCGACCTTGACCACGGATTGAAGAGCATCATCCAGCGATCCTGACTGTTCGCCAGCCACGATCAACATGCTCTCTTCGGTTGTCACCCATGGCTGAACCACATCAGAAAGTTTTCGGCCATTGTTGAGCCCGCGAACCCATTCAGCAATTGCCACAGAAATTGCTGCATTCGGCTTTTTCAGCGCACGAATCTCACTCAGGCCCGCAATAAGTGGAATTCCATCGCGCAATTGTTTCGAAAGCTTTCTCCAGAGTGCTTGTCGGACTTTCCCTGCACTCCTGAATTGCCAACGCACATAAGCACTATTCAATTCATCAAGAGTCATTGCCATCTCCTGCGAACGTTAGCGTCATGTCGCTGAGTGGCCCGATCTCCTCTTCGACCTTGAACGGATCGCACAATCCGTCGTTTATTTTGTCAATCGCCATTTCCCGCATGGTGCGTCCACCACGGCCACGCCAATATTCGATTGCACGGGCTTTCTGGCCACTTCGGATCAGGTCCATCATTGGCTCATCAGGTACAACCACCTCGGCGGCTGCAGTCATACCAGATATGCCACGCCCGCGACATTCAGGGCATCCATCGCCAATCACATGCGCGGACGATACATCGACCGCCTTCATAACGCGTTCAAGGTCGTCTTTCGCATAGCGCTCAAGGACGCTTGCCAATGGCCTTTTGCAAGACGGGCAAAGAACTTTGATCAATCGCTGACAGATGATCCCCGTAATGATTGCGTCGTCAGTCATGACATTGCTGGAGATGCCTAAATCGACCATTCGATCGATGACCGAAAACGCATTGTTTGCGTGAACCGAGGTCCAGACCTGGTGTCCGGTCATAGCGGCCTGCATGCCTAGGCTGGCCGATGGTGTATCACGCATTTCGCCAATCATGATCACGTTAGGATCCAGGCGCATCGTAGCCTTGATGGCTTCCTGGAAAGCAGCCGATCGTTCCTGTTCAGTTTTGGCGTTCGCAACGGGTGTTTGCACAATCCCCGGCATCGAATACTCCGGCGGATCCTCAACTGTCATGATGTTTTTTGTACCGTGACACTCTTTGTGAATAGTGAGCAAAGTACATCTGAGAGTCGTCGACTTTCCAGACCCGGTTGGACCAGAAATAATATTGATGCCCGTAGGCTTGCTTCTCATCTGATCGATTAGATCCTGCTGATCTCTTGTATAGCCATAATCACATATGTCAATGGATTTGCCCTCATCGTTGTAGAGCAGGCGCAAAACCATGACGAGCCCATCGACCTGGGGCGTCGTTGCTATTCGAATGCCATCGAGGCCCGGTGAAAGATTTTCACGTACAGAAATTCGAGCGTCCTGACGCGACAGTTCTTCGAATGTTGCGTCAGAAATATCAGACATGCCGGTATAAATTGCCGAACACAACAACTTTCCCCACGATGCTGGATGCTCCTCATAGAGCTCTAAATCACCATGGACGCGAAAGATGATCTTTGTGTGGCTTTTACTGGCAACGCGGATATGAATGTCAGAGGCACGCCGCTCAACAGCCACCTTAAATATTTCCGTCGCGGCGCGCTGCATGTCGCTTCGTCCCATGACCTCCGACTTCGCGTTGTCATTCAAAAGTCTTTTTTGATGAATGACATCCATCGCAACAGACTGCACCTCATAGCGAATACTCTTTTCATTGAGCAACTGCATATAACTTCTGACAGGAGCTTCAAATGCATTGTTCTTGGAGACATAGAGAACCTGCGTCCCCTGATCAAAAAATACCATCTTCTCCAGATCGGTACCTTGAGTGGGCGTGAGAGCGTGAAAAGTCATGCTTTTTACCTCGTGAAATGTACTGATGGTTTACTGAATGAGTTGCAGGCCAAGGTGATCAACGCGCCATTGGGACAGACGGCATTCCACCAGGCGGAGCCTGAATCGCACCACTGCCAGGAATGGATGAACCGGCCTCGCGTGTAATTGGTGTGGTTCCAAATGAAAGGCGTTGAACGTTTTTTCCTTTCAGGTCGGTTAACACGACTTCATTCACTGCTATCTTGGACACGCGGCGATCCTCAATCACATCACCCTCTTGGACCCGCTGGGTGACACCCCCCGGGAAAACTAAAACCGCTTTCAAACTGCCCATAAGCCCTGCGACAGAAACAATTGCCGGGCTCCCGTTCTTGCTGCCAAACGAACTGACCATTCCTCCACTCACAGCCATTAATTCACGCTGCTTGGCAGCGATCTTGGCTTGAAGTTCTAACTGATTGAACTGGGCTTGCAAAACAGTCATGTTTTCGCTGATTTTCTGAATCTCGGCAGCGGTTGCAGAACTCATTGGCGAAGACGGCAACGTGGCGGCAGATTCGACCGGTACCGCGGCAGGTTCTGCCTTTGTTTGCGCGTAGACAGTCGTTGTGAAGAACAGGGCAAGTGCGAGTACATGGCGCGCACGAAAAATGCAAGATTTTTTATTTTCAAAGACGAACATATTGAACTCCGGTCAACTGATATTGGATGGCGCCAGCTTTGTGGATGTAGGCGATTTTTGTAAATCGAAGCCCTGGGTAGTCGAGCACCGCCGCTACTTCGGCGGGATCAAAGTTCGCGGTAATGTTTACCCCGAAAGAGGACCATGTAGACGGGGTGACAGGTGCCGCATTGGCGACCTGTCCCGGTAGAACCGCCGGCGCTGCAGGCGCACTAGCCTGTTCAATGCGAAGTGCTAATCCATACCGTGATGCGAGATCGTAGTAACGCAACGCCAACCCGTTAGCGCTGGGCAACGATGTCACGGGGGCATGAATTTGTGAGGCGACCGCCTGGATTGCCACGGAAGCGCTCTGCCCGTCATTTGCAATGACTGCATTGGGGTGTGTGGTTTTCAGATGGCTTATCCAAGCCTGTTCACTTGTCTTTTTCCAAGTCACTGTGAGCAGCCCGCCCTCGCAAATTACGCCATCAAGGGTCCAGTTGCCACCGGCCAATTCAGCTTTGCTGTACGCCATCGAGCAGGCTTGAGCAAAAGCTGTTGCACCTGGACTAATAAGCCATGGTTTGGTCGGCACAACAGACGCGACACGTTGGCCACGCTCGTTTTCAGCCTCTTGCTGCAGTCGCAGTGCCTCAGCCGCTGCTATTTTCTTTTTCTGATAAAGATTCCATCCATATGAAGTTGCACCTGCAACAGCAATTAATAGTAGTAATGGCAACACGGCCTTGCGCCACGCAAGTTTGATTTCTTCAAGCCGCCAACTTTTTAAATTATTGAGAGATTCCTGCGAAAAGAAACTATCGAAAGTTCGCTCTTCTGAGTCAAGATTTCCCCATTCAGCTGGACAAATTATTCGATCCCATCCACCAAACGAAATGGCGCCGCCCATGCGAACTCGAATTTCGTCTGCAGTCCCTACGGCATCACCGTCAGCAAGGATGACTCCGCCCCGAACTGCGACGTACACATATACATCCTGGTTATCCGGAATCGACATGGCGACCAGAATATTTCTGGCGCTATTTTTGGCCAACGAATCGGCGATTACCGCGGCTGCAGAAAGTTGACCGGCTTTTGCCCCATCCGCCTTTTTGGCCAAGCCCACATGCGGCGAATCGTCACCTCGCATTACTTTCAAGTCCGCGCCACCGCTTTCAGCGAAGCTCAGGACTTCTTTAGCACGGGCTGACCTTGTGGCGTTAGTGTTTAGCGGATGCCAAATCAAGCCCGCTACGAATTCCAGCGTCTTTTTGCCTGACTGAATTTCAATGATTCTCATCGGAACGTCGATTCAGGTGATTAAGGTGCAAGAGTAGGTTGGATCATTACCACGAGCATCGTGCGCTTGCGGGTTCCATTCCGACTACCAAGGAGAGGGTTTTCTGCCGCGCCAATACCGTTTGAAACGGCGGAAAGGTTGTCCTGATCAAAGCCGGCCACAACCAAAGTTTCACCAGTCTGCATGCGAACGCGCTGGATGAAGTTCGATGTCGATACATCAGGAGCTTGGATTGATGCCTCACCCGAAGTGATAGTTGTCAATCGCAACAGTGAGGACAGATCAATGGAATACTGCAAGAGCAGTTCACTCTCATCGATGATGTGAGGAATCAACGTCATCGAAAATCCAGTCTGCACGTTGCCTGGCGTCAATGCCGTCGTTGCACCCACATTCGGTGTTTGGGTTGTGGATGAGCTTGCCAGGTACGAAATACGACGGCCGACGTTGACAGGGGACGGCTGATTGTTGAGCGTCACAACAGTAGAGGAAGTTAACTCACGAACATTTCCCTGCGTAGAAAGTGCGGAGATCATGGCGCTAGACCCCGCCCAGCGACTCGTCGAGGTATTTGGTGCGGAAATTACCAAATTGCCCGCCCCACTCGCTTTGGGGAATGCAGTTTTTAAGGCGACTGAGTAGGCGCCTGAAACGGCACTGAGGTTTTGGGATACAACGTCCCAATTAATGCCGTAGTCATCCGTATCATTGAGTTCGACGGAGAGAACACGAACATTGACAGATACCTGGCGGTTTAAAGCCTTGTTCTGGCTATTAACAAATTCCGTGACTCGCGCCAGAACACTCGGTGTATCCGTGACGGTGACAGTGCCAGTCGCAGGGCTAGCAATAACGCGGCCGTCCTTGCTCAGCATCTGTTTGATGCCTGATTCCAGCCCTGACCAGACTGACAGTCCAGTAAAGCCAACGCCTGTTGAGTTCGCCGAAGACCCTGTTTGGGTTGCTCCAGAAGATGTGCCAGACGAACCACCACCTGTTGAACTTGATGCGGATTCCACGGAACTGCTCAAGCGTGTATCACCTGGTAGTGCGGCAATCCTGAACGTTTTCGAATCCATCAGAAAAAACCGGAGTCCAGATGATTCCGTTTTCCAGAATACGCCGTAGTAGGCGGAAACCATGTTCATGAAGCCCGTCAAACTGCCCGAGTAATTCGCCGAAAATGGTGATGCGACAGTGATTTGGCCTGTGGCCGACGAAGCAGGTCCAGCGAGGGCTGAAGGGAAGCCACCAGCTGGCAGTGGTCCGCCAGGGATACTTGGAATTCCTGAAGAAGGTGGCCCACCAAGCATCTGCCCACCTGTGGGCATGCCAACCGCAGTCGGTGTACGAATTTCAGCGCCGATGAATACTGGCAGCCCGGTCAATGATGAAACCACACCAGCAACATCATTCAAACTTGTGAATCGTTGGTTGATTTCGATCTTTACCGTGTCCGCTTTTGCATTCGCGATATCACGATCCGATTTTTCCAATTTGCGCAGAGGCACCCAACTTTGATCGGTGTAACTCACTGGGCTGGCAACTACTGGTGACATGCTTGTAGCGAGCAAACGTTGAGCTTCTGCCTTGGCAGTTGCAACTTGCGATTTGATGCCAGCGATTTCAGCCGGCCCTGTTGCGCAACCAGCCAAAAGCGAAGCGGTCACGGCCAGAAATATTGGGGTGCATTTCATAATCAAAACTCCATAACCCTGACGGTCTTGTTGCCTTTGTAGAAGGTTGCCTTGAGGCGCGAACCGCTCAGATTTGCGGATTCGATAACAGTTGTTAACGCCTTAACGAAATCGCTGCTGACCGCGACCTTTTGTTCAACATTGAAATCGGCTGCTTCCCAAATCAGTTGCCAGCCGCTTTCATTGGCCATGATTTGCAATTGCACTGAGATTTGCTTGCCAGCCATGAGCGATGTAAAGGGGTTCGCTGCAATGACGTCGTCAAAGCCCGGTGCGCTTTTGACCGGAATGACATCCGTTCCAGCTGCCGCCGGCACGTAAGGCGCATCAACAGTCTTGGCCCCTTGCTGTGCTGCCGCGGTCAACGACAAAAACATACCCATTGCTATGAGCGAAAGCTTTATTGCTTGCTTCTTCACTTTGTTCCCCCGGTAAATCGAACCACTCGATTGCTATAGACAGTTGCTTGAATGTCGTATCCTTTGCGTTGCAGCGCAGTCACAACTTTGTCCAAGGCTTCTTTCATTGAAACGGCGGCTATGACAGCGTCACCAGTAACTGGAGCATCGACGGATGGCGCCGCATCCCAGATCAGCTGGTAATTGGTAGCGTCTGCCCAACGACGTATGGAGCCGGCGATAGTCTTGTCGCCCGACCTGAAGTCAAATCCTGTTGGTGGGACTTCCAGGTTCACCGGTGCTTGAGGTGCAGGTGCCGATGCCGGCACCGCGGAAGCCACTGTTTCAGAGTGCAGATCAACTTTTTTACGCAGGATTGCGATGGCTTGATCACGGGTTAAGACTCCAGCTCGCACCAGACTTTCAACGTTGGATTGAACGTGTGCAGTTTTTTCGTTCTGGGCCTCGGATGGTCGCGCGATTGCTGTAGGCACAACTCGCTCGATGCGGATGTCGCTTGGCCACAACTTATCCTTTGGCGTACCTTTCACGCCAATCTTTACGCTGATTCGATCAGCGCTGATGCCCATCTTGAGCAAAGCGTCACGCAAGTTGTCAGCCCTGGCTTTTTCCAGGCCTTCTTTCTCGCTGGAATCGTCACGTCCAATAATCGTGATGCTGGTCGCGCTCTTGACCTGGGCAGTCATGGAGTTCAATGCCTTTTTGGCTTGTGGACCCAATGCCGCAGTTCCAGCTACAAAGAAAACCTGACGTTCGGAAAGTTCAGTTTCACCTTCTTTCCAGGTGACACGATCACCTTTAGCTGGGGTAGCGTAGGAATTTGATTCCAAGGCATCATTTGGAAGGAACGAAAGCGTGGGGCCCAGCGAAGCAATCAGTTTGACATTTGCATTCGCTGGGTAGCCTCCCCCGTTGTATGCCGTCCGCAACCCGTTCCGATTCACCGCGTCAATTGCTGGTGTTTCTTCGCGGCCAGAACCACCATAGACAACTTGTGCCTGCGCCCTACCCAGTTGAAGCGTGAACCTCCCCGATGTTTCTTGAACCCGGATATAGGGTCCTTCAAAGTAGGGAACCAGCAAGCCGACTTTCCCATCTTTGTTACTGAAGATTGCCGGAATGGCCTCACCAGCACGGAATTGAAAATATGTGCTCTTCCCATCATCAAAGACTTGAACAGGCGTAGCGCGCTGCTCACCGCTTGTGAAATATGTGAAGTCATACTGACCAACACGCTGCGCGGAAGACCCAATCACCGACGGCGATACCACCAGGGCCAGAGCGAACAATCCACTGAGCGCTGTTATTTTGTTGAGTTTCACTTTTTGCTCCAGCTATACGGACCTGAAAATTCCATGTCTTTTTTGACTTCGACATTGATGCGTGTACCCTGCTCAACACTGATGGTCGGAGCAATGGTGCGGTTTCTGTCGAGGATGGCTTTGCTCACATCTACAAGAACTTGCCCGGCTGGAGACACTGAGGTAGTCAATCCAGTTGTTCCGGCGGTTGTTGTCTGTGGTTTGACACGATCGGCGAGCCATGCCGTAAAGAAGCTCGCACTGAACATCTTAAAAAAGTGGTTATTTACGTCGCCCGTGATACCCGCAGCTCCTGCGAGATCAGAACCTTGAGCACCAGGTAGATCGAAACTCTGCCCATTCGGCATAATCAAGCGATTGAAGGCAAACAAGACTCGCTCTTGGCCAGGCTTGACTTCCGAGTTGTAGCGCCCAGCCAGTACAGAACCCTGTGGGATAAGGAGGGCACCATTACCAAGGCTGTCATAGACGTTGGACACTACATAGGCTGTAATCTCACCCGGCAAGTCAGAATTGATCTGACGGCCAAGGACAGCAGGGATGATCTTTCCTTGATGCAGGGTGTAAGGTGAATTTGTCGGGTAGGATTTAATCGTTTCTGAGCTACGCTGACCCGTACCGGCCGCATATTCACTGACCCACGCTGTATTTCCACTGCCACCACCTTGGCTACGACCTGCGGCCCCGCCGGGAGCAGCTCGCAAGTTTCCGAGCATTCGATCCATTGAGCTTTGCATCGATGCACTTGGCGCCTGGACGTTACCTGCAGAGGCAGCATCCGGCAGTGCAACTAACGCACGTTGAGCGCCATTTCCACCTGATGGCGCCTGAAGACCAGTCAGCACAGTCGCTGCTTGCCCAACCTGGGCAATGCCTGACGAACCCTGTGACTCATCAAAAGCAACCGATTTAGCCCCCCGGACTTGTGCCTCGATCTCAAAGTCATCACCACCGCGCCCATTGCCGGCCACCGCAGCGGTATGAGTTCCAGTAGTGACGTTCCCCTTAGACAATGCCCTGTCGTATAACGCTCCATCTTGGTTGTCACGACGAACTCCAGGAGGCAAAGGGTTTTGCAGAACGCTTGCAGCAGTTACTGATGGCTGTACACCTGGCTGATGTGTCACTTGTGCATTTGGCTGTGAGGTCTGGTTAGGTTTCCCACCACCCTGTTTCTTTTCCTCTTCATCAGCAGCTTGCTTTGCCTTCTTCAGCTCTTCATCAATAGCGACTTTCGAACCAGAGTCTTGGGTAGGATCAGTTGACTTTGCATCAGCAAGTGCAATCGGAGGAGTCGTCGGATTTCCTGCGTTGAGTACCAATGCGCTGACAAACGCAACACCCACGACCAATGCAGCGATTACAGCCAATGTCGACTTCTTGACTGGAATACCAGGATTGTTGGGCTCCGGGTCAATAATTGACTTGTCGGAAATGCTCATTGCGCGCCGTCCCCACGAAGAAAGCCCATAAATCCACCGCCCGACTTAACCTTGGTAACCATCACTTCGGACTTGCCCAACTTGAGCACGGCGTTTTCCAGCAAGCGTTGTGCAACCATGTAGCTGCCATCGACCGTGTAATTCACCAGTGAATATTCTTGGCCTTCGATAACACTGAAGAGCGCCGGCATCTCCTGGACATCCTGAGGCATTTTTAAGTAGGTGAACTTGCCATCGTCAAAGACCTGTGTGGGCTTAAATGCAGCGTCACCCTCAATCTTGTAGTTGAAGCGCAAAGAGTCAGGCTTCAAGGTAGTTGGAGAACTAACTGACGCAGTAACGCGAGGAAGATTGAATGCCGTTTGGGACGGGCGAATGCCGTTATTAGCGGCGAGATCAGGTAGCCCGCCAGACACGGGAGCATTCGGTTGTGCATCCAGAAGGGCGTCTTGTTCTAGTACAAGACTGGACGAGTACATCCAGGAAACACGCTGGTACCACTTTTTGCCGTCCGCTGTTGATCGCAGCACAAACTGATAGGTACGCTTATCGGTGATCACCGTCATTGAAGTTTCGATACCTTCAAATTTCGGCTTGATGAACAGGTTTTTCCGGTTCTTCGTGGGGGTTAGCTCCCACTGGGCGGTATCTCCAGAAGCAACAGACTGCAGCATTTCATCCGCGGCAAACTGCAAATGAGTCACAGCTTTCGGTTTAGCAAGGACCAAGAATGTGTTGTCTTCATCGTAAGTGAACTGCACTAGCCGCGTATCACCGGTCAGAGGGGTAGCAATCAGTTCCGCGTGGGATTGACCAACTAAGCCAATGAGGGATAGCGCAGTTACTAGCGCCATTTGCCGAAAATTCATCAGTTGGCCCTTTCTTCGGCTTCATTAAAGAAGTTCACATACAAGCCAAGTGGGTTCGCCAGCAGGGCAGTCTCTTCTCGTGGGGAATCAAGTTGGTAGTGCAGCGTCAGGCGATAACGCTTGACCTTGCTGTCCTCAACACTTTGGTTGCCGGTACGCTCCAGTGTTTTCAAAAAGATGAAGGCCATTCCGGTCTGGCTGGCATCAACCGAAGAGACTTTCACCTCACGGACAAGGCCAGCTTCACGTTGCAAGCGGGCGAAGACTTGTTCGCGCGCCCTGAACTCAGAGAACTGGGCAATCGCTTTTCCCCGTGATCGCACGTTTGCGTACTTGAACAAATCATTGGTGCGAAGGGGATCAATCGTGTACACAGCTTCGGCCCAACGCGCCAACTCAGCCTTCACCACAGCTATATTGGGAGTTATCTTCTGGACCTCGATTGGCTTGTTGACCATCCCCGAGCCCGGATTGACCTCGATCACATACGGCGTGACCTCTTTGAGCGGGGTCAATACCATGACAGCCCCAACCGCGGTAATGGCCAATAAAAGCGACACCACGGAAATGACGAACAACCGTCCAGAATTGACCATGGAAGAACCCCAGATCTCAGCGAACTTGTTGGCCCCATCCTCATAAGCTGAAACGGGTGTATTGGGTTGGAGGCGAATGTCTTCGCTTCGATTGCCCTTAGGCTGCTTGCCTGATTTACCTGAAAATAACCCCATGCGACGATTCCTACAGTAGTGTGGTAATCGTAGGTGTGCAGTCATCTTTTTTTGACCGCCCAACACACGTGAAACAGTGCATTGCTCCTGTCTTTGGCCTACAAATCGTGGGTGTTGAGGTGATATTTCAATTCAGTGGGGTGTGCAATGCCCACTAGTTTTCCTTCCCCAGACTACGGCCGCTTGCTTCACGTCATCTCGGCTTAGTGCGTGCCCCCTCTCCCGGGCATAAAAAAAGACCCGCAAGCAGGCCTTCTCAGTTGGTTGAGGAATTTTTCTAAAAGATCCACCCCACAAAAACCTTGCCGAATCTGTAAAGTCCCAGGCCAAGACCGAACAATGCAACAAACATCAGGACTGGGTGCTCATAGGCATACCGGACAACTGCATTCTCAGCAGCGAGCCATGGGTGAGCATTCTGGACCTTGGCGATTTCGGCATGCAAAAGGGTGATTACCCATTCTTCACTCTCTTGGTCGAGCGCTGCCTTTAATTTCTCAATCCTCTCTTTCGGTGGCAATGGCTGTTGCGCACTAATCCACTCAGTAAGCTTTGCAACCGCATTTGGATCAATAACCCCGTCCTGCGCTATAGCTTCGGACGGAAAGGAACCACCCCTTTGGGATTGGTCCTGCCCAAACGAAGGATCCATGGCCGCCCACACTCTCGCGAGTGCCTGCCTCTGTTGATCTGGCATAACCAGGATCTGATGCACGAGAGCCAACACCTCAGAATTCTGATCTGGAGGTTGGGTTTGAGATTCTGTTGCGGTTGAGCTCATTGATCTGTCCGAAGTCTAAGAATTGAACGTTGAATGAAGGATGTGCTGGCAGCTTCAATCCAGTGCGAGCAGTGAGGATTCTTTAGTCTGAGTGGATTTGGTAACCCTTGTGCTCGATTTATCAGGAGCGCAGGCCGACATGGCTACAGGTTTTGCCTTTGGGCCATTGACCACTCCCCATTTGAGAAGAACATTCCAAACCAACCCTGTGTACCGGCGATTAAAGCAGGGCGTTGCAGAGTGATATGCGCCCACAGCAAACCATGTATTCCCATACGCATTGACCTGTTTTTTCAAATGCCAAGCAGCAACATAACTTGCAATGCACCCATTCATCAAATCGCGAGGCGCAATTCCAAACTTGCCCAGTTCTTTGAAGTGCATGGAGTTAATTTGTGCGATCCCAACATCTACCGTGCCATTATTGTTTTTATTCATAGCATTAGGATTGAAACTGGATTCCACCTGGATGATGGCGCGAAGAACCCAAGGACTCACCGAGTGATAGGTAGCCGCCTGGGTCACGCAATCATCAGGTTGTTTCGGTCCTTGCACTACCACTTCGTCACCAGAGGTACTCTGTGCGAATGACGTCTGGGTGGAGGCGATGAAAAGAAAGCCCACCACCGAAGTGGCGAGCAGCTTAGAGATACGGATTTTCAGCACGAAGCCCCCAAAACCATCGTTACACCCCTTTGAACATCGGCTGTTCCTACTTCAATGAAATCATCGTTCGTCTTCGAGATTGCACGGTTAACTGCATACTGCAAGACAGCTTCTGCATTGGCAATACTTTCATCGCCCAGCATGGATGCGATCGTCGGTGCATCCAAACCTGACTTCAGGCCAATCTTGCGGCTTGTGAACCACTGTGCAATATGTGTTGTCAACTGGTTTTCGTCTGGACGAACAAATTCAACCTTCTCTGTGAAGCGACCGCCACGTAGCAGAGCGGTATCAATCTGCTCTGGATTGTTGGTAGCAGCCACCCACACCACATCGCGCACACGGTCATTCACGCCATCCATGATGGTCAGAAGCTTGTTGGTAGCTTCCGAATTACGGGATGCTTCACGTGAAATCAACAAATCATCTGCCTCGTCCACAAAAATGATGCACGGCCGCAAATCCTTTGCCTGCGCATAGAGCTTGTCCAGGGCTTTGGGGTCACGCACCAGATCGGGGCCGGTCTTGGTCAGGAATGCCCACTCGACTTCTTTCGCCAAAGCCTTGCATGCGACGGTCTTACCCGTGCCAGGAGGGCCAAAGAACAGGACACCTGAGGGCAGCGTGCCGCCGAGGCGTTCAATGCGCTGTGGGTCTTTCAGGCGGCTCGCAAGCATCGTCATGGCTTCCCGCGTCACCTCGGGCAGAACCAGGTCAGCCATGGCCTTAACATTCTCAGGTGTTGACCCCTTACGGCCCTGCAGCCGGCGCAATGCGGCCATGAAGTCGTCAAACTCCAGTTCACCCTTGAAAGCACCTTGCTCACGTGCTTCAGCCACGTAGGACGGCACTTCCTCCGTTACGGCAAGGATTCGCTTCACCGAAAAGCCATTCCACCGCTGAGCAACGGTTTTTATAGTCGCCAGATTCACTCGCAAAGTGGGTGCGTTGGTTTTTAAACCGGCGGTCAGTAGGCCAATACGAGCTTCCTCATCCGGTGGGGTTATCTCGATCTTGAAGTCAAAGCGACCTTCACGAATGGCAGCACTGTCAAGGCGATCAACGTAGTTCGTTGCAGCCACGACCACGACACGGTGCTTACGAATTTCTATCAGTAGCGTCAGAAGTGAATTGGTGACATCGCTGTCTTCCTTGGTTTGGGCGCTATCGGTTGACCGATCTGGCAAGAAGCTGTCGATTTCGTCAATGAAGAAGACGCAGGGCTGTGTGCGAATCGCCTGCTCAAAAGCGGCCTTAACTTTTTCAGTGCGTTCTCCTACCCAGCGACTGGCCACATCCGAGTGGGTGAGTGTCAACAATGGGAGCTTGAGTTCACCGGCAAGGGCTTCGGCCAAGACCGTTTTGCCATTGCCTGGCCCACCGTCCATCAAGATACCGTTGCGAGCTTTGCCCAGGCCTCCTTTAGGAGCATCCACGATGGCACGTCCTGCCTCCAACAGACGACGCTTGATAGCTGTGTTGCCGTGAATGTCCTTGAATGTGATTTTGGCTACTTGCTTGCGGGCCACGTTCGCGTGTTGTGCTGGCTCAGAGGAATCACCGTACTGAACACGTGAGCGGTCAGCAATTACGAAACCGTAGAGCCAACCTGTTTTGATGATTACCCAGCTCAGGAAAGTTATGAGACCAAATGCAGCCAGAAGCACATAGTTGGTTGCCGCAACTTTGGTGCCAAATGCACCCCACAAGGCGAAGAACACAATGTAGGACGTCATGACTGCGGGCAGAAAGGCGCGAAGACTGTCACTGGTCAATTCAGGCTCAAATGGAATTGTCCCATTTGCATCAGTAAGGCGCTTGCACATCCAAATGCGGGCCAAATGAAGCAACACTAGGTACGCTATCAAGCTCAATAAAACACGGGCTTCCGTGGTGAACCTGCCGAAGATATGAAAGCTCAGTGGTGGGTTCTTATCACCCATCCAGGTACTGAACATAATCACGGCGGAAAGGATTGCCGCGGCTGATGGCAATACACCAAACAGCCAAAAGCCTACTGTTTTCAGAAGGCGGCTCAGATATTGTGATCTAGCTTTCATTTATAAATCCCGTGTCTATTTACATTCAAATTAGCACGGAATTGTCCTCTGTCAACAGCCGCCCCCCTGCCCCCATATCAGTCTCGCCAAGTGCTCTTTTTGCCAGCGGAGGCGTTTTGTGTTTGCCCACCTTTAGCCTCCGAATGTCCTTTAAGGTAGGCTGAAGTTGTACGATTGCTTCCATATTGGCGGCCACCAGTTGAAAAGCCGCCGGCAGCATCTTTAGCCCCCTGGCGGGCTGCACGAGCCTCACCAATGCCCTTGTCGTAGGCCAATCGACCACCAGAGCTCGCTGCACTGGTGCCAGCTTTAGAGCCCAAGTTCTGCGAAACACCCTTTAGGCCACTGAAGCCAGCCCCACCGGCACTTCCGGCCAACAATCCACTTGCAATGCTTGGCACCTGGGCCATCAGCAAGCCCGCAAGTACAGACATAAGCAGGATTGTGGCGAACAAAACAATGTCTCCAGTGAAGGTGTCAAAGGTTCCGGACGCTGAATCGGAATCTATCTTCTGTGCAACAAGCATCATCGAGCTCATCAGTCCAGAGGTAAGGCTCAGCATGAAAGCACCCACCAACTTCATCATGGAAGCACCAAGTAGAAATTTCAGCCATGAATCAAAGAGCCACGCTGTAGGCTTGAAGATTAAGAATGGGACCATGACGGGCGCAAGCGCAATCACCAATTTGATACTCACCATGGCCATCACAGCGGTTGCCATGTAGATACACATTGCTATGACAATGATGAAACTGGTAACGAGTTTCATGATAGTCGCGTAAACCCAAATTGGAACGGATGCAATAGCGCCCGCAATATCACTCCAGCCACCTTCGGTACGTTGAGGAGCACTGGCAACACTCACAACGGCGTTGAATGTGGTTGTCACGGCGGAACTGATAATGCCCTGTACGCTTGAGGTATCAATTGCTTGGCCACCAGCTGCGCCTGTGATTGCACCTGCAATATTGTCCATGGTGAGGGCTATTTGATTACCAGCACTGCCTGGCCCAGGAGTGGTTAATGCCGTAACCACTCCTGCAGTGATCAGAATGGGAATCCACTCTCCAAGCAGTTCACCAATACCCTTGCCGGCAACCATGGTCTTGAGTCCTGTCCAGAACAGGCCAATTGCCAAACCAACGCCCAAGATGATGTCGCGAGCACCCATTAAGGTTGACGAACCGGTTAATCCGTTCAACTTATCGTCCATGGACTTCGCAATCATGGCAGCCACATCAACGGAATTCAATCCAGTGCTGTTTACAGCTGGCGGTCTTGACACTGCGCCCTCAGATGCCCCGGGGGTGTTGTTCTGTGCCACCGCCATTAAGCTTGACATCATCAACACAAAGATGATGCCCCCGAACGTCACCTTTCTAGCCTTTGCTGTGGCAATTGCGTTCGCGACGAAAACACGCACCACACGTATCATTCCGCCAACGGCATATGCGAAGATTCTGCGTCCAGCATCCTCAGAAGTCATGTTGTTCATATGAGTTACGACGTGAGGGTTAGTTTGATTTTGGTGCAATGAATTCAAGCTGGCGCTTCCGCAACGCATCTTGGTAATCCTTGCGGTACTGTTCGATCCGGTTGCTGTTTTCCGCATCAACATTCCGGTCCATGTTGTTGGTGCGATTGGATGCATTGCTTTCCACCAGTAGCTCGATCATTTTGGTATTCTGGAATGCGATCTTGTTCATCGTTCGGTGCATGTTCTGGATCGACTCATTCATGCCTTGACTTCGAGGAATATCAGCTTCAGTTTGCCGCAGTTGGTCAATATCGGAATTCACTTCCTGCATGATCTGCTCATCACGCTTGGCACGCTCCAGAGCAGCGCCGTTACGGCCTTCACGTAGTTTTGCTTCGGCTTCAAGCTGTTCTTTGAGAGTTCGGCCTGCGACTTTCGCAGTTGTGAACCGCTGGCCCCAGGCGTTGATCTGGGTTGTCATGCTGCCAGAGGTGCGGTTAATTTGGTCTCGATATACAGACAACTGTTGGTACGAGGTATTGAGGCTGTTCAGCTGTGCATTGAGCTTCATGGGATCAATGCCAACAGTATTGATGAGCTGGTTCCGGTATTGCTCAATTTGGGTCATGTATTGGTTGACTGAAGTCACTGCAGTTTGTGCCGTGTCCACGCCCACCTTCAATAATTCAGCGTTGTTCATGAGCTGAGTAATTTCAGTCGCCCCACCAGTTCCAGCAACTGATCCTGCATTGGCATGTGGCATTCCGACCACTGATCCAAAGGCGATGACGAAAGCAACAAATTTAGACTTGAACATGAAGCACCTCTCTTACAAAATTAAGTTCCCAATCGGGGCCACCCTTGGCCGCAGCTGCGAGCACCGCGGACCGCATTGAAGGTTGTGTGGTCGCCTCATTGATGGCGATTAGTATTGGTGGCATCTGTGTGGTGACCAAACGCGTAACTGACGGCTTGACGATCAGGTAATCTCGCTTGGGGATGGCACGAGCGAGAAGATCAAGTTGGTTGTCGTTAATGCCGAATACCTCTTTGTACAAGTCCGCTTGTTGGTGAACTGAATTCTTAACGGCTGGCAGCAGGATCTGTGTGGGAATATTGGTGACTATTCCCTCAAGGTTTTTGAGACGCGCGATTTCACCCAGGGATTGCGTAGCAAAGACAATAAATGCTCGCTTACTTCTGAACGTGCGTAACCAGGCCTCGAACTTCTCAACGAAAGTCTCGTTGGCCAGCATGTACCAGGCTTCTTCAATGTAAATCAGGGTTGGCGTAGATCCATCCAGCCGGCGCTCGATGTTATAGAACGCATAGTCCATAAATGGACTTGCCAGTTGTGGCGTTTTCAAAATGCCCTCAACCTCCATACCGACAATCTGGGTCAGCTGGAAATGATCTTCGTCGTTGTCGAAATATGAGGCATATGGCCCAGAACCACTCTCATCGTCATCGGTTCGGTCGACATATGGCGCTAGTTTTGCTGCCAGATCCTGGTCGGCGCCAGCAATCAGTGCATACAGGGCAGATAGCCGCCATGTGGAAGATGGTGAACGCCGGAGTCCTTGAATGGCCGTGTAAATTACTTGGCTCTCGTTCGAGGAAATCGTGTTCCCGCCTGCACCAATCAGCACTTCAACCCACTGGCGCAGCTGCATGTCGTCATTGGCGAGAAGCATGGTTTTGACCGGGTTCATCCCGATGTTCTTGCCACCTTTGGCGCCCATATCTATGTGCTTTCCCCCGAGCAACACAGTGGCCATCATCAACGAATATTTCATGTCGAAGATGAACGTCTGGCCAGGGTTGTACTTTTGAAACATCGAGATGAAGAGGGTCATCAACGATGTTTTTCCGGCTCCTGTACCGCCAATGACCGCAGTATGTCCAACATCAGTTTCGTGATTGTTGAAATCGTACGTCACGCCGTATGGGGTCAAGAACCTGGTCAATGCAGGCACGTCATGACCTATAAGCCGAGAAAACAGTGGATGGGTGGGCTCGCCCTTTGATATTGTGCGGATAGGCGCTAGGTCGGCCAGATTCGCCGTAGATGCCAGTTTCCAGCGAAGGATGGCATTTGCATTTCCTGGCATTGTTGCCAAAAATGCAGACATCAGCCCTTGCCGCTCGCGAAGGATTGTGAAGCCGTTTGCCCTCAAGTTGCTCGACATAAGGTCGGCCGCATTTTCGGCTTCTTTCTGCGTTGCTCCGAGCGCAAGAATTGTCATGTTGTAGTAGCCATAGCTCACATCAGAAGCAGTGAGTTCTACCAGGGCATCCTGCGCATCTTGCGCCAGTTGCAGGTTACCGGTGTTGACCTTTTCCGATTCGGAGTCCGTCATGCGCTCAAAGACACGAGTTAAAACCGACTTCACTTCGGAGCGGTAGAACATTTCTGCATCTTGAATTGCTTTTTCTGCAACAGTGCGATCAATGAAGCGATAGCACTGAACCAGGACATACTCACAATCCACGGCCATCAGTGAATCCATGTAACCGCTGTACGCCTCTTGTGGCGTGCCGGTGGTTGAGAGCGCCGCAACGTATGCGCTTTTTGTTGGTCCTTTGAACTCGAATTGGTCCTGGCGCCTGATCACGGTATCGGATGCCAGTGCAGTATTCAGATAAGCCCCCCCCTTTGGCAAACGAACAGGCCCAGGAGGTGAAGCCAAGTTGGCACGTGAGTACAGTTCACCCAGGAGGTCTTCCCCCTCAAGGCGTTTGAACCCGAGATTCATCTCGACAATCCCGGAGAAGCTTCCCAGAATCTTTTCAAACTCTATGGTCATGTCCGCAAGTTGTCCGCGGACCTTACCGATAGCGCCCTTGTCAGAGAATCTTCGTTTGATTAGCCCCCCCAAAGCCTGCAGGACCTTTCCATCGTTTTCTTCAAGCTCAGCTCGTAAGGCTTCAAAAAAGGCTTCGCTGGAGTTTGGGAACTTGAATCCGAGGTAGATCCGCTGCGTCAAGCGTGCATTACGCTGCTTCGTAATGGCCCTTTCCCACTGCTCATCAATTGCTCGTGCTATTGGACTGGAGAAATCCCCTTTCGGGTAACCAGATACAAACCGCCGCTCCTGAACCGTCCACATGGTGATTCGGTCAGTCAGCGTACGAAGGGCCGTCTGAAGCTGATTGATTTTCTGATCGGATTCGAAGTCCTGTCGCCCCTCAACATCGGCGCCTTCAAAGGTATAGGCCGCAAGTAGCGAGCCGTCCTGGCAGATTACCAGTCCGGGTGCGACTTGGGCAAACCAAGGAAGCAATTCTCCAAAGGAACGAGCCGCTTTACGCGGCTTGTTGAAAAGATCTTCAAAAGCAATCATTTTTTCCAGTCAGAGCGGAAGGTCTTTGCCCCAGCCTTTGGGCCGGGACTTGTAATCGCTTATTCGCGGTGTGGCGTCGTAGACATGGTCCTCATTGAGGTACTTGAAAAACACCTCCATGAACTGCCCATCACGCTTGGTAAGCCACTTGGCGAGCAGATATAGGAGGACGATGATTGGGACGCCCCAATAGCTGCGAGCAACCAGACAGAAGGAGCTGGCGAAGACCAAACCCCCGAAGCTTGTCTTTTCGATTCCCATGATCAATCGCGATCGCTGCAGCGACTGATGAAAGGCCGACGAACGCGATGCCATATGGCCTTAGGCCAGGCAGGATTGCATTGCGGGCATGGCCTGGAAATATGACGAATTCGCCAGAATGCCGCCAAGGCCAATAATGATGCCAAAGACCACACAAACAGAAATGATGCGGCTCCAGTCCATCTTCGAAATCATGCCGATAACCAGTGTGGCGATCACTACCAACACGAAGATCAAAATCGCCAACGGACCTTTAAGCCATTTCACCACCCCACAGCCAAACGTCGTGATGAATGGAATGTCGAAGGATTGCGCCATAGCCTCCAGGGGCATGACTGTGAGCAGCGCCGCTACCAGCGTGGACGTCACAACCGCTTTAAAGTTCTGGTCATTCCATTGGATTTGGCGCATTGCGTTGAGTTTTGATTTGATGGTTTTGATCATGAGAGCTCTCCTAGGGTAAAAAACAGTAAAGGGAAATCAGAACTTTTCAAGGATGTATTCACCCTTTACGCGGTCGTAGTCGTGCACACGGCAGACTTCGCTAACCTTGCGAATAGGACCATCGCGTTTGATGAAGAACAGCCACTGAACGCTGTCAGCGATGGCCACTTTTAATGCTTCGTGGGGGATGCCCATGCTTGCCATCAGAAGCAGGTTCTCCAGCCGGCCAAGGCCGCGGACGGCACTGTTGGCATGGATGGTTGCCGCTGATCCAGGATGGCCTGTGTTGGCTGCGTCCATCCAGTCATAGGCTTCAGGACCACGCAACTCGCCGACGATCACACGTTTTGGGGCATAACGCATGGCGGTACGCACAGCTTTGCGCGGGGTCATGCCGTGTTCGTCGTCACATTCAACGATCACTTTATTCGGTGAAACAATCTGCAATTCGTGTACTGTTTCAATGACAAACAGACGCTCTTCTTGAGGAACCATGCTCAAGGCCGTGTTCATCATCGTTGTCTTGCCAGAGCCAGTTCCACCGACGATCAGGAAGTTTTCCTTGCTAAGGATCGCTTGCCTTAGCAAATCCGCATATTCCTTCGAAATCACGCCACTTGCGATGTACTCTTCGATGCTGAAAACGCGGGCGGCATGGCGCCGAATACACATGGTCGGGCCATTAACTGCAACGGGAGGAAGAATTGCCTCTACCCGGAATCCTGGGAGTCGGGCAGACAAGACACGCTGCTTGTTCTTTTCGCCAACCTCTTTTTCCATCAGACCAGCAATCAAACTGATTGCGGCACGAATGTTTGTGGCGGCTAACTTGACCTTTAGCCTGATTGTTTTGCCGTTCTTTTCGATGAACACGTCATCCGGCCCATTGATCATGATTTCGCTGATTTCAACGTCATCAAAGTAGGTTCTAAGAACTGCCAAGGTATCCATCAGCTGCGCCAGAACCCTTTGGGTATGACCTAGACGGATGGCTTCTTGAGGATTTACGGCTGACGACGTATCGGTATGCATGCTTGGAATTTTCCAAGCTCAGACCTGATTTCTTACCCGGCCAATGACGCTAAAAGGATGCAAAGCGCCATTGGCAGGCAGCCAATGGCGATATAAATCGACTCAACGTCCAAATAGTGGCTGCATGTTGGATACCAGCAGTGATAGAGGCAAAGCAACAATCAAAGCCCAAAGCGGCGCGAGCAAAGGCGACAGGCTGAAAGGAATGACCAGGTAGACGAGAGGCAGCGCCAATAAAGGGATGACAAACATACCAGCTACGGTGAACGTTGCAGGACGGATGGCACCAAATTCAGCGCGCTTGATGCGCCGTTGCATGAACCCGTCGAACACCGAAGCTCCCAACATTGGGGCAAGCACTACTAGCCAGATCAGTACGATCGCCAGCCTCATTGCGACGACGAATGCCTGGAGTATCAGTCCCTGCAGGTAGCTGTTGTAAACCGAAGACATGAGCTCGCCGCCAGGTCCAGCCACCCTCTTCGATAAGGCAACTTCTTCCTTGGTGTGCTTGGCCGTCTTTGCCGTTTGAGCAATCATGCCCAAAGGGGTGTCTTGAAAGGCTGCGTTCGCGAACGAAACAACAAAATCGCCCACGCGGATTCCAAGTGCCTCACGTGTCTGACGAACTTCGTCCACCACAAAGGACTCAATGCTTGATCCACTTCTCATCAATGGTGCGATGAAAAAACCCAGGAACACAACTGCCAACCAAAATCCAAGGTGCTGACTGTTCTTCATTCTTTAGCCCCTCGGTGCATACATTTCCAGGTATCCGGCGTCCACGGGATCGGTGATGCTGGCCACCAAATGCGTGCGCAGGCCTGCCGTGACTTCTTCAGCTGGGTCCTCATCGACCAAAACAGCCTCGATGTGATCAATACCATTGGCTTTCACCCAGACACTCAAAGGCTGGGAGAAATACTTCCAAATGATGCGCTCACCATGCTTGTTGTAGCCATGAACAGAAATTCGCGCAACATCACGAACACAACTGGCTAGCCAAAAAAGGTAAATTCCGACTACCCGCCCGTGGTAACTTTCGCCCCGCTGCACCGCAAGGTCCACCTTTGTCACCGCCTTCTCGATAGCTTCACTCCAAAGTGACTGGCCATCAGGTGCTGGCCACAGAGGCGTAAGGTAAGCACCCAACTTCTCGGTTGCAACACGCAGGTTCGGCTGGTGCGTCCAAATCGACAAGGCGATGCTCTCATACGGCTTATTGCGAATGATCTCGTTCAGCCAGGCGTTTGGTGTCTTGGGAGCAAGTGCATTGATAGCCCAAACAGCCGCGCCACCCTGGGCGAGCAATCTGTCTTGTCTAGCTACGGTCCCGATGTTTGATACTGAATTCATTTTTATTTGGTAACGCTTTTGTTCTGCACAATGACAGGGATACGACCCTTAATCAGTTCACCACGGTTAAAGAATCCGATGTAATGCAGATCCTGTAGTTGCGGTAACAAACTCCTCGGGAAAATTTCTACCGTCTTTTCCGAGATAGATTCGCTCTGATTGGCGCTGAATTCCAGCCCAACATCCTCGGTTTTTGAGCCCATGCCTGTAGATTGGCTTTTGACAATAATCGAGGTCTCACCCAGCTTGTCGATGATCAGGTTCATCGTGTCCGGGTCTTGAGTTGCACCTACGATCAGGTTGTTCATGTTGCCGATGAAAGTACGCGCACGCGCGGTATTGCCACCAAATTTGTCAACCAAATCGGAGAATGTTTGACCAAGCGCCCAAATGAAGAACCCAGCCCCGCGTCCTTTATTCGCCTGTTGGATCATGGGCTCACAAGCGGCATCGCGCCATTCGTCCACGACCACGTGAACACGACGTGGTTGCGAACCATCATCCTTTGACGCAACACCATGGTTGTAAATCTCTGCTGCAACCGAAGAAAGCTCGGCCAAAGCCATTGTTGACATTGCTTTACCAACGGATTCGTCGGCCAGGGTGTCTGTACCCATGTAAAAGATGTGATTCCCTTCTACCAGGCGCTTTCCATCCATGATGGGGCGTGTGTCGTTGATGTCCTCATAGTCCGGCGACAAGAGCCCACGCAGATCGTCGGTGGTCAACTTGGTAAGCAGCGGAGTAATACTGACGATCATCTTGCCGAACCATTCCTTGTTGGCTTCGAGAATGGCAACCAAACCGCGTACTTCCTCTGGCTTGGAAGGTAGGCCCTTCAAAGTAGCCTCGTCCTGACTCTCGGGCACTTCGGAAAGGAAGACCTTGATCATTGCGCTCAACTCCGGAGAGTTGGTCTCTACTGCGTTCTTGCTGACTGGGCGCTTGCCGGCGGCGTTCGATGCGTTGATTTCCTTTTCAATCGACTCCAGCAACTGGGGACATTCTTCTTTGAAGAATTTCCGCAGAGCTTGCTCTGTCAG
Organism: Polaromonas aquatica; assembly: GCF_042659145.1. Taxonomy (NCBI): domain Bacteria; kingdom Pseudomonadati; phylum Pseudomonadota; class Betaproteobacteria; order Burkholderiales; family Comamonadaceae; genus Polaromonas; species Polaromonas aquatica. The sequence goes on along the minus strand of NZ_JBHSRS010000017.1, from coordinate 63,024 downwards.
CTTTTCGACTGATACCCGTGACTCCATTGATGTTTTCAGGTTGTAGAGGCTCACGCGGCGACCGATGTACTTCATTCCATTGGTAATCCGGTGGACGGCCATCCAGCAGAACTCCTTGAAGTTGTCACTCTCCTGAGAGCCCAACACCATAGTGATGCGGGAAGCCACCTGAGACACCTGATCCCAGTTTTTCACCAGATCAAGTCTGACGGATTCGGAAGCGAATGCCGGGTGAAGCATCAAAAACCGTTCAGGGTGGCCGGCGAGCACAGCTGCCTGCCGGCAGATCTCGCGCAAGTCACGATCTCCTTTAGGGTCAATCACGATAACGCAATCGCCTCGCAAGGCTAGTTGGAAGATCACCAATGCCGCCAGACGGGTTTTGATAGCCCCTGTCGTTGCAATGATTGCGCAGTGCCCCTTCAAGGATTCGAAAGGCAGCAGCACGTCGCTTTCCTTCATGTCCAGGCCATGCACCCAGGGCAAGCCTTTTGCCTTGCGAGGATCTTTTGTCTTACCCATCCACTTGAGCCACCATAGGGGTGGATACACATCATCCAAATCACGTTTGAGAACCTCATATGCGCGCTGTGTATGACGAGGCTCCCACCGGTAGCCCCAGCCCAGCCAAAGGTTTTCACCGAGCTTCGGCATGGCCTTTTGGAGGTCCGTGGTCTGCATGATCACCACTTCTTTGCCCGAAAGCGAGAGCTTGTATTTGAGTAAGCGTTGAGCCCCGAACATTCGCCATGACGCCATTACGACAGCAAGACCTGCAGATGCAAGTAGAGTGGCACGAGGTGCGTTAACAAGGACGGCACAGATAAACATCCAGACGGCCGCGATCCCCCACCCCACTGCAGCCCGAGCCTCAAATGCTGGACGCAAAAGTTGTTCAAATCTTTTTTCAGCCATTAGAGCACCAGCTTTTTGCAACCATAGCGTGAAATGACGATTGCCTCTTTGGCCTTGGATCCTTCCGGAATCGCCACCTTATGAACCTTTAGACCTGGACGGTCAGGAGGCGCGTAAATCAAACCGGCAGCTGCCATTTCGTTGGCCCAGTCCGGGATACTGCGCATGAGTGTTCCCAAAAACTCGATACTGATTGCAGCCCCGTTATCAGTCATACGCATGGTGGTACTCTGTTCACCACGCTCGCGCCAAGCCTTTATGACCTTGCCAAGCAACTCAATCGTCAGAGTTGTCTTGATTTCCTTACGGATTTCTTCTGGAACAAGGTCACTGAACTTCACTTCTGCCGCCTCCTTGATCCTTCCGCCTTGCTCTGGAATTGTTGCTGGTGCAGGTGCCGACGATTGGATAGCCTCACTTGCTACCTTTGAAAATGCTGTCGGTGTGTCTGCTGGATTTTCAGGCGGCGAATCAGTCTCTCCAGCGCTGGCAAGGACTGGGTTAGCATCAGTAGACGCAATGACTTCACCGGTCTCTTGGTCTACCGTTGCGTTCGCAGGAGAAGTGGGCACCTCTGGTGTTTCGAGCTCAGGTTTTGCCTGTGCAGGCTTGGACTTTTTCGCTACTGCTTTCGATTCAACACTCGCAAGAGGGTCCCGATCTAAAACACCGTTCAACGTCTTAGGTGATGCCTTCTGATAGTCGGAGGCCTCATAGGTTTCGATGACCGTTGTCGGTTTCTTCAGCTTGTAAGACTGGAGGATGTTGCCCTCTTTATCAACGACCTCTGTCATCCCCATATCGTTTCCATATGAGGTTTCAAAAACTCCATCCTGCTTGAGCAATTCCGCCAGGGTAGCCGAAGATGACGGCCAACCATCGCGCCCTTCGCGAGCGCCTTGACGGACAATTTCCTCCCCTGCATCCGGCCAAACCAGGTACACACCGGTGCTATCCACGATGAGAGGACCGTCATTTGGCTTCCATTTGCCGTCGGTAACAAGCGAACGCATCGCCCCCACCAAGTAAGGTGTGAGGTGTGTGCCGACAGTCAAGCGTCCGTAAGCTTGCGGGCGCCGCGACTCTTCTCGCTGCTGTACCTTGCCCCACATCGTTGAGACAACATCCTTGGCAATTCGTGAAGTGGTCTCGCTTCCACCAACCAGCTCGAATAGAGTACGTGTCAGATCGGGTGAACCTTCTTCCAACCACCCTAGATTCTCGTGCCCAACTATTTTGTGCAGGATTGATGCTGTGTATGGGGATGGCCCAAGTAGCTTTTTCTGGTCGATCTTGGACTCATCCGACCAATTCACATACACGCGGTCAATCTTGGTGTCCTGGGCCCAAGTGGTGATGTCGTATTTGTGCTTGGGCCATGACGCCCCCGCTTTGGTGGATACGACCATGCGTACCAGGGGAATTCCTATTGGGTGGAGCAAACCTGCCAGAAAGCAGATATATCGCCAGCGAGGCTCCAGTTTGTGTCGAACCTCTACGGTGTCCGCGCCGGTAAAGATTCGACCATCCGAGGCCTGAAAGCACAAAAATCCCATTTCAAGAGACGCTCGCAACAGGCCACCCGCCCCTGAGAAAAGTGAAGAGGATGAGGCCGGCAGTGCATTGATCTGCATGGCCAAATTCGTGATGGGCGTCAGGAATCGGACATCGAACATTTCCACGTCTGCAGCGGCATGGAGCCGGATACGTGAAATTAAACTTTCATTGCCCGCTAGCAGATCTTCTATTTTGCGGAGCGGCAGACCTTGATCGTCTGGAGGATAGATATTTTGGACCGTTACTGCAAGTGCAGCGACGGCAGTTTGCGCCGTGGAAGGGTTGGAAGGTACGGCCTGAACCTCAGGTTTGCTTCGTGTCGTTAAATTGGATAGCCATTTCAATACCATTTAACAATTGTCTCGATTCAACCTTCTTGCTGAGTACGCTCTACGTCCGCTTTTTAGTGTGTTGCCCGGTTTTATCTTCACTTTGAAAGCGAAAACGCATTCTCTAGAACTCCATGCTTAATACAGAATGTTGCATTAATGAGTTGCATGGGCCAAAAAAAACGCCCTCTAAAAGGGCGCTTTTTTAAAAAGTCCGACTGAAATTCAAGTTGGTTCACCAGACTTACCACCCGACAAATGACTCCGGACAGGGGCCGCATTGATCTTTTTGGCGTTGAGCATCGCGTCGAGCTTCTGCTTGGCAGCTTTCACATCGAGTTGATGGACGGCGCAGACTGGGCAGGAATGACGCACGTAGGAACCTACAGGCCAGCAATAAGTAGTACTGCAATCTTTGCAGGTATGAATGGGTACTTCATGGTTTTTGATACCTTCAATCAAGACAATGTAGGTTTCAAAGCTTATGCTTGCGTCTTCCGTACGTTCGTGCATGTCGCTGCAGTAGCGCAAGTAGGTTTCCATCCTCTTGTCCAGGGCATTCCCCAGGCTAGTGTCAAACGCGGCCTGTGATCCGGGACCATTGGCTCCAAAGTGCAGCCCAAGCAAATAGGCTGCCTCGTATTTGTCCGACATCTTGTAAAGGAAACCCTTGGCGGTGTATGTCTGGCCGCTTCCTCGTGGGCGCTGAATCTCTACGCCCATTTCCTCCAGGCGCTTGTCGATCGCAGCCTTGATCCGCTGGGGACGAAGGTCGGTGCCAGTTAAGTCTTTGATCAGTTGGGTACGCTGGGTCAAGCGAATCAGAACGTCGAAACGGTCTTCCCATCTTGGATCATCAAACAGGTTGATCCTTGACTTTGACGCCGTGGCTTTACCAGTAGCCACTTTATTGGCCGTTGCTTGGTTGACTGAGCGCATAATTTTGAAAACTTCCTGGTCCTTGGATTTCATTTGCAGGCTTATGCCTACATCGCTCTTTTTCTGCGCGCCGTACCAGCCAATACCGTTCTTTCTTTGAAGGTCAGTTGGGTAGTAGATGCGATCAAAAAGTATTCATCGGCAACGGTTGGCAAAAGCACCACTGCTGGGTCGGTAGCGATCATGTGCAACTCACGTGGGCTGTGGCGACTGATCAAGCTAGCCTGCGCGGAGGGCAGATCGAAAAGCATGGTGGCCTGGGTCGGTGAAGTGCGAAGGCAGTCCAAGCGGGAAATCAAAGCCATGAAGACTTCCTCAATGGCTTCTGCCTGGAATGCATCTTTTGGCTTGTGGGCGTCGAAAGAATCATTCTGAGCAGCGATGGGGGTACGGATGGAGAAAAGAGGCAGGCCGCAGTCGGCGAGTTCGAGGACCTGCTCCTCATTTAAAACAGTAAGCATTTCCAGGAGCACCCGCTGCCCAGGAAACCACTGCTGGCAAACACGTATATCGTTAGCCAGGTCAGTCGAAACGAAGTTCCAGCGGCGCAAAAGGGCACTTTTGTTCTCATCCTGGATACTTCGATCAACAATGGGCAAGTACATGCGCTTTGGCGGCTTTGTCTGCTTTGGTAGAGCAGATGTTGGACTAATAACAATTTCCATTGCAGAATGATTCATTTTGTATCAAGACATTACTTTGCATTCGATGGCTCGACACTGCAACCCCTAAACTGACAAAATTGACAGGTTTGCCACATAAATCTGTTCCAAATTGAAAATATGAATCAGAATTGCGCATTTGAATACGGACCCCGTTTAGTTGTGAGTTGCTAAAATCATCATGTCATCGACCGCATCGCAAGCACTCCTGAAACGATTCGCCAACCGCCTTAATCGAGCTCTGGACACATTAGGTGCTCCAGCTCTTCCGCTTGACCGTGCCCGTTTTTTGGGCAACGCAATAGAACATGACGCCGGCAACGTTTCTGCGATGCTCGGTAGTTTCCTTATGCCGGAATGGGACATCTTCTTAAAGATTTGTGACGTTACCAACCAGCAGCCGGGGTACTTCCTGAATGACTCGATAACTCAATATCCGCCAGAAACACGTCTTGTCAAGCCCTTGGGAACGGGTGAAAACATAGTTATTCGAATTCCCACCCAATATTCCAAAGAACCCTTTACGGCACCTGACAATGTCTGGAGCTATGTGGTGGCCAAACATCCAATGGGATTTGGTGTTCTTCCTGGGGACTACGTGATCAACTGCGCTCCAGCTGAGGGCACGATCTCCGCCATCCAAAATCGGCTTTACCTGATGTGGTGTGCGAACAAGTTTGAAATCCTCAAGTGTGTGGACGTTCATCCAGGCAGATCCACTTTTACAAGCATGTCCACCAGCAAGGCGCCAGGAATATCCAAAATCCTCCCTCTTGACGCTGATGGCCAGCGCCTGAAACCCCACTACATGAAGGAAGCGGGCATCGAACACCTTGGAGTCATCATGATGACGACCAGATCCGCGCAGCTTATGGCTCACCTGTAGCTGTTGACATCTCAAGTTCTTACGCGACATAAAAAGTCATATCCCAACAATTAGAGTTCCTTCACACTGTGCTGGCTGAGATGGCCTCACTTTCGTTGTTGGCATATTTGCCAAAATGCCAGCCCAACGAATCACCCGCTTCAAAGATATAACGGCAGAATGCGCGAATTCTTGAACTGGTGTTGGTGAATGCCCAAGGGGTAGCAGGGTAGTTCATTGTTTGTTGCCAACAGCAGCCGGCCAAATCAGGATTGGTGAGGGTTCCCGTTCTTCCTCACAGGATGGCGCTGGCTGGGCCCAAAAAAAACCCTCCACCCAACGAAGGGTAGAGGGTTCAATCAATTTTTTCTAGAAGCGTCAAGCCGTGGCTTGGGCACTCCAGTAGTCGGCCATGTCATCACCAACCTTCGCAGACTTGATGATCAATGTCCTCAGCCCCGCCAAACGGGCTCGGTCTGCCAGTTTCTGAGCGTAGACACTACCTGGCCGTCTCCATTTTGTGGAGCCGTCAGGATTGCGCCCAAAAGCCTTGAGTTCGTCCGAATCTTCGAAGATCACCAGTTTCCTGATTTTCCCGTGAAGATCCTTGGGCAACTCAAACTCCGACATGGCAGGCCCATTTAGGCACGGCCACACCGGTATGTCACGCAGCATCGCCGAGGCGCAGCCGGTTTCAAACCCCTCACACACACCGAGCGTGTCGCCATAAGGCTCCAGCATTCGAACGGCAAACGAATTGACACCAACACCTAGATCAGTCTTCTTCACCAGAGGCACGTTCGCCTTGACACCTTCCGGCGTCAAGTAGGTTTTGTGCAACTGTGCAAGTGATCCATCAGGCGCTTGAGCGAATGCCAGCATGGCTGGGAAGCGTCCAAGCAACACGGGCTTGTCTTGTCCATCAGGCGGCGGCGCCCAATACGGCAACGCTGGATGGAATCGAATGTTGGCCGGTATGAAATCCAGCCCCCGCACCCGCGCATGCAAGTACAGATCGACTGGGTCTCCTGCAGTGACTTCATGGCCTTCATCCCAGGTCCGTTGCATCCTGGACCGGTTGCGCAGAACAAGTTCTGGAGTCATAGACCCATCCATGGCAATGCGCTGCTCTCTGGTTATGGGTTTCACATTCGGGTTCGCACCGAAGTAGTCCCGCACATCATCAGCAGCCTCACGGAATGTTTTGTATCCCATGTGCTTCATCAGCATGTTGAAGCCAGTTGCGTATTTGCCTTCAGTGCACGCACTGCAGACCCACACACCACCGTACTTCTTCTGGGTCCAACGATACCTGTCTTTGCCGCCACCATCTGGGCAGAAAGGACACGGGCCGTTTTTACTTCCGAAGTAACTTGCTGACATCCCTCTCGCTTGAAGGATGTCCGGCCAGCGGCCAAATGCTAGATCTTCCGCTTTTTCGTTCATAGTCCCTCCAAAAAAAAGGGACCGACCACCCCAGTAGGGGCAGCTGGCCCCATGGGGTTAAAGATAAAGGCAACCATGGAAGGTTGCGAAATTCGCGTAGATGCGAAAACCATTACATTGTCCAGCATTTAGAGCTCTCCGTCCAGACGTTTGACTTGCCGTGTCCAATTTCCTGCCGTTGGTTTTGGCTTTTTGCGCAACCCCTTTTGGAAAGTAGGACTGCGGAAAAAGCCCCCTCACGCTTTCGCGCAAAGGAGCCCCAATCAAGCTGCCAACTTCAAGGCAATGTTGCCTCGAAACAGCTTTTCAAATGCATCCGGTAATTCAGATGCGTCGTTGATCCAAACCGAGAAAGGGGTCAGCCCCTCAATCGCTTTACCGTATTCACCGATACCGATGCCTACGAACTCAACGCCCAATTTTTTCGCCTTCTCGATTTCATCAAGCGCCCCAGCAAGGTTGTTGGGAATGCCATCAGTCACTAAAAAGACAATCCTCTTCTTCACGCGCTGAGCAAGCAACTTGGGCATCACTTCCATCAGCGCTTCTGCCAAAGGCGTTCCACCCTCTGCATCCACATCATTGACCTTGCGCGCCACTTGCCGTGCGGATTGGCCAAATGCCTGCAGCGTCACCGTGTTTTGCAAACTGTGTGCATAGCCCGGGAACATTTCAATCGAAGTTTTGATCTTCGATATCCTCTCCAACGCTTGCGAACAAGACAGTGCAGCACCAGCGGCCTCAACAATGCAACGACTCATGGAACCAGATCGATCCAGCATGATGGCCGCGGCCGCGTCGATACCACAGACACTTGAGGTCACTTTGAAGACATTGGTGTCACCCATTGCCTTGAGACGCCACGCCCGGTTGGCTGCTACCTGCCCACCAGCCGAAGCCAGCTTCACAGTCCGCCGGCGTTTGTCCTGCAGTTCCTTGGTGAAAATCCTCACGAGACGACTCACAGCACCATTCAGGCGTGCTGATGCGTCGAAGGGGTTGGAAGTGCCCGTGGCATTTCCGCCACCAGCAGCCAGCACCAGAGATTCAGGTTCCTTTTCACCGCCCTCACCTTGTCCAGATGCGGAAACAGCTTCCAAGGCCACCTCAATCAACTCCAGTGCCTTCTCCAGCGATTCACCATCGTCAGCAGCTCGCTCCAAAGCAGTAGCCACCATCTGGGTGAAGTCGTCCGTGGGTGTGGTTGCTTGCGCAGCCATCGCTTGACCAGGAGCATCAACGTCCGGTTTCCCGTACTTGAGCTCGTAGGCCTGGGCCAGTAATGTCCCAAGATCAGTACCCATTGCTGAGTTGAGATCAAGTTTCCCGTTCTGACCTGGTTTGCCCTGTCCAGCCTCACCTTTTTGTGATTCTTGTGCGGTTGCACCTTCACCACCTTCTGATGATTCCTGGTTATGAGCGCCTGCCGAAGGTTTCCCATCACCATTCTGGTCACCGGCGCCATTACTCTGGCTACTGTCTTCAGATCCCGATTCGTTGCCCGGCTCCTTGGGGGTACTGCCTTCAGGGTTGTCCCCATCAGCTTCGCCAGCCCCCCCGTCTGCATCATCGGTACCTCCATGGGCACCACCGGTATTTTCAGGGTTCTGGTCATTGCCATTTCCCTCAGGTTCTGGCTCGCCGTCGGCATCTTCCTGCGGACTTCCCCCTTGCGGAGGGTCACCACCGGTAGCGCTCGACTCAGGAGGCGTGCTTTCCGCCTGGCCATCGGAATCAGGTGGACTTTCGTCTTCCCCGCTACCTTCAGGCTCACTTGGCTGTTTTGGCGTGTCTTTGTCCGCTGCGCCAGCCCCATCCTGCTTTTCCTGGCTTTCATCGTCAGCATCAGCGGCATCGTCCTGGTCTTGAGATTCAGACGACTGAGGCGACTGTTGCTCCGGTTCGGGAGGCTGTAAGGCCTGCCAAAGATCCTTCGCTAGAGCTACTGCTTCGGCCGTATTGGTACAACCAGCCAGACGATCAATTGCTTGACCAACCGCAGTCACACCATCTTCGCCCAGGATCTGATCGCCCTTGGCAACCAGACAGTCTGCAGCTTCCTTCATGCCTTGATGACCCACCAGCTTTCGGTATCCCTTGATCAACACATTCAGAGTTACCAGGTTTGCGCTGTGTTCGGGATTACTTGCATCGAAATTGGCGTCTACCGCACGGATGGAATCTTCCAATCCACGATTCAGAACCAGGGCGGCGCCTGGAAAGGTCTTGACCTGCTCACGCTCAATACGAGGGTCTTCAAGCGCATTCATCAGTGCCCGGACATTTCCATCCAGTCCCTCAATGCAGTCAAAGTCCGTGTGTTTCTCGTGTCCAGCTTCATGCACGGCCAATCGTGTCAGAAGCGCGATTTCATCAGCGTCACCGGTCTTTGGACGGGGCAATGAGATTGCTCCGTTTTCACCGCATCCAGCCAACTGGCCCCATTCAACTGTGCATTTCCTGCTCAGTATCAGGGACATCAAACCAGCGATGACCCGTTGGGCACTCGCTATCTTTCCCACATTGTTCATGTGACCTCCATAGGCCCCCACAAACGCCGAGGCGTTGTGAGGGTTGGGTTGGAATGTTTAGAACAGCGCGACGAACGACGGCTGTTCCTGCAAAACATCCGCCTGGTGGGCGATCTCTTGCGAGGTCTCCTGCAGGTGGTGCTCAGTAGGCACTTGAATGAACCCACTGTCGAATGCGGCAGTAGTCTCGGTTGCCGGGGCAACTTCAACCGGTATGCCTGCAGGCTCGGCGAAAGCCGGCGCCGTAGAGCGTACACCCAGCAGATTTTCAAAGGCGTCTGCCGAGGATTCAGCTTCGAACGCCATCTGCGCCAGCGCAATAGCCTTTTGCGGATTGGACAAGGCCTGTGCCAGGGTCCAAATGTGCATCAGATGCACACCCTCAATCGGGCCATCATCAGGCAGCAGACCGAGCACGTGGTCGATCATGTCCGCCATAGGCTCGCATGTCGGGTCCAGAAACGCAAAGCTGGTGAACTTTTCGCCGATGCGCTTCAGGGGCCGCAACGTCTTCCAAGTCACCTTCTCACGCTTTTGAACCACCCCTGTCAAGGACTTGCCAGTGAGGTATTTCGTGATCAGGATTTCCGCCTCGCTTGCAGCATCTGCAAACAACTCGCCTTTGAGGCCAGTCATCTGCTTTGCGTACATCCGGTTGGCGTCGCTGAACTCATCCGTACTGGGCGCGCTCACGCGGCACAGGTGGAATCCGAACGACATCTTGCCGGCCGCTTGTTCCGGCGATGGAATGTCATGGATCAGGTTGCTCCATTCAGCGTTCTCCGGCTGGTTACGCCAGTCTTCAATTGCGCGGTCAAAGCGGTTGAAGAAGGTGTCCCGTTTGTCGTTGAACTTTGCCTGAATGAGGGCCAGTCCCTTGTAGACGTTATCGAGCTTTGCTTCTGGTATGCCGGTCGTCCCCAGGAGGGGCAGGCCATTGATCGCTAGAAGCTTTTCAGCTTCGCGCTTCATTGCATTGAAGGGGGCGAGATCGTCCGTGTCGCAGATCTTGATCGAGCCAAGAGTTGCCAAGGTCGCAGGAGGAAGGTCTTCAAAAGCCTGGTTCTTCGCGATCAGCTGCTCTTTCTTGAGCCGCTTACGTCCAGACCACAGGTGTACTTCCAGAGTCACGCAAACAAGCCCATCGGCTGATTTTTGCTTGACCGCTTCATTAACGGTATTTGTCATTGGGTTCTCCAAAAAGGAAAAGCGAGAACCCAATACCCCTGCGGGAATTGAATTCCCGCTCGGGTTGAAATTGGCGTGCATTGCACACGCGAGTCCTCAAAATGAGGAAGCGACTTAATCTTACTGGGTTATTCCGCAAGCGGCAAGCCGAAACTTGGCCCTGCCCCACTGGACAAACCCGGCTTTACAGGTACTTTGGTGCCATGGACATACAAATTTCAGTGGGATTGAGGGTCCAAGTCCTCAAGGATCAGAGCAAAACCCGTCTTGGACCACCAAAATCCCCAGGGCGAACTGGTGAGGTCAAGCGCCTAAACAGCGTCGGCGGGATGGACCATGGAGGCCTTTGGTATGTGCTCCTAGACAAAACCAGTCGGGCGGCGGGGCGAGAAGAGTCTTTTTGGGGTGAAGAACTGTGTGAAATTCCGCCCCCGCGTTCCAGCGGAACCTAAAATCCAAGATTTTTGTAATCCGCGCTCGCTCAGAGGCAGTTACCACTCTCTATTGGCTTGATGTCAATGAAACAGCCAGAGGGACGATATGCCACAAAGTCAATACACATGACATCCTCTGGTATTGATTCGAATGACGGCAAATCCGTTGCCGGGTCATGCACAAAAAGCCCGAGTTCACTATCCCGACCTGCAAACACCCAATGCCAATTATTTTTACGAACGAAAACCTTAAGAATTGCCGCCTGCCCCACACAGTTCCAGTCGTGAAACCGTTTCATGCGTGAATTTACGCCGGCAGCCTTTAAGGCTTTTCCCAAATCTTTGAAATTACTTGAAAACGGGCGCCTCTTGTACCTGTCCGATATCCCAACCTCGACAAAGACAGCGCGAGCATCACAGTAAGGAATAGATGCAGCCATGGCCAGACATGCGACACCGCAATCTGTACTTTCCAATTGCCTGACTTTTTTCACGGCAACAAGTGAGGTTTTGAATTTTCTGGCGATTTCTGATGTCATCGAGAACCTTGTAATCCATGCTGTCAGCATCTAAACCGGCAAACCCTGCCATAAAACTTGGAGTGTTTTATGGCAGAGCCCTCTTTCGAGGGCCTGCACAGGTCTGGAATTCACCAGACCTTTCCTTTAACCACAACTTCCGGTGTGGCCGCAGTGGTCGCATACCTCGCAACCATCACGCTTGTGAAGTGACATGGTCTTGCACACAGGACATTGACGCCCTGCAGCATTGACGGCTGAAACCTCGACCGTGACCGCGGGCTTTTCTGCTTTGAGCAGATCTGCCTTATGGCCACTCAGTCCAAGCGCCTTCAATCTCGCCAACAACACCGTTGCAACATAGGCCACCGTTGATGGGTAGTTCTGCTGTTTGACGTCGCCAGGCACTTGCGCAAGGAAATCGCCGCGCACTTCACCAAAGTTGGTGAGTTTGCTCAACTTCGTGGCAACCCATGCTGGATCGCTCACACGCATATCAATGCTCAGCACTTTCATCAGACCGTCCAGCACCTTGGGGTACTGACCGGACAGCCATACTGAGTATGGCCGCACTTGACCATTGGGCAAGACCACCTCCTTCGTGTGAAGAAGAAAATCATCGCCCGTGACCGGATTGCTGATGTCGACGTGCCATCCAAGTGCCCCCTTGGGCCCCGTCTTGGGTTCACGTTTGGAGAACAAGGCATCCATCATCGCCGAATGCCCGGTGCTCTCCAGTGCTCCAATTTCCGTCAAACGGTGCTTCACCAGATAGGCAAAGCCCGCGGCCAGACTCGGCATCATCACAACCTTCCCCGTTGACGGGTCAGTCATTTCGAAACCATCGTCTCCCACGGTGTTGAGCAAGGAATCCAGCTTCATAGCCAGCCATGCACCATCATCCGTCCGCATATCAACGCTCAATGACTTCGCAATCGCTGCCAGCCCACGTGGCTGCTCAGCTCCAGCGACAAACACCTCCAGGGGGTGCATTCGTCCATTGCGATAGTGGTTCACCACCACTGCAAAGCTACCTTGCGGATGCTTCACTCGGTAAGTAATACCTTCCGGGTTCACGTCCGGGCGATCAGGCCAGCGCATCACGTCATTGATGTTTTGTACATCTTTGAGCACAACACGACGATCCGGGTCATCCTGGCGCAGGTCCTGGGCTGTCGCTAAGACCGTCTTTTTGTCCGCTTCATCTGCAGACACCAGCACAGCACCGATCATGTCATTGGGCCTGTAGGTCGTAATGCCCTTCAAACCCATTTTCCAGGCGTCCATGTAGACCTGCTGGAAATCTTCAAAAGGATAGTCAGCAGGGACGTTCACCGTCTTACTGATCGCACTATCAATGTAAGGCGCTACTGCACCCAGCACCCGAAGGTGATCTGCAACAGTCATTTGCATGGCCGTCACAAAGACATCGGACTTTGCATCTTCACCCTGTGTCAGCTTGAACTGACGGTAGGCGTAATCGTCCAGCTCAAACGCCTGGCGCGAGCCATCGGCCATCATTTTGTTGCGCTGCTGACGTAGGCTAAAAATGGGTTCGATGCCCGAGCTCGCGTTGTCACCAAAGGCCATCGAAATGGTCCCAGTCGGCGCAATTGACAGCAAGTGCGAATTGCGAATTCCATGCATGCGAATCGCATCCTTGATTTTCTGGGGCAATCGCGAGGCAAACGTACCTTCCTCCAGATACTTTTCAGCATCGAAGAACGGGAACGCACCCAACGTCTTGGCCAGATTGACAGACGCCATGTACGCCGCATCACGCATCGCGGCCGTTACGTGTTCGGCAAATGTTGCCCCCCTCAGGGAGTCATACCGGATGCCCAACATCGCCATTGCATCACCCAGGCCCAAATAGCCCAGGCCAATACGCCGCTTGTTGGCAGCTTCACTGGCCTGCTGCGGCAGGGGCCAGCGTGTTTTATCCAACACCTTGTCCAGCATCTCAACGGCCTGCGCGACTACCTTTGCCATTCCATCAAAATCGAAGGACGCCGCCGGCGTGAATGCATCACTGACAAATCGAGTCAGATTGATCGATCCCAGGCAGCAGCAGCCATAGGCTGGAAGCGTTTGCTCACCGCAGGGATTCGTAGCCTTGATTACTTCGCAGTAACGCAGATTGTTATCCAGGTTAATGCGGTCAATGAACAACACACCCGGCTCAGCACCATAGTAGGTGTTGCGCATGATCTTGTCCCAGATGTGCCGCGCCTTGACAGTGCGATACACAAACCGGGTTTTGCCGTCTGAACACACCTTTGTAGAGTGTGCTTCAACAGGATCTGCATCGTGCACCAGATCGAAGTCACCATCGTTCACCACTGCATTCATGAATTCATCGGTGACCGCAACACTGATGTTGAAGTTCGACAAGGTGGCAAACGCAGAGCGCAACGACCATCCAAACCCTTGATTCTTGCGAACAAGATCCATGAGGCCGTCAGCATCTTTCTTTTCCAACCCCATCAGTGAAAAATCAGGGGTTTTCTTCGCATCAATGAACATCTCAATGTCCGGGTGATCCACGCGCATGACACCCATCTGGGCGCCACGCCGAGCACCAGCTGACTCGACTGTTTGGCACATGCGATCAAACACCCGCATGTACGACACAGGGCCGGAGGCTTTGGAATCCGTACCCTTCACCCGCGCGCCCACTGGACGTATGGAAGAAAAGTCGTATCCAACACCACCGCCGCGGCGCATCGTTTCAGCAGACTCACGCAGAGCATCCATGATGCCAGGCTGGCCATCTTGATTGCTCCCAGACATACTGTCGCCCACGGGCTGCACAAAGCAGTTGATCATGGTGCTTACGCGGTCCATGCCTGCAGCCGAATTAACCCGGCCACCTGGAACAAAGCCACCGACTTGGGCGCTGACAAATCGGGCCTGTTGGGCCTTATCTTCAGCGAGGGCGGTTGCAACCCGTTCTTGGATTTCACGCACACTGGTTTCACCAGGCGCAGCATACTTTTCAAGAAGTACGTCATAGCACAGTTGTTGCAGCGCTTGAGGCGCTGACACATTGCTGTCATTGGTTTTCATAAAGGAACTCTCCATTTGCAAATGTGGGTCTCCCGCGAGACCCGCCAATGCACACCCACGAAGGATGCACATTGGATGGCCCCTTCGAGGGATCTGTTGAAGTAATCAACAGGGGAGAAGTTTTGCCTGCCCCTGGAGGAAGTAAAACTTTCCCCTGAGGACTGGTTAAGGCTGGATTTGCGTATGGCTTGAGACCAAACGCCACGGAACTCCAGCTCCGTGTACTGCTCTACGAGCAAGAAAGTAAAAAGGACCAATCGTCCTTCTGTAAATCTTCTTACGAAGGAGATTTCAGAAAGAGACTATGACTGCGACTCCCGCAAGGGAGTGCCATGTGAACCGTCTACGCTGGGTAGACCTTGTTGAAGGCTGGGTTCGCTGATGTATCAGCACGGCTTACCAGCTCCGTTGGAGTGCTAGGAGAAAAGTCGGGAACCGGCTTTTTTCATAACGCTCAGATTTTCTCAAATATTTACGCCATTTGCAAGGCAGAAGGCCCGGACATACGTCCGGGCCTTGCCAATTCGTCAGTGCAACAGTGTTGGGCCCCACTGCAGCGGATGAAAGTCTTCCGTCTCAACGTACCACATGAGGGATGGCGGTTCGCCATCAACAAGCAGTCCCATCTTGCGGTCATACCCGACTTTGTGAACACCCATGCTTTCGTCTCGTCTTTCGATCAGGACAGTCATGGAATCTTCACCAGTTGAATCTTGAAATTGCTGGACCGTCTGGACCAGCCGCTCACGCATAAATTGCATAGTGACTCCTGGAAGGAGCACTGCCCAACCGGGCAAGTGCCCCGGTTGGGTTGAAGTGAGTTTAGTTATGGCAAAAAGCCTGGTTCATCCCCCATACTGGGTTCAAATCCAGAATGAGAAAAATCGTCATGACGTTCCCGATGGTGGCTATTTTGGCCATCAGAAGCTTGATGCCTCTCATGACCTTGTTGCCAGTTACGGTCCGGTTGGCCAGCTGCTGGTCTCTGTTGCGGACGTTGGCCCGGAATGGGACCATCGTTTTGCCTTTGAGCCGGTCGCTGACCTTGTTGAGCACCACCCTGATACCCATTTCCTTGCGATCGCTCCCCCGTATAGGGCTTGCGTCCACGCGAAAACCAGGACAAACGATATTTCACGTAAGTTCTGGCTGGGCCAGTTTGTGGCGTGTAGATTTGCGTTTCCTGCGTTCCGGTGGCAGAGATTTCTTGTCCCTTGACAGTCGTAGAGCAAAACTCTTCGGCCATCTCACCAAAGCAAAAAAACGTAACCGCTTCCGTGACTTCCTGTCCCTTGTGGAATCGTGAGTCAAGAATGCGGAATTCACATACCTGGCTACCCCCCGGAATCATTTTCAATTCCGGTTGATGCGCCAAGCGGCCAGTTGCAGTAATCGCGATCATTGTTTCGTTCCGTCCAATCGGGCTACACGATACACGTTTTTCGATCCTTCATCGCCGCTGGGCAGGGTTACTGGCACCTTACCCATTGGCGTGATTGCAACACGCTCCCCGATTCGCACGTTGAAGCGCTGCAACTCTCTCTCCAGTTCTGCACCTCGCAAAGGAACATCCACGCCATTGTCGAGTTTGAGCAACGCCTCAAAAGTCTCGTATGGCGCTCGACCCTCGGGGGTGAAAGTACGGGATCCAGCTTGGACCAGCTTCCCTTCAAACGTGACCCCCTTGGTAGGTTTGGGTACGTATGCATTTCTCGGTTGCGCAGGTTGCTCGGGCGCCGGCTGTGCTTTGGGCACCGCCACAGCTTTTGGCACAACAGGTTTTGGATCGCTTTGCTGACGCTTGGCAACTATCTTTTCCTGTTTCGGTTGAACTGGCTTTTCGCTTCGTTCCGCCGGTATGACCTTGGCCTTGGACACCCTGATGTTGCCTGTCGAGTTGATCAAGTCCTGCGCCATTTGCACGGTTTCGTCCTTAATCATTTCCAGACCCTTTATAGGATCAAAGGCCACTTCACCAAGCGAATGGTGCCGCCCTTGCATCAACGTCCGTAGACGCTGCTCTGTGACGATCATCTCTCGCTTGATCAACTTCTGTTTGTAATAGACACGCAGGTTCAGCACTGCAACCGGCGGATCCAAACGAATGGACACGATACGGTCAGCAGGTATGAACTCTTCACCACGTGGAGCTGTTTCCAAGATGGTTGTAGCTACAAATTCACGATGAACAGGCACGTTCGCATTTGCTGCGGCATTGATGCCCAGTTGACGGGGATCAGCTTTACGCTTTGACCCGACCATATCCAGCAAGTTCGAAACTTTTACTGCTATCCATGCAAGACACCGGAAGGTAAACCGCACGAAAGCGAATATTGCCATTCCAAGAATTACAAGAATGTTCACCCATACCGGGCGATAGATACTCATATTTTTTTTCATCAAATAACCTCTTAAAAGGCATTGGACGAAGCGCTCGAAAACCACGAGTCGCCTTCGCCTATGTTGGGTTCAAATTGCACGTCATCACGCGTTAGCGCATCACGCAGCGACCACCCCAACTGCTCTAAGGCAGTACGGATGTCGCTCTTGTTAGTGAAGAAACCGGCAAGCCAGTTTTCCCACTCTTTTGGCACATTTTTTGGCGCTTGCATTGGGACGCCTTCGGCACCCGCAACGAGCAATCGCTTGTTCTCTATCGCCCAGTCCGCCAGTACCAGCGCAATGGCTGGGTGGGTTGCCGGGGCGACGATGTATTGGGTGGCGCTCTTCACGTCCTTGACCCAACTGGCAATCTCACCTGGTCGCGCATCAGACTTCTCTACAAGCGCCTCCCATTGCTGGGAGAGCTCCTGCAGATCGTCCGACTTACTCACAGTCGTGAAAATCACCAGGCCACCAAGAACTGAAAGTTCGGGGTGCTGTTCAACGAAACTTCCTTCCAGCTTTCCCCCAAGGCCTTCTAGGACCTTGAGGTACTTCGCCCGGGTTGTCTTTGTGTAGCCAGTTCGCAGCCGCTTGCTGATCTCCCCAGCAAGCTGGTGAGCCGGCAACTCAGCGTCAATGAATGACAAACCATTTACCGAAGCGGTGTGAACCGTTTGATCTTTGACTGCCACACCCCACGCACCCTTTGTTGGATGCAGATACACCTCATAGAGCAAGCTCATTGGGTGACCATGGCCTGGTCGAGATTTTCATCAAAACCAGTTGCCAGAGTGATGTATTCATTGACTGCTGCAGCCATGGTTCGAGGCATCTTCACAGCTCGGCGTATCGCAAAATGCAATCCGCTTTGCTTCTTGGCCTTTAAAACCGGCGTGTACATCGAGGCCAACTTTGCCCAGCGCAAGACTGCACGGGTTGAAAGTGGTTTTTCAATCGCTTCAGCACCATTTCGGAACGCAATGCGCACCTCATTGGCTACTTCGACCGTCAGCTTTGCAATGCTCTTTGCCACGTCAACCTGGACACCGCCCGGAAGCAGCGTTCGCAGCACCAGCGCCTCTTCATGTTCAGGCTTCAGAAAATCGACCTCCATGTAGAAGAATCGATCCTCATTAGCCACGTCCATGACGTTGCGTCCAGTGACAGCCGCGAGGCTGTCAATGCTGTTTTGAGTGGCAAAGAACCGTGTTGACGGCGCCGGTGTAATGACTTCACCCGTTTCCGGGATCGTCCATGAATACCCTTCGAGTACCAAGTTCAAGGCAGATGCCTGTCCTGGTTCCAGAATGTTGTACTCATCTAACAGCACTGATGTGCCATCACGGCAGGCCTTTGTAACTGGGCCGTCATGCCACCGCAGCTTTCCATCTTCGGTCGGCAGCATCTGCCCAAACACCTGATAGTTCTGCGTGTCGGGACTGCATGCCACTGTTGCCAGTGGGACATTCAGCTTCGCATGCCATTGCTTGACAAACGATGTTTTCCCGGCCGACGGATCGCCCTCGATCAGCATGGCCTTGAAGCCACCGATCCAGAACATCGTCAGGTCACGCAGGCGCTCGGTTTCGAATACGTAAAACGGGTCGATTTTCGGAACTCCCAGAAGCCCCGGCTTCAGACCCTGAATCGCCGCTTTTTCCGGTGCCTCGGGAATATTGAATGTTGAGCGTATTGGATACATTTGTGGCTCTAATACGCTGCTCTTTGTTTCGTTCATGCTCTACCTCTTTAAAGAGTTCATCCAGGTCCAGTTGTTTGAGAATCGGTGCTAAGCCTTCTCTGATTCGTTCTGGGTCGTAGCCGGATAGGCGACAGCACAGTTCGAATCCAAACGGAACTTCAGATGGTTGAATAATTGTCCAAAGCGGTTCATCGCCATCCATGTCCGCGGCGTAAGCCATGGCATGTGGGTCAAAAATCCAGCTCAGGATTGCTTTCTTTTCCTTGCCATTTCCACGTGCATTGAGAAGGCGAAGTGAATACATCACCATGCCCTCGTGCAGTTGATTTATGGCGTCATCGCTCCATTCTTTTGCAGCCTCATCAGTGAGATCAGGCCAGTCCATGCCAACGTCATCGTCGTATGGATCGAAGGGGATGCTCAGCTCAACGTCCTCAACCGGCCCAAGGGGCAAGTCAAATAAGCTCGGTTGCATATCGTCAATCTTGCGAACTATCACCTTGTTTTTGGAAACACGGTCTAGATACTTCGCCCGACTTTCCAATTTCTTCTTGTACCGATCTTCGAACGCTTGTTCTCTTGCCTCTTGCTCATGAGGAAGGAACATCTTTGGAAGGAAAAGTTGTTTAGGTTCAGCGCTGTTACGCGCTCTCACGCTCATGCCAGACCTCTAAGGGACTGAGCAGAAGGACAGTTTTCATCTTCATGTCTTCCTTGTCAGTAAACCGACAAAGGAGCACCCCTGCAGGGATTGCTCCCTGCCGGGTTGATGAATGAATGGGTTACCCCATCCTGGTTGATGCGAACACGAGGCTCGCGCTTTTCGATTTGCATCGAGAAGTGCTCACAGGACTGCTTAAGTTGGCAATCCGGTCAGCGATTCTGACGCTTCAAGTTCTGGGTGTTGTGCTCGGAGTGAGCGATGGGAAATGGAAGGCAAAAAAAAGAAGACCCGAAGGCCTTCTGTTTTTACTTGGCAGCTTCCAGGATCTGTTCGATCTTGGCTTGGCGGTCAACGATCTTTTGCTTGCCGACAGAAGCCGTATTGGCTCCAGCGAAAGCAACAACTGCGTAGATAGCTACAACAGCGACGATGATTTTGACGAATTTGCTCATGATGATTCCTAGAAAAAATCACGAGCAAATTACCCAAAGGGCAAATAATGCCCGTTTGGGAAGTTGTAAAGATGATTTCCCCGGAGGTACGTCATCGCATTTAAGGCGCACACAAGGTACGCAACCATGCATTGCTGCATGATCTTTTCCGACATCGTCGAGAAAGACATCACAAGTCGAATTCAACCTGTCATGTATTTCACGTCTTTGCAGATCTTGGACGGGGTGCAGATGCACCCCCCAAGAGAAGCCAACTTCTTAGCTTCTTCAATTTTTCTATGCCCTAAGGCTGCCAGTTACCGTCGCAACTGACGTTATCGGATCGGAATGTTTAAGTGGTCCCATCTGCACTGATCGCTGGTTTGCAGCTTTCGGTATTAATTATGCCCGGCAATTTTGCAGAGCGTCAACACATTTTGTCCATTTCCCTGTTTACGCCCCACTTCGCCGAGGCTTTGGCTAGTTTTTAGTGCGTTGTGCGGGCAAGCAATTGCGCCATCTGATCTAAATTCATAGCGTACCTAATACCATTTTTGGAGAGTTTCCCAATGTCAACACAAGAGAGCAGCGTCCAAACCTTTGTAGACCTCCTGCCCGCCAAGCAACGGCAGGCTGTGATTTCCGTCTTTGGCGAGAAATTTGCGCATCAGTTCATGGGCCCCATTGCGTTTATTGATGATGCAAAACTCAGCTCACCGACGGCAATCAACTTTTTCCGCCGTGACTTCCAGTTCATCTCCAAGGTTTTGAATTATGAGTATCAATACCGTTCCTGGAATGGCTTCGATCAAGGCCTCCTGGACCGTTATGGCGAAATGATTGCCAAGAAGCTGGAAAGCATTGGGACACTGATCGGCAACTGGAACAATCGCTTTGCCAAGCTCATGGAAACAAACGGCGTGAAGATGGAGAGCGCCGTTTACGCCAATGCAATTGAAACCACAGTCCCCATCATTTCGGGTAACGCCCGTGCCTACTTTCTCATCCTCAAGGAACTCGATCGCCTGAATCTGGTAGCAGGCACAGCCAACTTGATGGGCGTGATCAACTCCACCCAGCGAGCCGAAGCTGAGTTCATGTGCAAAAAGTCTGTTCGTGCCTTTGCTGCAGCTCTGCGCAATGAAGTGGTTCGCCTTTACCGTGAAGCCGACCGTTTGATAAAGGAACAGCATGGGCACGCTGATTCCGGCAAGGCTGAAACGATTGCGGCCCAGGGCAAGGAGCTCGATGCGTTTGCCAGTTCGATGAAGACCGACAGCGCAACCGACAGCAGTTTGAATATGAACAATGTCGATCCATCCCAGGTCATTGATGATGCCGCGGCTGCAACAGCTGCAGCTACAAACAAAGCGAATGGTTCTAAACCGCGAGCAAAGAAAACTGAAGCTCTGACCGACGCTTAAATCTCATTCATCCTAACTGGCCGCCACCGCGCGGCCTTTTTTTTGAGCGTTTATGGCATTCACACCTACCCAACAAGAAGCGATTGACCACGACGGCAACTTGATGATCGTTGCAGGTCCAGGTTCGGGGAAAACCACAACTTCCGTGGCCAAGGCTCGACGCATACTGAGCGACCCCCGCCGCTCGCTCATCATGGTCACCTTCACCAAGGAAGGCGCCGAGGAGATGCGCAAACGCCTTGAGAAGGCTCAATTGGACGCTGGGCAGCCGCCGATCGCAAAACACCGCCTACGCGTTGGGACATTTCACAGCATCGCCCTACAGCATCTGTTTGAGCATCGAAAGCACGAGAAGGTCCTGGGCCCAGCCCAACAAGGGATTTTGCTCAAGGAAGCTTTGACACCGTTTTCAAGTGATCTGGATTTGGTGAAGGACATCCGCAAGGAATTTGAGTCTTTCATGTACGCCATTGACAGGGATGCCCATGAAATGAGCGATCCGGCGGCAAAGGTGGTGAATCGGTACTTGGAGAGGTTACGCGCCAGCCGGGCGACGGACCTGTACACAGTTATGCGTGACTGCGCCCTGTTTGCCGACAACGGCACCATTCCGCCCATGAACTACACCGACATGCTGGTGGACGAAGGACAGGACACGGACGAACTGCAAAAGGTCTGGATCTTCGCTCATGCGCGTGCTGGAATCAATGTAACCATCGTGGGGGATGACGACCAATCCATCTACGAGTGGCGGCAGGCCCTGGGTTATAGCGGTATGAAGTCCTTTATGGACACGTTCGGAGCAAAGCGCATTGAGCTGGGAGACAACTTCCGCTGCCGTGAGGAAATCCTGACCCATGCCGTCATGCTGGTCCAGAACAACAAGAATCGGCTGATCAAGCACCTTGTTGCTCAACGTGGTGCCGGCGGAAAGATCGCCTCCTACCATACGGCCTCGACAGAAACCCAGTGCGATGAATTGGCAGAACTGATCAGCAGGACACCCAATTCGCACACAAACGTAGCTGTATTGGCCAGGACGAACCGGTCACTCAATGATCTGGAAATGTCGCTTACCGAGCGTGAAATCTCCTACATCCGCTTGGGGAAATCGATTTGGGATGATGCCTGGGTTGCCACCTATTTGAGTTTGCTCCAATCCCTGGTCGATGCCTCACCTGTTGGGGTGTTTGGATGTCTTGGCACCCTGGGCCTTGATGACGCAGTTAAAACCGAGCTTCTTCAGTCCATGCGCGGCAGTGCAGATGAATTTCTGGAGGCGCGGGTACCGGACCTTGAAAACGCAACCGCAACTGATGCCAGTCTCATCAAGGAATTCGCCAAAGCATGCAAATACTGGCGTGACCAGTTGCGATCGCAAACAGGCGGTAGTGTTAACGAGGTGGTGCTTGATGTCGGCGAATGGCTGTCTTCAAAGCAACGATCGCGACGTACCAAAGAACTCATCAAACGAGCGGCCTCCATTCTCGGCAAACTTAAGGGCACGATTTCAAGCAGGCTGAGTTTTATCGCAAGGAATAAAAAGAGCAGTGAGACGGCCCCCATCACCCTAATGACTATGCACGCCTCCAAGGGCATGGAATTCGAGACTGTCCATGTAATTGATGCAAATAAGCCGGAGGACGGTTCCGACTTGGTGAACACCGAGGCCGAACGCCGGCTCATGTATGTCGCGCTCACGCGTGCCAAGAATCGGTGTTTTGTCTGGTATAGCGGCGAACCCCACCCTACCATCCCCGAAGCACAACTGCGGGTTCTGCATGAGTTTGAAAAGTTGGTTGAAATCGTGGATTCCTGAAGTAACGCACATTTTTTGCGCAAAAAAAAATGGCCACCCCCTGAGGAGTGGCCATTTTTCATTTTGGTTTATGCGGTTGCTACAGCCAGTTTGGCCTTTGCTTCCCGTTTCGATTTCACACTTTCTCGCACTATGCGGTGTCGCCGTCCATCACGAATCACGCCAAAGCGCGTCCATACGTCCGGATCTACCTTCATAGGCATGACCATCATCCGCTCCAGGTTGACGAAGACCCCATGGGCTTCAATCTCCCCCTTCGTGAACAATTGCCACAGTATGTTCCCTGCAAAATCCGCAATGGTCGGATTTATGAACAGAGACTGTTTCTCCAGGGCTTCCGCCAAAGAGCATGACGGAGTGTCGTCTTTATCTTCCTGCGCTGGATCGATCATTTCCGGATACAACTCAGCCACGTGAGGCAATCTGAGTTTGTCTTCACCAACTTTCGAGCGGCTGCTGACTTCCCCGAGAATCACCTGACCATCGGCTTTACGGTTACCCGTATCCAGCCAGTATCGAACTCCTGACATGGTCCCTTCCAGGCCCCGAAGGATTCCCAGTCGGGCTGCACGATTGTCGACAGCGCCAATGACGATGTCAAAGTCCTGCAGACTTGATCTGGTATCGAGTTTGCCAATGTTGCTCTCCCATACCGTATTCTCAAGCGCCATATTGGCCCGCGTCACCAGCACATCTGCCTTGAAACTACCCACGTCTCCGGGGTAGAAATTCTGGCGCCCGATATTCGCATGTGAAACCACGTCCGGGTCCACCACCGTGACTCTGAAGCCATGTGGGTGACCCAGCGCGACCATCGCCTTATGCAGGTTGACCAACTTAACCATCATTTGGCTACCTGTCCCACCAGCCCCAACCAAGAGAACCTTGACTGGTTTTGTGAGCAGGTTTGCGTGAAGCTTGTGCTTCATTTGCATAGAACCTCCAGTTTCCCGTTGGATGCCAGATCGGCATCCCATGTTTGGCCCAGCATGTTCAGTCGAAGCACGGAGGTCATGTCTCCTGTATCCAGGTTGCCAATCACTCCAGAAAACTTCATTGAACCCATATCGTCCTGATCGTCCTTTTGAGAAAAGAACGCCGAAAACGTGCCGTGGCTGTGTAAATCCAACACCAGGTACTCACCATCTCCCAGTTGCACCTCGTGGTACTCAACGAGATCGGCGGTGGCCTGCATGTTTTCACGTTTTTCGTAGCGCCAGCTGTGATCGTTGGAATTCCAGACCACTGCAGCCGCCATTTCGTTGGGCATGGCTGCTTTCGCATCCTGCACAAACTTGCTTCTCAATTCCGATGGGATTGGCCCACACTTGAGCGCCACCGTGTCTTTGGCCGGCCCATAGGGCAGCATAAAGTCAGAGTGGGCAATCTTGTGCAGAACCGTTACCCAGGGCAACATGACCTCACGCCACAAACCGTCACGCGCCACCACGTAGCGCGTTCCATTGTTTGTGGCCGGTTCGATCATCCCTTCACGAGGCATCATCACTGTGGGGAACATGCCTTGAATGATTGCATCCATGGACATCAAAACTCCCCTGCTGCGCGCATAACGCCAACGTTGGTCCTGAATTCAGGCTCCATGAGGTCTGCGACCTTAAGTCCCAGGTCCACCAGAACGCCATCTGGAAACTTTTGGGTGGGCTTCGCAACCATCTTTTTCCAGAACTCGGCAGGTTTCACACCTTTGGTAAGGCGATCAGCTTCCGCAAAATTCGGATGGGTAAAGTGCGAGTCGAAAAGGAAGCGCTCCCAGGCCTGAGGATTCCCCTTTGCAAAGTCATCCGGCCGTGAGGCATTTCCCACACACACCTCCCCGCGGGCCCACACGTTAAACAGTGGTGCCTGGCACAGCTTGGTTTCCTTGTCCGGCATTTCGCTTCCGCGGTATGCGTAGACAAAGAGGTCACGCCCATCTGACAGCCAGACCATTCCAGGTACGGGGCAGATGCCCTGTCCGGTGAAAGTGGTCGAGCCGAACATATTCGACTTCTTGAAGAACATTGCGCGTTTCATTGGTGGAGTCCACCAAATCATCTTGCCCATGCCCTTTGCCAGGATGCTATGGTCTTGCCATTCCATCTGAGGCCTCTGCTGAGGAGCCAACACATTAACCATGGCCAGGTAATCAGCTTCATTCATCGGACGACCAGCACCAATTACGGGCTTGCCGTCGACGTCATGCACATGGTGCACGGTCGCGATGGCACCGGTGCCATCATTTGAGTTGCTCATTTTGGAATACAGCATTACGGCTGCACCCAATACATACCGATTGTCCTGAACGGACACTTCAAGTGTTTCCATCTTCATTTCCTTTTGAATCCAGGAAGTGCACCAGCAAATTGCCCAATGCATTCCATTGATCGAAGTAAGCGCGCATGAGACGCGCCATGTTTTCAAATTCCGCAGTCGTTGAGCCTGTGGCCACCTTCATACGGCACAGGCACTCGATGGCTGTACCGCTGTTGTAGCAGTCCTCTTCGTAGTGCCCCGTCAGTTCGAACAACATTTCGGCATCATTCCATGCAATAAAGCAGGCGGCGCCAATTTGATCCTCGTCATCAGAGTTGTCCCACGAATACTCACCCTTGTTCTTGCGATAAAGACGCTCTAAGGCAATTGCATCATTGACACATTGCTTCAGTCCATCAGGCAAGACAGTGGTTTTCAACAGGTACTCAACCTGTTTTGTTTTCAGGTGTTTGGGACCATGGATTCCATTCGGCGATGCCCATCCCAAGAGATGTGCATGCCCATCCACGCTTTCCAGCACTTTGGAAGGCAGGTAGCCATAGTCAGTCTTCGCTTGTTCGATGAGATCGGGGAGCTCTTCAGGTGAAGGGTCATCGTCACCCTCCATGGCTCGCATCTCCCTCACAAAGTCTTCGTCTGACTCAGCACCATTAAAGTAGTGATGGGAGTGGTAACTCATCGAGGCTGGGCTGTAAATACCGATGCCGCGACCGTTTGACCGTTCGATGACATTTACAACGTACCAACCCAGGCCCGGCACTTCGGCTTCTAAAGCTTCGATAACGGGTTTCATTTTGAGCAATTCCAGATTGGAAACCGCTCGCATGAAGAACTCGACCTCGCTTGAGTTTGCAATGATGAGAGGCTGACCCCTCAAACATGAACGTGCATTCGCTCCAATCTGAGTGTCCAACCATCCCTGCAACTGCTTTTGAACAATTGCATCCAGCTGTGGAATTTCACCACCTGGCAGCTCCATTCCAAACTTCTCCGCTGCGAGCGAAAACCTGGCCAAGGACTGGTGAGCAATAGACTCGCCACCGATGACAAGAGGAACTTCGGAACTGAATTGGGGTAGAACGAAAGTCCCATGCGCTTTAGGCAAGGGGCGCTCTAACGCTATTGATTTCATGGGTATCCCTAAAAAAAAGGGAACCCATGCCCTTGCGGGACCTGAGTTCCCGCGTGGGTGAAAGTTATGCGTGCACAGGCATGATGCCGACACGCGAAAGGCACTGGGCCTAACAGCCTTTATTTTCCAACATTTTTGTCCTGGCGGCAATGACGAATGGATACCCTTTTGCCACTTAGCCAATATTGACGACAATCACTGGCTGGCAGAACTCCTTCTGCCAGTTAACCAAAAGGCACATCACATGGCAACTGCAAAGAAAGCGGCTAGCAAAGCCGCAGCAAAAACAAAGAAAGTAACAGCACCCGCGAAGGCGGCAAATGCTGTGAAAAAAGCACCAGCCAAAAAGGCGCCGGTCTCAAAGACCGCCAAGGCCGTAGCGAAGCTGTCAGCGAAAATTGCAACGCTGACCGAGCGTAAGAACAAGATTGGAACTGAAATCACGGCCCTGAAGGATCAGCGTGCCGCTTTGAAAAATGCTCCTGTGGCCGGCGAGCATGCACAGGCGAAGACAACGCCCAAGCCAGTAGCGCAAGCCAAAAAGGCCAAACCCAAGGCCAAGAAGTAAATCGGGACTGCAAAAAACATTTTCGAAGAAAAGAAATGGCCAGCAATGGCCATTTTTTGTTTATGAGGATCACCACACTCCCCGCATCATGCTCCAAAGAGCTTTTGCGGAGGTGGAGCGGGCCCGAATGCACTTCTACAGTGCGCCTTGGTCAATGGCCTTTTGGAGCCATTCCTGAGCCTTGTTTTCGGGCATGTAGTCCGAGAAGCGATTGCAGGGAACCTGCATACCGTCCTCAGCCTTGGTGGTACCAACATAAAAGCCCCGGGCACTTTGCATCACCTTGGGATCACTGACGGTCCCGTCCGGTACATCTTCAGTGACTTCTTCAATTGTGCTGCTCATTGCTCAACTCCTTCAGTTTTGGTCCACTCATCTTTGAGTTTCGCAATTTTTGCCTCTGCGGCTTTTTCCTGGCCATATTCCCAGCCATGGGCCAACAGTGGGACATCTCGAATCATGGCCGGCACTTCGAAGGTGCCGGCGCAATAGTCGTGATAGCCTACAAATTCCGCGTCAAAGAACGCATCATTGATGGCCTCAGCCCCCTTCTCATCATCAATTACTGCGAGCACTACGGCACGTGCGTATGCCACTCGTGTATTCAATCCACGCATAGAGTTTCCTTGTTGAAACCCAGGCGAAGGACCGTACCCAGGGGGACGTAGTCCCCTGCCGGGTAAGTTTTAGAAGCGGGTCAGTTGACCCTTGTTTGACGGCTGGCACAAGACCAGCGGATTGGACAGTGCCAAAACATGACCAGTTTATCCAAACCTTGAGGCATTGTCACGACCTGGCGACGTTGAAAGCCAGGAGTTCGCGGATCTGATCGGCAGTCTTGCGGCCAATACCTTTGACTGCACACATCTCCTCGACCGTGGCGGCAAAGACCCGTTCGGCGCTTCCAAAGTGCCCAAGCAGTTTCTTTGCAGTGCCCGGCCCACACCCCGGCAGGCCTTCGACCGCGAATTGTGCAAGAACCGCCAGATCCTTGGGTTTACTTCCGCGCAAGCTGATTTCATATCCAAGGCCCTCCTGGGCGTGACGCGTCGCAACCTCAATGAAACTTGCCGTCTCAGCTGCGGACCTGGAATACAAAAGGCCGACACCCTCAATGACCGTCAACCAGGACAGGGCGCCGCGCAGCGCATCAGGATTTATCGCTGACCTCGTGTTGAAAACGTCCCCTTCTATCAGGATGATGGGCCTTGAGTACGTGGCCTTCATTTGCGCGACCTGGCCAAAAATCCTCTTGTCAATGATCGAATTGATCATGTCCGTGGCTTCTTTCCGTTCGAGGACAACATCGTGGGAAAGCACAAAGTCGCCCACTGCAAGCTCAGCATATTCAACTGAGACGACTTGACTTCTCTCCAGGATCTGCGTGACACCTGATCTTTGCTCGCGCATGTCTACCGAGATGGGGAATTTGCCTGCCATATGGACCCTCAAGTTAAATTGGCACCAAGCATACACACGCTGAAAAACGTGGCAATGCTCCATGGTGTTCATTTTTAGTCGCCGGCGGCAGCTCTGCCATCACCACCAGCCGAAACCTTCAACTTCGCCAGCGCTCCCTCGACGTCTTCCCGCCGAAGGGCACTTGCCAAGACTGTATTTCCCAGATCTGGACGCCTTGCCATGATCACCAGGTCGATCAAACCGTCTGACCGCATGCAGGTTATCGGTTCGGATGTGATTTTTATCCATTCCTCCTGCTTTTTCTTTGCAAGTTCCCTTGCAGCATCCACAGAGTCGGCAATTCCTAAATGTGAGGATCGATCCCAAGCCCCGCCGTTAAGGGCCCGCGCTTCAAATGTTCCATCACCGCGAGAGACGATGAACGGTTTGTCCCACCACTTATCGAGTTCCTTTTCCGAACGGTCTTCGTTTGGCGTGTTATCAAAATTGGGGGGGAGCACAGGGTCCAGGGGAATCTCATCACCTTCTTGTGCATTGCGTAAGCCGTTGGACAGGGCCAAGGTTCGCCAATCTGGATATCCTGCCAACTGGGCCTGCTCATCCAGCGCCAGCGTGTATGGCTTGTCGGGGGTGGTGCTCTTCTTGGCCTGTCTTTTGGCACGGGTCAGAAGCGTATTCGTGGGAGGTAATCGTCTATGCATCAAAACTCCATTGGTGAATACCGCGCCCGCTACAGTCCCACCTGGAGTTGATGTGAATCTTGGTGCTATCGCGTCGAAACACGTGCGCCTTGCGGGCGGCAGGCATAAGCAGAATGCCAGACCACATTATTGACCATGAAAACGCAAAAAAACCCAGCACTCCGTTTTTAAGGGAGGACTGGGCTTTTCATATTCTGGCAATTTGTTTTAGTCGCGATCAACGCGAATCAAGCAAATGCCGTTTCACCAAACAGCGATTCCTGCTGGATTGGTTCAGAAACCAGTTTTGGCTTCCAAACCAAAGTTTCCATGTGCATGAGGTGGTAAATGAGGTGGTTGTCATCGTTGGCAACACGCCGAACATCCCCCAGACTGGTTTCGAACTCCGTTGATTTCTGACCGAGATGATCAGCAAGAGTCTGAACACGGTCACGGCGGTACTGCTGGTCAGCCGGAAGGCCGGCAACCGACACCACAATACGGGTTTCATCGCTGGCCATGGGCGCAGTTTTGACCGCATCGCGGAATGTCTTGATCGACTTCCTGAAGGTTCCAGGATGGGCCAGTTCGGTCAATCCATATCCCTCAACGAACGTTGCAGTACACGAGTAGGCAGCACCCGACGTGCGAAAAGTGCCGTTAGGTTGCTCAAGTATCAAGGCCTCATTGTCGATTGCGAACATCAAAGGGACTTGAGGCTTGTATGTCTGATCCTTGCCTGGGGTATACCCCAGATCGCTGCTGCGAAAGCCTTCCATCTGGTTGACCGCATCGAAGCGGCCGATGAAGCGCCATGGACCCAGCTCATTGCGATGCTTCACATAGATCGCGCGAATAAGCTCGATGTCATCGTGCAAAGCCACTTCGATGCCATCCCCACTTAGGGCCTTGACTGCCTCGGAAAAGCCTTCATCTTCCAGCCCTTTCAGTACCCGCTCGCGCAAGGACTCAGGAATGGTTGCATAAAAGTTTTCACCAAAGGCAATCTTGTTCCTGAAGTTGCCCATTTCGAGGGGCGTAGCCATTTCGCTCAGCCAATCGCCAATATAGGATTCTGGCTTGATGCAGCCGCCACGCCCCTGCAGGCCACCCCCTTCACAGGATGAGCCCGAAGCAAAGATCCGTGCCATCACATCTTCGAGATAGCCAAGCCCGACACAGGACCAGTGTGGATGATGCGGGTAGCAGTTTTTTTCATAGGTCTGCTCAAAGAGCACGTAACCGGTTTTTCCATTTCTGGACTTGAACGCGGCGACTTTCTTTCCAACGGTGACTGTTGCACCCATACTGATTCTCCAAAAAAAAATGGGGACCAGCCCCTTGCGGGAGTTGATCCCACAAGGGTAATGAGCGGCCGAAAATATCAGCCTGGTTAAGGAGTGCACAAGGCACGCAATCGAATGGACACAAAGACGGTATACCGTTTTTGCATCCATCATGGATTCCAGAAACCCTTGATTCAAAGGCTTTTGGAATCCACCCGGCATTGCCGGGGGACTCGAAAGGTCTTGGGTCGAAACCCAGACCAAATACACGCACTCAGCGTTAGGTTGTCATTCAGAACGCCTCGTACTGCGATTCACCAGTTCGCACATTGCAAATCTCTCTGCAACGATTCGTGAACTCGGCAAAGCCGATGAGCCCGCGGTTCAATAGGTCTCGAACTTCTTGAACACGAAGGCCGATGGTCCAGGCCGGTGTTGCTGCCACACGATCAAGTGCACCAGCGTCCTGCACGGGGTAATTGCCAACCATACTTTCAACTGCATCAAGAAATGTCTTGTAGCACTCATGGCCAACCATGCCGTTTTCGTCAAAGGACTGGATCCGCCATGGCATCTTTGAATACTCAGTTTGGACGTTTGGGCAAACAAAGGCCCATGCCATGCGTGAAGCGCTTCGGCATTCGATGCCTACTGGGTTTCCCGCGTAGCGTTCCATCAGATCAGAAAACGCCTTTTGTTGTGGCGCTTCCTGCTCGATCAAGTGCTGCTTGAAACCTTCCTCCAATGAACCAGAGTGGATTCGCATCCATTGCTGAGTTTGGTAGCGGGGTTTCCCGTTATCCGCCATCTCAGACCCTTGGCGCCGCTGGAGTGGTACATAGTCCATATCCCACATTGCCTGGTCAACGATCCTGGTGATGCGATCAGGGTCAAGATCATCATCCACCGTGAGCTCAAAGCGGGTAATCGTGCTTTGATTCAGCGTGTTGTCCGCTACAAGAGCATCGAATTTCTGTTGGCAGGTTTTGCCATCGATATACCAGCGAACTTCACCGGCATCGCATGACTCAATTGCAATGCAGGGTACTTGTGTTTTTGCCATGTGATTCTCCAAATGAAATGGGAACCACATCACCCGTTCGGGAAATGGATTCCCGAGGGTATGGCCGCAATGGGCCGGTGTGTTGAAGGCCATCACGAGGATGGCGAAATTGGCATGAGCCAAAAGCGATTAAATTCTATCAGCTGGATTCGTAGGCCACAAGAAAAAACCCACCAGCAAAGCCAGTGGGTTAGTTCAAGTTTCCTTCAAAAGGCAGCTTCAGGCGAATTCGGCTGCAGGGTGTGCAACGTCGAACGCTTCCTCAAACTTTTAGGTCAAGCTCCAGATCTCCAGCTGCGAGAATTCCAGGTTGATGCGCCGGCCCGTGTCCTGGAAGTAGCCCAGCTCCAACAAGGCCTCACGCATATGCGCATTTTCCTCGTAGGTTTTGACTATGACCTCGCCAGGGCCACAATCATTTGGCCGGTGATTCACCGTAAGACTCAAGTACGGCTCCCACCAGACATCATCCACCTTGCCATCTGAAACCCAGACCTGCAATGCCAGGGGCGAACCCACATAGGCATAGCGACCCGCTTCAAATGCAAAGGTCTCATCTGTGTCCATCACACCCTTGGCTGTAAAGCGACCAAAGATGCGGGATTCAAACGGACGTTCTGAGCCGTGGCTGGCCATCAGTGCCATATCGAAATTTGTTTTCTTCAACGTCGTCATAAATACTCCATGTACTTTTTGCCCACGGAGCCTCCCACCCGGGATAGCTCCCGGTTGGGCGATTGTTGAAATTACCTGATTGAGGTGTTGCTACCTTCCAATCAGGATTTACTTCCCAAGCCTTGCAAGGCAGTCGCGAGCTATGCTTATGAGCACCTGCTTTCGCCATGCCGCATGCAATTTCATGGCCCTGCTGTAGCGTCTTTCCAGTGCTGCCTGGCCGCCGGCCGAGTAGCGACTGTCCTGCGCCTTGCTGGTTGTCCTGTATGCACTGTTCTCCCAGATACGGGCGTAGCGAGCAAACTCGCGTTTACTGATAGCCCCCTGGAAGTACATTTTTTGCGCTTGGCTAAAGGTGCATTGCGAACTCACCAGTTGGGCAATCCCGTACTTGCTGAACGGAAGCCTCTGGTAATCCGGTGTTTCAATGTCAGTGGGGAGCAATGCGCTTGCGCTCATAGGCCACCCATCGCCACGGTACTTTGCCGAACTTTGAACGCGAAAACACGATTTGATCTTTTCATGTGATCTCCAAATAAAAGGGAATCACATGACCCGCTCGGGAAATGGATTCCCGAGGGGTATGGCCGCTATGGACCGGGTGTTGAAGGCCACCACAAGGATGGCGAAATTGGCATGTGCCAAATACACATTAATTTTAGCAAGACGACGCGGAAAAGGCAAAAAAAATCCCGCCGCAATTAAGCGACGGGATTTTCTATTCAGAGCAACTTAGCCCCAAAAGCCAAATGCCTCACGAGGCATATGCAATGGCCGGCCAAATTTTTTAGATTTGGCAATTTCTGAAAGACGTACGTACACGCCTCCCATACTACCGATCAGCCCTGCGTCCATAGGCTTTTGCTTGCCTTCCTGGACTTCGCCACGCGCAATTGCTTGCAGCCTGGTTCGCAGTGGCGAGGGCAAAGGACCTCGGCCCTTTGCGCCTGCCGCACGGCGTAATGTGTAGGTTGCTACGTTGTCCTTGGTCACTGGGCCCTCAACAACAGCAGTGTTCAACTCCTGGTAGTGGGGCACATAGAACTCACGGACCGCATCAGGTTGCAATGCCGGATTCGGATCAGCAAGCTTGATGCCGTTGTAGATGAAAACACGAGAGATTGTTATTTCTTTCATCATTTTCTCCTTAGAACAAGCTCACATCCGTCGATGTTGCAGCCGGAGCTGCTTCACCGCCTTGAGGTACTTCGTCGGGCTGGCCTCCAGCTCCATCCCCGCCGTCATCACCATCGTCAGGTTCATCCAGGAACCCTGCATTGGTATTGCGGGGTTTCGCCGGCTTGGTGCCAGAGGTTGCAGAGGTCGAGGTGCGTGCCGGCGTCGATGGCTTCGCCTGCTGCGCCTTCTTCGTGGCTTCACGCGCATCTTCCTGCGCCTTGTCCATAACGGCCACGGTCACAGCGATTTGATAGTTGATGTCCACAGCCGCGCTAACGTAGGTTTCGAGCAGCCCTGGAATCTTCTCATCGAGCTCTTCTGGCGATGCCAGAAATGCACGAGGCGGCACGGAGATGCCGGTCTTGCCTGCATCACAGACCGGAAGAATCTCCAGTTGCATGTCATTACCCACCTGACGCATCGTGAGGTGAACCACAACGCCCGCTTTTACCAGGGGCGAAAATTTCGTAAACAGTGTCATTTTTTTCTCTAAGGAAATACGAATGCACTGCCCCCAACGGGCATGTGCACCCGAAGGGGTTAATTGATGATCAAACCAGCGCGGTCAATTACCAGCGCATGAGCGCAGGAATCTTTCCAACGTAGTCGTAACCATCAATAGCGAGGATGGCCTTGATGTAATCTGCCTTTCCTCCTACTTTCAGCTTGGGATATTCCTTCCCAATTGCCTTGTCCAGCCCGAGCTCAATGCACACGGCATCAACTTCGGTCTTGGTCAGCAGATCAAAGAAGGCTTCATTGACCTTCCAGTGTTGCTCGATCTTGATGTCCAGGGCGGTCATCATTTCGGCAATTGCATTGATGCTCAGATCGGTTCCGACGAAAGCCGGTATCTGTTGCATCGAATCTCCCAGGCCCTTCTGGTCAAGCTTCAGGAGTGAACCCAACAGACCACCAGCTTCAAGCGAAGACAAATCATCGTGTCCGATCACTTTGCCCACCGCCTTGGTTGCGTCGCTGTGTGAGAGCGTACGCGGGCTGTGAAGACACAATGCAATCAGCAGTGCACGGCTTTGCGCTACGGGGAGACGCAATGCAGCACGCTGGAAAACCTTGCGCCATACCGATTCGCGGTATTCCTTCACCGCATTTCGCGGTTCAGAACTTGCCGCCTTGGTAGGTGCTTTGGCTGCCTTCGTACTATTGGTGCCTTTGGGCGCCGGAGATTTCTCCTTTGCTTCATCGGCCCCGGCTGCTCCTGCAGTTTCCTGCTCTTTTGCGGCCGCTTCGGTTTGCTGTTCAGCCTTGACGCGTGCATCCACCTTCTCTGCATTGCAGGTTGAGTTGAAGCACACATCCTTGAAAGACATGCCCAGTTTGTCCGGTGCCGCAGAGATGCAAGCGCCAAAGTCACCGCATGTACGGCAAGCCAGCGCCTGATCTTCGCCAACACCCTTCGCACCAGTTGCGCGCAGCGGTACGACTGTCATGTTGTCGCCAGGACGCACGATTCGCACCACCTGGTAGTCACCAGTCAGCGCTTGTCGGCGGCTCTCCAGCTCGGTTTCCGTCTTCTTTTCGTAACACCCGCGGTTGGTACAGCGTGTGCCTTCAAAGGACGTTTCGAACATGGCCTGTTGCTTGCCAGTGTTGTAGTGGCAACCACCACACTCACCTTTGTCGAAGATGGCCGCATCGAGGTTGAGCAAAATCTGCTCAGCCATGGCCTTGAGTTCAGGAACCGTGGGCACCTTGGGGCGTGCCAGCATTTTCTCCAGAACACCATCCTGCACGTCCTTGATGAGAGCTGCCAGGATTTCGACGTGACCCAAAAGGATCTTTTCGTCGATGTAGGCATCACGCACCTTGTCGGTGGCGTTCATGAGGCCCAGGCGCGCATTCAGGGTATGGGGTGACCATCCGAGCCGCCTGGCTGTTTCTTCACGGTCTCCATTGAGAAGCCCCAGCATGCGTGTTGCAGCTTCCGCATCTTCAATGGCACTCGTGTCCTCACGAATCTTGTTTTCACTCACCATCGCCGCAGTGGCTTCCGCATCAGTCATGATGCGAACCATTGCACCAATTTCGGCCTCTTCGCCAAATGCCAGCTCAACGGCTCGGAGCCGACGATGACCTGCGACCACCTGATATGCCCCATTCAAGGGACGGATGAGGATGTCTTGCAGAAGTCCTTGACGCTTGATGTCTTCCACCAGCTCATCCATCTTCGTCTTGTTAAAGCGACGACGGTAGTTAAAGCCAGCTGTAATTTGCCGGATAGGAATCCGGACAGACTTTTCGTTTTGATTCATTGGGTTTTTGCTTTCCAAAAAGGAAAAGCGAGAACCCAATACCCCTTCGGGAATTGAATTCCCGCTCGGGTTGAAATTGGCGTGTATTGCACACGCGAGTCCTCAAAACAGAGGAAGCGCAGTTATCTTATCAAAGAAAATGCGGCAAGAGCAAGGGTAAGCTCCAGCAATCCCGCTTTAGTGTTCCTTTTTTGGCCTGTTCTCAGCACGCAATAGGTGCTTGCCGAATAGTTTTGCAATACCCTCGCTGTGTCGCGCCTGGATAGTCGCACCCAACTGATCTTTGGACGCCCAGGTGTTCGCCATCACCACCACAATGTTATGAGCATCTTTCGCTTCGTTGATCAGACTTAGAAACGGTATGTACTCTTCATAGCAGAAGATGACACGTGCCCTGACACCATCAGACAAGGTCAGGAGGTTATTGGCGGTCCAGTTTGTCAGGAATGAACCCGAGGCCTGCCAAGGCTTCCATAGCGCAATTGGAACTGTTTGGCGGGCTATGGCGGTCGCTGTAGTGCCATTTGGGTAGAAGGCAATCGCGGCCGACTCCAGGTTGCCTGATCTGGTTGGCAAATCAGCACCCAGAACGATGGTCTGCCCTGCCCTGGCCGCCGCGTCAATGATTTCCATTTTCAGAACCAGATACAGCGCAGGGTCGTATCGTTGGATGGCGGCTTCTGGATAGATCAGCACGTGCACGTCGGTTTCCTTGGCAAACCTTTCGTTGGTTCGGCCAATGCGTTCGATGCGCTGCAGGATCTCCCAGTCATCCTGTGCGGCTCCCCAATTGGTGCTGACCGCTGCAATTTCTCCTACAAAGCGACTTTCGATGGGGTAGTACGCATAGACGCCGGCGCCCGCCACTGCACCCGCCACAGGGATGAAAAGCAAGGTCATCTTGTGAAGGGGCCAAGGCGACCTTGAATAAGTCCACATGAAAATTGCTGGAACGGCA
The DNA here is from genome assembly GCF_042659145.1 of Polaromonas aquatica. Classification (NCBI taxonomy): domain Bacteria; kingdom Pseudomonadati; phylum Pseudomonadota; class Betaproteobacteria; order Burkholderiales; family Comamonadaceae; genus Polaromonas; species Polaromonas aquatica. The sequence goes on along the minus strand of NZ_JBHSRS010000017.1, from coordinate 26,636 downwards.
ACACTAGCCAAAACGCCAATCCAGCCCGTTCCCGGCATGATGTTTCCCCACGCTACGATGGGATGCCCCATCACGACCACAGCAACTGGCGGAAGCAGTGTGACCGCCCATGCCAGCACGCTAGCTGCAGCCTTTCGCCAGGGGACATTGGATGAAGTCCAGGCAAGCGACCATGCCAGCCCCCCAATCACACCTGAGCCCAGCCACAACAGACTCGCCGTAATAAAGCTGCCGTCAAACCACGCGGCCATGAACGCAGGTCCAGCACGCTCTGTTGCCAGCACATAAGCCAGTCCCATGAGGAAGGCTCTGGCCCGTGAGCCAGATATTCCAATGGCAAATGGCAATACCGCGGCCAGGAACGGCAAGCGCCCTTCCCCCCATGCCCCAAACCCGATGAACGCACCCACGGCGACGGCGATCAGAAGCGGCAGGCCTTTGGACTGCGCTATTTTGTTCAGGCGCAATTGCATTTCATTTTTCCTTGTCAGGTGGAAGAACAACATTAAGGGGCCGATCTCTTGGATTTCTGAACGCGCATGTTTTCCATCACTGCGATGCGCCCCAATATTGCCAGTTGGATGGCCTCCCCCATCGCTGGCGAATTGGCGGCCATTGCCCGTATCACGAGATCTAGCCATGCGTGAACATCCGATGGGCCAACGGGCACAGCAATGCCGCGAGCGCCTTGCTTTACCTGAACAAACAGCTTTTCGCCTTGGTCTGCAATCACCACGAACTTGTTGGCTTCCTGTCCATGGTTGCCCAGCTCAAGCGGGTTCTCCAGCATTCCCAACAGGGCACATGCCAACAGGGGAAGTTCCCTGCGCATGAATTGGAAAGCGATCTTGTGGTCCCAGTCATAGGTTCTAGGCCCTACCGCAGTCGCAGCCTCAAGAATCACGGTTTGAAGGACAACACCGTCATCGCCCTTGGTGCGTAATTCATCCATTTCCACCGTCAGAGCGGCCTTTAAGCCGTAAATGTGGTGTTTTGCTCGGAATGGCTTTGTCTCTGTGTAGGTCGCCTTCTTTGTTCGCGCAGGTTCAATCGCTACTAGCGCTTCAACACGATCAGCTGACTTTTTGGCGTGGCGCACTGGAGTCGGCATTGGCTCTGGAAGCTCAATCTGAATGCTCTTTGCCAATTCAAGAATTGAAAGCATCCAATCCCAATCATCGGGACGTTCGGTTCCTCGCTCCAGGCGAAGTAAGACTTCGTATAGCCGTACTTGGTCAGTTTCACAAACTGCGTTTATGCAGGCATCAATGCGTTCAAGCCCTGGGGACCGGAACCCTCTTTGAGTGAGAACCTGGTTGACCCACTTTGGACTGAATTTCACTGCGTCTCGCTCCACAAGCCGATTCAGGCACGGTCCTTACGCCCGGTACGAATGCGTCCATCTACCTGTGCGCCCTCATAGGTCTTGAATACACCGGCCGTGATGTCTGCCTTGGCTTCCAGGGTATCGGCCATGAAAGCCGCCCCGCCCACAGTGAGTTGGCTTTGCTCGCCACCTGGCTTTTGGGCAATGGTGCCGAACAGGTAGGCATCCTGCTTGCAGTCAAAGTCGCCCGAGATAACTCCTCCTTGCATGAGCACCAGAGGCCCATCCGAAACCACAAGGGTCCCCTCGAAGTGACCCTGGACCAGCAGTCCACCAGAACATTCCAGCGTCCCCGTGGACTTGGTGCCCGGTGCGATGCGATTCACGATGTTCATTCCCACCGGGTCAATAACGATTGTTTCTTCTGATTTCATGTCTGACTTACTCCAGCCGGTATTCTTTGGCGTTAGTTTTCACAATGCCTGCATTTCCATCAATACTTTTGATGATCTCACCCGAAGGCAACTTGTCACCAACAGCGAATTTTTCGGGCAATCTGGTAGCGGTATTGGTGAATAGAGCTGTCTTGCCGTCAGGCGTTACCGCCACCAGACCGGAACCATTTACACGCTTTGGCACGTCCTTGACAGGCATCTTGCTCGTGTTGATTTGCACCCCAGTCACTTCCTTCGCCTTCGCGGCCGTCGCCGGCTCCATGTCCAAAATCACGGCCTCTGGCGCTGCAGGCGTCTTATCCAGCGGTTTTACATCCGCCGGTTTTGCTTCAACTGTCCTTTTGTCCTTGACTCCTTCAGGCATGGCTGCAGGGGCCTGGACATGGGTTACGGCACGGTTCTCGACCACAGGAGATCGAGGGCTTGTGAGACTACCTGGAACGACTGGAACGGCTGGAAGGACTGATGCAGGCTCAACCGGAGAAACCGGCGCAGGCTGCTCGGGGGCGGGCCGAATCCATGGCTCATCCACAGTTCGGACTGCAGCGACTTTCTTTTCAATTCCGGTCGATTTACGGGCATCCGCGACCACAGAAAATGCGTCAGCAGGACCCCTTTTGTGGCTCAAAACGGCATAGATGACAGAAGTGCAAACTATCAATCCTGCAACAACCCCAGCTGCCAGCTTCCAGCTCACGATCAGGTTGCTGATTTTGAATTTGTTTGGTGTTTTGGTCGCGGGAAGCTGGAGGACGTTCTGCGTCTTGGCCAATGATTTCTTCACCATGTCCAGGATGCCAACGTTTGTCTCCCAGCGGCCACCACGCCAACGAAGGGTATTGGAGACATCCGCATGCCCAAGGTCCTGCCCTACAGGCACCCCCATGGAGAGAGGAATACTCTCTCCAACTACCAGTCGTGTGATGTTTTGATTGCTCATCTGAATTCAGAAATTAGGCTTGTGTGGATGACCCGGGGTATTGTGCCTTTTCCTGCCCGGCGCCTTCACCAGCACGGGCCATAGCCTGTGCAATGACATTTTCGGCAAGGGACGTGCCCGAACCTTGTCCTTTTACAGCCGTCAGCTGGTCTACAAACGAGGTGCCGCCATTACGACGGGTAGCCGCAGATGGCCGCTCGGTGTAAAAGTCAGTCACGATTTCAAAATCATCTTCTCCCACACCAACGGTCGCGGCCGTGTAGGCGGAATCGACATCAGCATCCAATCCAGCTTCAGTTTCTTCCGTCCGGGCGAGCTTGGCTACTTTCATGGCTTCAAGTTCAGTCGGCGCTCCCAAAGCAATTTTGAACACATCGAACGAATCGAAGTCGCTGGCTTGATTGGAGGTCTGCCAGATCTGGAGCTTGAGGGGCACATGGCGCAGCCCACCGAAACGGCGTTCCACCAGCTCCAGTTGGCCCTTGAGGGTCTTGTAGGTGTTGTATGACGAGGAACGGACCTCAAACGTGCTGAGTGGGTTCTCTTGGCCAGGAATCTGGACCGACATGCAGACTTGGCGCCGGCACCTGGCGTTCCCCGAGGCTACAAATTCGCAGGTTTCAGGCCCTGCGCAAGGTGCATCCACCACCACCCGAACGTTTTCATTCGACAGTGAGGTGCGTTTAGCCAATTCACCGTTTCCCCGGCAAACTGGCCGTCCATCTGCGTCATAGGCCTGGTAGGCCACGGTCAGGGCATTGCTGGTCTTCCCAAAGAACATGCGGATTGGCACTTCCACCAGCTTTCCGGCTTCTTTATTGGGCTTTTCATCCATCAACTTTTCCCGAATGGGGTGCTTCTCCATGCGCGGGACTTGAATGACTTCTTCCTGCCGGGCCTGGTGGTGGCGGGAAAGGATTTCAATGCTCCCATCAAACACAATGTTCTCTGCACCGGGCTCGGAAGTTGTGGCGATGCGAATGATCCCTTCTGCAAAGGGACGAACTGGAATGGTGCCGAGGTTCATATTTACTCTCCGAATTGATAGTGCGCCAAGAGCGCGTTGCTTATCTATATCAACACACAAACATCAGTTGTCAAGAGTCGATTTGGCGGGTTTCTTGTATTCCGTCTCATGCATGTCCACCGGCACATCAAACATCGGCGCGGTCTGCTGGAGCAGACTTAAAACGTCGCTCAATCCTTGTGTGCCGATCTGGTGCAGGCGCAAGGTGAACTGGGTCAGCCCAACCTGCTTGTTCCGCAGTTTCAAGGTCACTTTCACCACATCTCGGCTTGCAAGTGAAGGCATCACCGTCCAGCCCTCAATACCAACGGCTTCGTTGAGTTTGCTCAACCACAAGGAAATACCGTCCGTGATCGCAAATTGGATACGCTCAGGAGCCAGGACAATCGGCGCTGTTTCCATGTGACTGGCAGATGTGGATGCCTGAATTTGCAAGCAATATTTGATAACGTCCTTCAGACGCTTGTCCATCAAGCCATTGGAACTTGGAAGTTCACGCCAGCCCTTTTGCGTGGACCGGCCAATCACCACGAAACCAAGCCGCGGGGCCTCGTCAGGCAAGGAAATCTGTTCCGTGGTGAATGCGGCACGAACCTTTCCGGTGCCTGGAATGAGTCTTTCCAAGTGGGCGCGCAAGACACCCGGACGCCATGTCGTCACCCAGTCCATTGGAGCAATGTCGTCGAAAAGCGTGGTCCGTCCGTCATCGTTGAACCAACCGCCTAATGCCTCACGTACCTGATTGCGTACCCCTTTCCAGACCTGGGCGTTGTCTATCACATTGCAGCCTTGCATGGTGACTACCGGCAGCATGAAGAGTTCACAGAACACAGTCCGGTCATGGTGCATGTACGCCAGCCGGCTCACCATGCTTGTCAAAGCCTCGTGCGCAGAGTCATTGCTACATTGCTCATCCATTAGCCGCCAGATTGCGGGTTCGTCCGTTTTCGATACAGCCTCATCCAGCTGGTCGATCCAGCTTTTCGAGATTGAATTATCGGTAGCTTCTACTGCAGGGTGTTCAGAGGTGTGTTCTGTGTTTTGCACGGTTTTTTTCCCATTTCTTACATTCAAGTTAACACGGCATTTGTGTTGGTCAAGACCCGTTCTATGACTCTTTTCGAATTCACATCCCAGCCCTTGACGTATCCGGTATTCGTGTTTTCATAGTTAAAAGCACCTGAGAGGTACATATGACACCCGAAACCATTTTGAATTCTTCTGCACTGATGTTTGCCGCAGGCCAAGGCTCCGAATCGGAGAGCACTGCTGGCTTTGCTGCTGGCTCACGCATGTATGCAAACTTGCCCGCTGCCCAGTACCATAGTGATAAGGAAGCGTTGAGCTGCAGCATGCTTAAGCCGCTGCTGGAGTCCCCTGCCCACTTCCAGGCCAACCTGCTTTCACTGAACAAGGCCACCAAGGCCATGGATTTCGGTAGCTTGGTGCACGGCCTGGTACTGGAGCCTCACCTGATTGGCAATGAGTTCTCCATCTACCCCGGCATTGCGGATGGACGGGCGTCCGAATACAAGGCCTTCCTCACCAAGCATGCAAGCCGTATGGTTGTTGACGAGCCAACCTTTGCCCGCGCCCGTAGGCTGGCTGAGAAAATCCTGCACCGCATCGTGTTTGGCCGCGCTTTTGGCGACTTTGTGAACGAGGGCACCCCTGAGGCAAGTATTTATGTGGAAGAGCCGACTACGGGCTTGATGCTGCGTACACGCCTGGACCTCTACCACCCAGAACACAGCTTTGATTTGAAGACCACACGTCATGGGACGATCAATGCCTTCATCCGTGATGCGGTGGACATGCACTATGACTTCCAGGCCTTCATGTACACCATAGCCCGTTCTCTTTACGAAGGCCGGTCAACTCCTGCAAAGTTCGTCTTTATTGCTGCAGAAACAGAGGCGCCCAATTCCATCCACCAGATTACGGCCGGACAATCATTCATGAGCAATGGTGCGAAGAAATTCCAGGAAGTTCTGTCCGTTTACAGCGCGTGCATGCAAACCGGCTTCTGGCCTGACTCTAGTGGCAACGCAGAGGCTGAAATCGAGCCATGGCAGAGTTTTAGCGGCAAGTCCGACTGGAAGGCTGCACTGGGCGGCTACCAGCTCTCTACGGTGCATTAAGCCTTCTTGGTGCGGATCAGTTTTTGTGTGGACCGTTTATCCGCTTTTAGTTTTTCCACCTGCAGCATGTCGTTATCCATGTTGAAGGACTTGAGGAATTTTTTCTCAACCAGTTTGGCCAGGGCGTTACGGACGTTGCGCCGAAAGCTGCTCAGCGTGTCCCTGGACCTGCAGAGTTCGTAAATTTTCCCCAGTGAATTGGGTTCCGGATCACGATGTGTCGAATAGAACGAAAGCAACCAAAGTGCCAGCGTCGATCTGGGACCGATTATCTTTCGCATCTCCCACTCAAGAAGAGTGGTCGTATCTTCCATGAACAGGGCTGAGATGCGTGGTTCAAAGCGGACCATCCATTTGATGTTCCCCGCGTCATCCCGCTCAGTCCAGCCATAGTCACGAATAAGTGACCCGCTGTATGCCGACTCGTGGCCACGAGTCGTGATCTTCAGGCCTGTGACTTTGAGTCGCTCAATACAATCCTGGACACGTTTATACGACTCGGAGTGCATTCGCCAACCGAGGTCTTTCACCACCTGGTAGCCCGTGAAATAGATCGCTTCGGAGATTGGTTTTTTTCTGGCAAGGTTGATCAAGCTTAGCCAGACGCTTAGATCATCCTGCCGCAATTCTGAACCGGTGTACCGAATTTCGTAATTTGACAGACTGGCTATGACCATGTCTGGGACGTACTCACGCTTGTCACTGTTGCCCACAGTAAACAGGCCTGACCGCACTAACGGATTGGGGATACCGCGGTTGTCGTCATCCCAGAGCGGAAGCACCCCTTGCAAAACGCGTTGTTCAAGTTGGCTTTTTGTACGCTGTAAAGCTTCATTCGTCTTTTCGCGTAAGACCTCTGCTGCACGCGAAACCCGTGTTGAAGTCGGTTTTGATGCAGGTTCTGCATCCAGGACTTCGTGGGCAATTGCAATCTTCGGAACTGACCTTCGACCAACGCCACGCTGCTTTGCAACCAGGCTTTCAAGAGTTGGGATGTCTAGGTTGTTGATCGTTGGAAGTAGCATTTTTGTTTGGTTCGCCGTTGTGCCTCGCAATTACATGCTGCGGAGTGGTGATCAGTCAATAGCAACTATTAGCGGATGAACACGGTTTTTTGGTTTTGATTAAGAAACAAAAAAGGCATTTGCATGAAGTTATCCTCAACTCAGCGTGCGGTGCGCCATGACTTTATAAGACTTTATAAGACTTAAGGAGCCCGCAAACCCATTGCTGGCGCGCCTTACGAGAGCTTTACCGTGTCGGATCGCTATTAGCGGAATGACACTACGCTATTAGCTGACTGACATTCCGCTATTAGCGCAGTGTCACTCCGCTAGTACCGGCATCAAGTTATCCACAACCACCTCTACTATTAGCGGATGAACACGGTTTACCAAAATGAAGATCGTCATGTGCGTAAACTGCTATTAGCGGTGCAACACGATTGCTGATTTGCGTGACCTGGCTCGATAGCAGCGGATGAACACGATCGGCTGGCCGTGGCCGGCTGCACTATTAGCGGTCCAACACGATTTGGCAAACGTTCAAGCTAAAGGAGCCATTAGCGGATGAACACGCTCCTCACGTCGGAACCGAGGCGACCAGCATGTTCTGATCGCCAGGGTTTGGGCCGTTAATCACTCTCATTACCCAATTCTGGCCGCAAAACTATTAGCGGATCAACACGATTTCCCCATTTTTGCGCGGAAAGACTCGTTCTACAGGCCACCCTCAGCATTGGTGTCGCGCCTTTTTGTCCATAAACTCCAGGTCACTGTACTGACACAATTCCGCTATTAGCGGACCAACACGATTCATTGAATGTTAAGTTTCAATGTGAGTGCATACTCTCCGTTTTTTTAGCGTCATTCCATCAGCTCGAAAATCTCACACTTCAAATCGTGTTGAAACGCTAATAGTGAGTATTCTTTCTCGGGTCAACCCGTTCAATGCACCGAAAACAGTTCATTGCTCGATTGCGGCAATTGAGAGAGGTCCTGCTCTGTTCCGTTTGCAACGAGAACTTGAGTTCCGCATGGACAGGGAACGCCGGGCGGTCACAGGACGACGAGCATTCAGCTCCAGGCTTATGAGCAGCTGAGTGAAAACAAGCAAGCCACCTCGTAGGTGGCTTGATGGGGGTGCAATCTTCGCGATTACATTGTGAGCTGGCCAGAGAGCATCTGCTCGATGCGCTCCTTCAGCTCAGTCACCTTTTCCTCCGGTAGGCCGCTGAAAGACAGTTCGAGTTGCCCACGCGATGGAAACACTTTGAGCGACCCTTTCACTTCCCCATACTTGACTGGCACCGCTTCCGCACGCATACGCTGTTTGGGACCTTCCAGTTTGGAGTCGATCAAGGACTTGACCTGGTTCCTGCCCATGTCCTTTTTCTTGATCTCATCAATTACGTCCTGGGCCAGGTGCTCAACTTCTTCGGCCTTGTCCTTGAACTTTTCAGCGTTGAAGAGCCGGCTCACTTCATATGCGATCGAAAGTGTCCGAGTTTGGGTGTGGTCGCTCATCATGCGCAACAAGCGCTCAGGGATATCGGTGATGCTGATAGTTTTGCTGACGGTGGCAATGCTCACTTCGAGCTTTGCCGCCAATTCAGCCTGGTTGGCATAAGTGCCTTTATCAATCATCCCTTTCCAGCGAACAGCGTCATCCAGCGCAGTCTGGCTGGAGCGGTGCAGATTGATACGGCGCGACTCTTCGTATTCTTCGCTATCGCTCACTGGCGGAACAACGATCAAGACTTGAAGAGTGGGCAAGGAGGCGTTTGTTGAAGCTTGGAATCGCTTCTGCCCATCAATCACCGTGATCCGGCCGTTCTTGGGGTAACCGATGGCCGGGATGTCTTGTCCCTTTTCCTTGAGGCTCTTGGACATATCGTCCAGTTCCTCATTGCTGTAGAAGACCCGTGCGTTGACCTCGCTGCGCTGGAGCTTGGTCAATGGAACATCGTAAACCTGACCTATTTGCAAAGCACTGATATCAATCTCAGTGCCGTGAACACTCGGCACCAGCGGCACGCTGATTGGAGTCAATGAAGCATCACTGGAACCATTGCTTTGGCTCAGCGCCTTTTGCATCGCCTCATGATCGGTGTTCCGACGAATCAGGAAAGGCTTCGGTTTAGTGGCCATGCTTCACTCCCTTCTGAAAATTTTCGTAAGCCTTCCAGACCTCTTCAAACATCGCCTTGAATTCTGCCTCGGCCTTTTCCCGGTCACGCAAAGGCATTTCAAAGATCGAGCGACCCAACTTGTGTGCGTCACGCCAGACCTTGCGATCACGGACAAGGTTGGAAGTAACGGGGACGTTTGGCAGCGCCTCACGCAGTGCTGCTATTGCATCTTCACCTTCAGTGGAGTTCCAGGCTGCCGGCACCGCGTTTGGACAAATGACCAGCGGAATTTTGCCGTTCTTGTGGTTGCGGTCGGCCTTCTCGAAGGCGTAAGCCAGTTCAACGGTAGATTCCAGATCGCCCTGCCCAACACGAGTTGGTGCGATCCAAAGGTCAACAATCTTTGCCAGGTCGCTTAACCTGGCGTAATCACGGGCGCCAATATCAACAACAACAGCATCGTAAGTCTCGGCCAGCTTACGAATGTGCTCAGTCGGGTCAACCGACTTATCCACGATAACGAAGTTATGTGGCAGTCCATGATGAGTGCGCAATTCACCCCAGCGGCTGGAGGTTTTTTGACTATCAGTATCAACCAGAACCACGCTGTGGCCAAGCTGCGCGAGGTATGCCGCGATAGCGATGGCCATCGTCGATTTTCCGACGCCACCCTTTTCATTCCCAACTTCAATAATCATCTTGAGCTCTCCGTTAAATATGGAGTCCCTGTGGACTCCGGAATCAAATTACATGCTTAGTTCTTGGCTACGCACTGACCTTTGTCGGTCGCAGTCTTGCCAATGAATTCGCACTGACGCTGACGCAGTGCTTTTTGATCGGCTGTAGTTTTGCTCGCTTTTTCCTGTTCGGCCTGTTTGGTTTTCTCCTGCTCGCTCCCAAAGCAGCCTTGCAAAGTCAGGGTCGAAGCCAGGGCGGCAGCCACTAACAGAAGGTGCACTATTTTTCTCAACATTGAATTACTCCTTATTTGTTCTTTGCTTTGTCTATAAAATCCATATTAAGACATGAAACATATTTGTCAATGGGTTACTTGCGCTTTTTAATTGAATTGCCCTTCTTAAATGCAACTTTTATTTGCAGCACCCGTGTATCAAATGCAGTCTTCGGAGCTAACAACTAAGGAGTCAACGCAATGGCAATAAACCTCTAACCGAATCAAATCTTCTGAAACCCTACAAATGGGAAATCTTTCGCACGCAAATTCAACTACCTTCCCGCTATCTCGCAGGGCTTTCGGACGCCGATGAGAACTATCCGGGCTGTTGAGTAAATATGAATCCCCGCATCCTTACGGCACTTTCACCGGTGAAAGTTTGTGAACCCGGCCTGGTTTATTGGTGGAGTGATTAGATGTGTCGGTGATCTTGTACGCGTGAAGCCCTTGATGAACCGCAAGGGATCGTCTTCCATAAAGAGCGTGTGCGCTCATTCTTAAAATACTTTCACCGGTGAAAGTTTTGAAGTTCGGGGTTGCCGTGGCCTGTGTTGCACTGGACGATTGGCTGGTGAAAGTTTCACCGGTGAAAGTATTATTGGCGAAAAAAATCCCCGAACGCACTTTATGAGTGTGTTCGGGGAAAGCTTTTAAAGCTCAAACAGGGAGAATTGGTCCTCTGTTGCCTCGGGTGCGTTACCTACAATTTCCGCGTGAGCTTCGTCCGAGATAGATTCTTGAATCAGGTATTTATCGAGTTCAGCTGGCGTCACATTCAATCGCTCTGCCAGGTGAGTGAAATACTGTGCTCGTTTGGCCATGTGCTGATAACGCCCGACCATACCCGCCGGCAGCTTCACAATGCCTTCGTTCAACCAGAACCTTGCAGATTCCAATGGCGTGTAGAACTGTGTGGCCATCGGCATGTTGGTGGTGCAATAGGTGATTCCGAATAGGACAGCCTCCGTTGCATTAACCGACAGAGTCTCAGCATTCTCGTGCCAGACCACTCGTTTACCACTCACTTCACGATGAGTGATCAGCCTTTCAGGGTGACGGTATGCATTCCACATCTCAGCCTTGTAGTCTCGAAGTCCGTCAGTTGGTACATCACGATCAAAGGCATCTACTTGATACCATCGTACTTGCGGGATGCCTGCCATTTTCGGTACTTTCTCGATTGCCGGGATGGCATATCGACGCCCAAGGGTCTTCACCTGATACCAGATCTCCATTGCCGGGAAGGCACTGTAGGCTCCATGGTGGAGTGACCAAAAGAAGTCGATGAGAACGATGTCTGAATCGCTGACGATCTGGAACTGGGGGTTCGACATGCGAGTGTTCTCTGGCGATTTAGGCAACCGGCCAGAGACCACATCTGCTTCCACCTGTTCAGCCCTCTCCACTTCAAGTTCGTCCAGGGTCAGTGCAAATTTGAGCAGGTCAGTTCGCATGGCCATGTTGTAGACATCCGGCCTGACGGGGACAAAACCAGCAGAACTGATCGATCTACCCACCAGCTCACGACGACCCATATCCCACTGCGTTGCAATGAGGAAGTTGCGAAATGCATTCAGACCTCGAAGGTAAGAATACTTCTCGTCGGAGTTCAGCATAGAGTCCATGCTTTTATCCCGGTCACCAGTGATAGTGCACGTCCAACAACCAAACCTGCTTCCGCAGGGTGCCTTCTTGCCGTCGGCCATAAACATGCCGCAGGTCCCCTCGTTGCCATCCCGGTAAAGGTCAAGCATCCTCCGCACCGTTTCACCCTGCGCATAGGCGGGAAAGGGAGCTATCTGGCCGTCCAGGAACATGATGAGGAATTCCCACACGTCGCTTTCCGTCCAGTCAGCAATGAGGGACAGCGTCAGAAAACCACTCGGGTTCCTGTTTGGCTTCTGGGCCTGATCGCCACGCTTGGTCATTGACCCGTTTCGTGTCGTTGACTCATCCAATCGTGAACCAAGCACTGTTACGGTTTCTTTAAAACCTGCAGCAAGTACCTTTTCACTAATTGATTTTGCCAACCGTTGTTGAGGCTTTACTTTCCAGTCGGTGGCACAACTACGTTTACTTCCGTTCTCTACGAAGCGTGGAAGCGTACCGCGGCCAATCACGCTGACAACAAACTTTGAGGCGTCATTAGGATGAACCAGACGCACATCGACCGGCAACTTGTGAAGTTCAGTCCATCTTGCGATGTCTTCATGCGCTGTCAAAAGCATGTCTTCAACTTCAGGGTTTTCAACAGACGTGCTACTCGATGAGACAAAGTGCATTGCTTGGTTCACGCCACGCACAACGCTGCGACGAATTGCTTCAAGGCAGAGTAGGGTCGTGCTTGAGCTATCCTTGCCTGCGCTTAGCGTCATGACAAGCCCATGGCCATCTTCTATCAGACGTTCAATGGTGGAGATTGCGATTTCGATGCGCTGGGCTAGGGGAGGGCCACTGCGCATTGCAATCACGTGTGCCGAATAACCTGGAGTTGCCTCCTGATCAACCTGGCCAGTGACTGCCGTTGTGGGTACTTGCAGAGCTTGCATTTCAATTCCTTGAAAATGCCGGGCCCTGTCCCCGGCTGGGATCAAGATCCCAGCGGGTTAAATGTAAGGCGTACACGAAGCACGCAACTCTCAATGTGGAGAGGTTGGAAGAATTGTACCTACAAGGGCACCAACAGGCTAGGCCGGTAAAACCACCTTAATTTCTTTCACCGGTGAAACTCGCCGAAGATTTCTGACGTCCCAACAGACTGACTTTTGACCGCTCCAGATCGATCCACGACATCGTTGCATCCCCTTTGCGATTGAGAGGCCACGACGACTTTACCCAAGTGGGTTGACCTTGCGCGCCGCCTTCACCTTGGCAGACTGGTCCTGCTTGACGTATTCGGCAGTGGTGTTGATGGATGCGTGCCCGAGCAGTTGCTGCGCCAGCTTGAGCCCCTCATCGCTATCGTTCTCGCGTAAGACCTCATGGGCGAAAGTGTGGCGCAGCCAATGTGTGCTGAACTTGAGGATTCGGGCTTTGAGTTTCTCGTCTCGCTCCTTCCTGGCCATTTGCCGGAAAAACGTCTTCAAGGTGCGATAAAGCCCATTCGAACTCAGTGCGGAATTGTCGTTCGCCAGAAGGCTTCGATCCGTGATGGTGCGGCATCCCTCCCGGACAGGCGCTTCCAGCACGGCGATGAGGGGAGGGGAGCTATCGAACGCGGCGATCCGAGCTGCATCGTCCTTCATCAAGGCCCGCCAGTCTGCATGGTGCGCCTGAATCATATTCAGCAGCTTCTCGCTGATAGGGACTTCGCGCAGCTTCTGGCCCTTTCCCAAGGCTGTAATAATCCAATCGTCAGCGGGCCGACCATCGACGACAGGGTGAGCAAGGCTGTTCAGGCCAGTGGACGCGATCTCGGCCAGGCGCATACCGGTGGTCAGCGCGAGGTGCAAGATCAGCCGAGTCCGGCGTGCAAGTGCCGCTTTGCGCAGGGTAGCGGATTCCAGGCCGGGGAGGGCGGCCAGCGCTTCGCGGACTAGGAACAAATCGTCGGCATGCAGGCTGCGCGTCACGTCCATCGCGTGGCGTTTCATACCGCCGGCGTCGTACTGGATGCTTTCGAAGGGATTGCCCGTCACATAAGCGTTTTTGTGGAGGGCGTTGTACATCTGGTAGAGCACCCCGAGCGCGTAGTTCTGGCTGGATGGCTCAAGCTGGCCGCGCCAAGGCCGCCAGCGCGGATCGTGGCGTGTGACACGGGCCGTGCTGATGTAGCGATCGGGGACGGTCTGCAGAAACGTCTGGTATTGCTGGGCCAGGCTCAGCGTGATGGACGACAGAGCACACTGTGCCTCCAGTATGGCCCAGATGTAGAAGCGCTCGACCTCGCGGCGGTAGGCGTCGTAGGTGCGTTTCTTCCCGGCAGCGAGGTAGCTGTTGAGCCAGGCGCCGACGGCTTCAATGTCGGTCTTCGCGCCCAGGTGGTTCGGTGTCATAGTCCGGAACATGCCGCGTTGGCCGTCCAGGTCAGGGGGGACCAGCATCAGCTCCAGCGGTGCGATCCCGGAGCGCAGCGCCAACGTGGTCGGCGCGGGCTCCGCGATGTCCGAGCCGCCGGTGTAGGAGAGCAGGGCGGTGGCGGGCGCGCGCTGCAGTGGAATGATTGACTTTGCGAGCGGCGGGGCGATTTCCCAGTGCCTGCCGCGGCGCTGCAACTCACCCAGCGTGGCGGCATGGTCATCGAGCCAGCCTTCGATGCGCGCAGCGCGGCCGGGCCCGAGTCCCTTGATGTTTCGGTGCCAGTGACGCCCGGCCACCGAAATCGCCTGCACGACACCAGCCATGGTGGTCGCCTTGCGGCGGGCGAAGGCCTTCACGAGCGAGGGCGCCAGCCAGAGATCCGTCGTCTGCTCGGGCTGCGGCAAGTTGGCCAGCAACGTCTGCAGGGCATTGATCGCCTTGACCTTGGCGGCCACGCCCAGAGACTGTTCGGCGACCTCCATGTGGGTATCGACGCCGGCGCCGGCTGCATCACCCTGCTCGGCGAGGTATTCCTGGTAGCGCTCGACCATTTCGTTTTCCGAGTACATGTCCTCGGGCTGCGACTCGGCCCACTGCGTGTAGTGCATGTGGGACAGCGCAACGGCAGCCGGCGCGGCCGCGGGCTCCGGGGTAGGGCGCACCAGCGCCAGCGCCGCGGATTTGGCTTCGGGCTTGTCGGAGGCGCGCGCCGCGGCCAGGATCGCCTGCTGCAGGCGTTCGGCGTGGCTGTTGATTTCCGCGCCGTGCGGGATGATCGGGTTGCCGTCGGCATCGAAGTGCCGGTTCGCGTAAAACTGCCGGTAGGCCAGGGCCGGCTTCATGCCGCTCATGACGCCGCGCACAAACGAGAAATCCTCCAGTGTTAGCTGGTCCAGGTTCGCCAGGGTGGGCATGCGCCAACCCACGGGCCGGCCGGGCTTTCGGATTTTCGAAGCCATTTCGGCCTCTTCATCACGGATTGGCCGGTCAAGAATGATGGTTCCCTGGAGCAGGGGAGGGGGTATTGTCATGGTTCAACCTATGCGCTGTGCGTAGTCCATTAACGGGTGAACTGGCACCGATCAAATTTACTGGCCGATGATGGCGTTGACGGCGCTGTGTGCGGATGCCTCGGCGTCGGCGGGCGAAATGTCGA
Source organism: Polaromonas aquatica (assembly GCF_042659145.1). Lineage (NCBI taxonomy): Bacteria > Pseudomonadati > Pseudomonadota > Betaproteobacteria > Burkholderiales > Comamonadaceae > Polaromonas > Polaromonas aquatica. The sequence continues at coordinate 11,485 of NZ_JBHSRS010000017.1, read as the reverse complement.
AGGCCTCGAAAAGCGGAAAGCTGCGATCAAACAAGTCGCCGAAGTGCCGATTCAGGTCAGTCTTGTCGGTGAACTCGATGCCGACCTGACCGTGGCCCCTGTGGACCTTGATTTTGCAGAGCAGCGACATGAACAGGCTGATCGTCCCTTGCTCGCGACTCAGGAACCAAAGCCAGTGTGGCCACTCATTGGTCAGGCGGGCGAAGAATTCGCGCACCTCGGGGATCTCGGGCAGCTCGCGCGGGTCGGCGTCGTACCCTGTGATCAGCAAGGCCAGGGATTCGCGGTAGAGCAGGGTGTTTTCCCGGCTGTCGGCCATGACCATCAGGCTCTCAAGCGCGCTGGCGTAGTTGCACGACTCGATGCTTTGGCGCTTGATCTCCAGGATGAGAAGGACCGGTTCAGTATTGGACGCCAGGCCATCGGCGTTGGTCATGGAGATTTTGGGAGATGGCTCTTTTCCCATGGTCAGACCTCGCTGGAAGGCTTTGCTTTGAGAGATACCAGCGCGGCCGTCAGCTCACGCACCTGGTTGCGCAGGGCTTCGGCTTCACCTGACAGCCGGCCTGATTCAATGGCGCGATCCTTGGCCTCCTGGTGAGCGGCTGTCGCATCGCCTTGCGCGATGGCCAGCCGGGCTTCTAGGTCGGGCACCTTGGCGGCCTTGGCCAGCGCGTCGGTCATGTCAGCCACGGCCCGGGAAAGCTGTTCGGTGGTCCTCTCAAGAACCCTGTTTTGGTCCTCTTCGACTTCTTCCATGCGCCGGATTTCCGACTGGGCAAAGGCCAGCTCTTTGCCGATACTGGCGACTTTGTCCTCGGCGGCGTCTTTGGCGGCTTGCGTTTCCTTGTTGGCTTCGCGGATGGCCATGGCCCAAAGCGTGCGGCCTAGTTCGGCGCTCTTTTCCAGGACGAATCCTGGCGTCTCGACGGCGGCTTGTGCTGCGATGACATTCTTGGCGGTCCAGTCATCCAGGTGGCGCTTGATGGTGGTGTACGAGCCGCCGCCTATCTTGGCTTGCACCGTGAGGATGGAAGGCTCGGTGCCATCGGCGAGCAAGGCGTCTGCGGCCTCGAAAACAATTTCTTTGGTGGCGAGCGGTCGTGCCATGTGGGCTCCAGTCGATTACGATAATTACGATAATTACCGTAAATACTAACTATGGTTGCCCATGATGTCAAGGCCTCTGGTGGGCCGTTGGCATGCGGCGAAGTTCCTCTGTTGAACCTTGACCTGGGGGTCGGGCCCAGCAGCCGGGTCGGCTTTAGCCTCCCGCCGGCATTGCGTATTGGCGCAGATCTGGGCCGCCAGCTGTTCGATGTAGGCCCACTTGCCGGTGGACGGTCTGTAGGGATCCACAGTTGCTGTCCATGCGAGTGTCCGTGAGCCATAGAGGAGCCAGAGTTAATGTCGAATCCCTCCGGCTCCCTCTGAAAGTCCCGAGGCAGTCGCTGTCGGGGCGGACAGGAACTTTGGACGGCGCCCGGCCAGAGTTGGTGTCCAAGCTGTTGATTTCGTTGGGATGGTCATGACAGCAACTATGAAAACCTACGTCAAATCAAGCACTTGCGACCAGACTGTATATTTATGCAGTCTTGTTCATCTGGAATTCTGCGTTCAGCACTTGTTAAATTAGCATCATGTCAATGATACTTAGGATGACGCTAGTTTTAAATATGTCAAATATATTTGACATTTAAATGAATATTATATTTATCTCAAGAACACCTAACGCCTTAGACATTTTGCCCGTCTAGCCCTAAAATCAGGGCATGCCGATCCTCCACGAGCTTGCCGCCAATGTGAAAACGAAGAGATCCGTCATGGGTCTGAGCCAGGAGCGCCTGGCCGAACTCTCCGGGCTCTCGCGCGCCACCATCAATGCGCTGGAGGGCGGCCGCCTCGACAACCTGAGCCTGACCCGCGCCGAACGCCTGGCCAACACGCTGGGCCTCGGGCTGGGGGTCACCGGGACCCGTACCAAGGGCGCCGGCGACGCCAGCGCCCTGGAGACCGCCTCGATGTCCAGCAGCATCAGCTACGGCGAGCCCATACCGCCCGAAGTGCTGCGCCACAGCTTGCTGACCGGCGCCATCCCGCCCAAACACATCGCGCAGCTGCGCGCCTTGCTCGATGAGTCGCCGCTGACCGTGCTTTCGGCCGTGGCCGAGCAGATCGAGCGCGAAGACGGCGTGCGCAGCCGGTCCACCTGGCAGCGCATGCGCCAGCTGGCCGTGGCGCTGGCTTGCTCACGGTCAATCTGGACATGAAGCCGGCGCAGTTCGAGCGCGCTGGCATCTGGCGCGAGATCTTCGCGGCCGCGCTCACCCTCACGGACCACCTGGCCACGGTCGTCCGGAACCCGACATGGAGCTTTGGCGGGGGCACCGTCCTCATGCTGCGCATCAACCACCGGCACAGCAAGGACGTCGACCTGTTTGTGCCGGATCCGCAGTACCTGGGCTATTTCTCTCCGCGCCTGACGGAGGCGGCCGAGGCCTTGACGACGCAATATGAGGAAGCTGCTGAATACCTGCGCCTGGTGCTTCCGATCGGGGAAATCGACATTGTGGTCGGAACCCCGCTGACGGAGCATCCCTGGGAACTCATCATGTTTGAGGGCCGCACGATCCGCGTTGAGTCCTGCGCGGAGATCATCGCCAAAAAGATGTGGCACCGCGGCGACAAGGCCAAGGCGCGAGACCTGTTCGATCTGTGCGCGGTCGCGGATCTGGAACCGGAGGCCATTGACGCGGCCCGGCCGTTTTTTGGGCGCCACGCGCAGGCGTTTATGGCCAGATTGACCGAGTACCGGGACTTCAGCGAAGGAGAATTCGAGATGATAGACCGCATCGACTACGCCCGCCCGTTCAAGGAGTGCTTGGAGCTTGCCAGACATATTCTGTTGGGTGCCGGCGACCCGGCCGCTGCGAAGGTAGATGCGACGCAACCGAAGTTGTAGCAATTCGAGTTGACCCAAGCGCAAAGAGTGGGCTTTCGCTGCTGGCCAGCGCCATCCAGGCAGAGGGATGCTGCGGCTCACCTAGCTAGTCTTGAGTAGCTGCTGAGCCAGGCGTCGGTATGCACCTTTCGACAGGCAACGACCGTTCAATAGGATTGATTGGGTCATCGATGGTCGTTTGCAGCATCCAGCCACGGCTAGTTAGACGGCTGACTTACGGAGGGTGCTGCAGACGTATTTGCATCAACAGAGTTTTACGATCTGGTTACGGGCTTCAAAAAAGAAAGCCCTGGGCTTGCGGTTAGCAGGCCAGGGCTTTTGGGTTTTATGGGTCAGTTGCAGCGCAAGCGCTTAAAGCGCTCAACTACATCTGCCAAAGCTGAATGCAGGTCGTCGTACGGGACGGTTCCATCATCAGCAACTTTTCGTTGCGCATACAGGCCGAAGTGGACGTGGACACCGCCTTTCTCGCCGGTTGCCCCATCTGGATATGACACGAGCGCCTGCAGGTAGCGTTCACCGCCAGCCAGGTCCTGGGTCAGAAAGAACCTGGCACGGTTGTCACTTCCTCGGTGCTGATTGCTTGGCTCAAGCCCATGCTTGCTAGCTAGGCTATTGATTTCATTTTGATGCATAGCGTTTATATATATCTTGAAATGCGATACACCTCCCCAGCGGAGAGGTTGCCCCGCGTGGGTTAAAAATGAAACCGAGCCTTACGCCTGAAGAAGCGTTTTAGCTGCTGCTTTCAGTGACTTGCGCACTGCGACGTGGTCACCATTGGGCTTGGTTGCCTGGAAGCTTTTGCCGCCACCGTACTGATCACCTCCACACACTTCACCCACCCTACGTGCGTAGGAGGAATCGATGCGCTGTCGAATGACATAGCGACGCTCGGTCAGCAACTCGGCAATTAGATCGTTGCCAATCTCTTTGCCGCAGTAAACACCACCAATAGTGATTCCGTCCGCATGACTTTCGGCGCCATATTCATTGCAGAATTCTTGGGCTTTTGGCGTATGGGACTTGGGTTCTGTGCTTCCCGGTTCGAACAGCGTGTGGATACTGACGTCGACAACTTTTGGAATTTTTGTGATCGCTTGCGCAACTGTTGTGAGCTGCATAGTTCCTCCGGATTGGAGGGTGACCACCACCCATTGGGTGACAGGTCACCCATGGGTTAGTTAAGGCGCTGCTGGAGGCCAGAGCGCGAGATCGCTTAAAGCGAAAACGTGTTTATTCTAGATGAATCATCTGCCAGCCGCAAACAGCTTCGCGCTCGATTTTTCTCAAGAAATCGCATACACTGAAAGCTCGTTTGGTCCCTGTGACCATTCGCGTACCTTGTGTACGCATTTATCAATGGTTGGTGTTACTTCGGTATATCCAATCGGCACCGCTAACCCGGTGAATTGACGGCTGCATCCTTGGATGTAGTACGCGGCTTCTCGGCGCTTTAGATGTTTTCTCTGTCCTTGGTTTCCGGGCATAGGGGGAGCTCTCCAAATCGCCGTGCTGAGAAATCGGCAGCATGGGCCTCCTGGCGAGCCGTGCGAGGCGTCCTTTGTGTGTTTTCTGACAAGAACACAGAAAGGGCGTCTTGCCCGGAATTCAGAAAGGAGAGCTCCATGACTGCATCAAGTATGGCCAAAGCCGGTGTTTCGCAAGCCGACATCATCAGCCTCAGGGTTGTTCGTAACTCGGAAGTGCGTAACGCACCCATGTATCGCAAAATCCGGGAACGGGTTCGCGCTCAAGTGATTGCGTATCAAAATCGGCTGCTTCAGAACTCGTTCTCGACTGCAGCCTAAGCGAAACATCACTGTTCGTACCGCAACGGGAGGCCTCAGTGCCTCCCGTCTGCATTTTTAATCTCCCCCAATCCCCTCCCCGTTACCGGCCATAAGGCCAAAAAAAAAGCCCCAACCGCAGTTGAGGCCCTTCTGTGCTTTTCGTCCACGTGACGTTGTTTTGCACTCTTCAGGATCGACCTGTAGTCCCACTTAAATGCTGTTTCTTCCGCTGTTCTGGTGACAGCGGTAATGTTGTGCCCTGCTGCAATGCTTTCTGTCCACTACCGCTGCATGGCATATTCGACCGATCCACTAACTGACTCCGATATGTGGAGTCCACTTCCCCAATGGGGGATGCGCTCCCATTGGGTTGAAGTGTTGCGATTTAAACCGCGTTAAGTCGGTCCACAAGACTCCCCGAAGGCGCCTTTCGGCAACACCCAGGGATCAATGAAAACCGGCGCACTGAATGTGCGACTGTTCGCGATCTCTATCCAGAAAGGATCGGAATCGTATGGCGTTCCCGCATTGGCTCGCTCAATCACGCTCTCCGACCGGTGAATGGTGATTTTGAACTCACGTTCGCGGCTGGCTATCTGATTGAACTGGTCGGGTGCAATTTCCCGTACTGTGGCCCATTGGTCCTTACTGCCAAAAATGCAGCTGCGACACGAGCAACGACCAAATCCGAGGTAATAAGCAGGGTGGCTGGTGATTCTCCAGCGTTTGATGATTTCCCAAACTTGCTGTTCAGACCAAGCATGAACGGGCCGCCAGGCGTCAATATGGCGCTGGTAATCCCGGCCGTTGCGAAGATCGCTGCGGTGCGGTTCAAAGCGCTTGTAGTTCGCTCTGGACTTGCTTTCCTCAGCTCGCTCGCCGGTCAAGACGAGAGTCTTGCCTTCGCGGAACTTTGGATTGTTGGTCATGTAGCGCGCAAAGCAGTCGATCTTGGCAACAGAACTGCACCAGCGCACTGACAGGTTCGCAGAGACTTGTGGAAACTTGCGACGTGTGCCCAGTGGTCCATCACCACCAACCACCTTGTAACCGTCCCCGAAGGGTATGCAAACCGGTGCGGTTGAGGTGTTCTCACGCAGCATTTCGCGCTCCAGCCCGCCGACTCGGTGACTGAACGTCATGGTCACCCCCAAAGCCGTTGCAATGGCTTCGCAGTAGCTTTCAGTAACTGGCCAGTCAAATAGTGTTGAGCCTTCACGGCCGTCGACCAGGTGATGATGCAGCTCGATCTTGTTGCGGTCTACGCCGCACTCCAGTAAGTGGAGCAGGCAGGCCAGCGAATCCTTGCCGCCACTGAACGCGACCACATATCGGTCGTATTCAAGGACATCTGGTTCTGGTTGTTCTACTGTTGCTTGGGTTTCGACGTTTGCCCCAGCTTCCGGGATGTATGGGTCGAGATCATCCATGACCGCGGATGGTCTGCTTGCGCAAAACATCACCAGTGGTTATGAGTTTCATGTGGTTCTCCAAAAAAATAATGGGAACCACATTCCCCATCGGGAAAAGGCTCCCGTTGGGTGTTGGCCGCGAAGGGCCGGTGTGTTGATGGCCGTCACGTGGACGACGAAAATGGCCAAAGCCAAGAACGCTTAAATTTTATCAGTCTGCGGCCGGCGAACATGACAAAGTTGCGGTCAGTTGCCGCAATGACACGCTACTTTCTGCGCTTGTTGGCCTTTGCACGTTTCGGAAGTGAATTTATGCCGTGCTGGACCAGCATGTCGTCTCGCGCCGGATCTAAAACCGCATCGACCTGATCAAGCATACCGAGCGCGTTCACAACCCGGATGAAATTTCCCATGCCCACACCAGGCTTCCCAGCCTCGATCGCAACGACTGTGCTCAAGCCCAGGTCAGCCATCCCGGCCAATTCGGTTTGCGTCAAGTCGCGCACTCGCCTTGCATGAGATACGCGCTGGCCCAGCCTCTCCAGGGCATTCTCCGTTCTTCGATCAGCTTCATTTGGCAGCTTCTTTTGAAGCGTACTATTTTGTGATCGCAATGATTGCCCGGATGGCTTTGATGTGGAATCAACATTAGTCATACAACCAAGCTACAGGAGGAAGACTGTTCGTCAAGGCCTGACAATTAAACTTTCGTACTTGCAGGAAATGGATCTCGTGAGAAAGTAGAGCCAAGGACCCCCGGCAATGTGCCGGCTGGCAGCAAGGAGCAAAGAATGTTGATTACCGACCATCTCATCACAATGACCGATTCCGAGTGGCAGCAATTCCAGGCCATGACGCGGGCACCGTGGCGGCCGCGCACAATCGCTGAATTCAACGCGATGGCAGATCTGGGATCAGCGATGCACAGAGCCGAGGATACAGAGAGTATTGGTGAAGTGTTTGCGCAAAACACCCAGCGCATCAAGTTCGGCCCGGATGGCCAGGCTAACTTCCCTGCGGACAAGCGCCGGCTGGCATATGTCGAGAAGTATGGCCACTCCCCTACTCCCGAGCAGCTGGCGAACTTCAACACTGATGCTGTCCCTCAACGCCAGGGCTTGTCGCTTGTGAAAAGGGCCGGCCAGGAATAACGTGAGTGATTTGGGTTTTAGTAGGTCACATTGATTTGTGAGGCCCTTGAAACCTGCAAGAGCGTTCAAGATAACAGTCTTACTGAAGACAACTCAGCCAGGTATTCATGTCTTGGCTCTATGCAGCCTCAGCCAACTCCGCAGTTTCGGCGCTTTCCTTGGCCAGCATGATGGCCACATGGGCTTGATGCAATTTTGTGGTCAAGTTGGTAGGAGTAATTGCGTGCTCAAGGACCTTTGCATCGAGCCGGAAGCTAAAGATGACATGGCCGGTACTTGCAATTTGGACGATCTGAGCGAGTGTCATCCTTCCAAGCAGGGTTGCTAATTCCCGGTTCAACCCGAGTCGAAACATTGCGGTTGCGAGATCCTCCTTGATAAGGCGCTGCACAAGCAAGAGGTAGCCCAGGTTGAGTTCCGCAATATCCGCGGCGGCCTTGGATGATTCACTCACGGTGCGACTCCGTTCTCTGGTGTGGAAATTGTGGAGAGGTTGTCTTCGGTCTTACCGCAGTCATCAGTGCACTTGTACTGGCGTGAGCCGGCAAGCAGGAAAATCTTGAGCAAGCTACGAGCCTTGTGGTTGCCGCATTTGATGCAACTCAAAGTATTGCCGATGGATTCTCCAAACGGACTGCCATTGATCTTGGTCTTGTAGCGCAGACCATCTGGATTGATCTTCGCGCTTTCTTGATGTTGCATAGGGTTTAGCCGAACTGCATGTTTTTAGGGGGGACTGGCCTCGCGAAGGTGTATTCATTCGCAGGTGCCCTGGACACGGATCGCATCTCGTCGTCAATGAGGAGCGCCTGCTCGACTGCCGCCAGTGCTTTCAGTGCCAGCGCAACCTCAAACGCACCCTGTTCATTTCGCAGTGAACTCTCCATGCAGATGCAGAAATCCGAATCTCCCATGGTGATTTGTATTTCCCGCATGTACTCGGCCAGGTTGTCCTGACTCAGATCACTTACGCATCCATGCACAGGGCTGATCAACCTTGGTGCTGCCGGCAGGGAGACATGCAAGTGGACTGGTGGCGCCGTCACTTCAGCACCCATGTCCTGTTCAATCTTCTCGGCGGTGACAAATATGCTCTCAGTGGTAATGCCACTTCGGATGGGTTCGCGATAACGGACGTTGATGGTTTTGTCAGGGAATCGATCCTGGAGTGCTTTGATCTCGGTTAACGGAATCTGCCGTGCCAACAAACTGAGCTGGATGCGTTGAAAGTTCTTTGCGATCACGCACACATGGGCCTCAGCATCGTCCAGGAGGTCATTAATGTCCCGACCCCAGACATGCAGAGCCAGGTTCACAGGCTGATTGTGGTTTTGGGCCGCTTCCAGAATCGCGTTGATACTGGCAAGCGAGGGAAACCTGCCGCCGCCTTGCAACACGTAGTTGTAGTTGACTGCAAATTCGACATATGGATACCTGCGTGCAATTTCCCCCAGCGTTTCGAACGGTATGGAGGCGTCAATGCCTGCCAAGGTGACATATTTGAGTCGCTGACGCAGGGGATTAGGTTTTGTGACTTTCATCTTCATGTGCACTCGGTATTGATGGTTATGGGATTCTTAAAAGCTATTGCTGAACCGTTGTGAAACGAGTGCAATTGGCGTCTTGAATAGCAGTGATGGCGCCTGGATGTGCGCCAACTTACCTACCGTTGAAACAATGGAATTAATCACGACCACGCATATTTCAATGGTGGTCTGTTCTAATTAATTGCTGATGACAAACTCCAGATATTCTTCGGTGTCTCGAAGAATGTTTAAGGAGGCACGTCCACAGTTACATCAGCGTTGGTGTGGCAATGAGTAACCATATCGCATAGTATTTTCACTCTCGCGACTGATTTATTTACCTGCTCAACGCACGATTTACAGTGTGTTGAACCGGAGATCATGGCCTTTGAGGCTCATCAAGAACCAATATCGGTCCTGTAATCGATCATGAGTGGGCTTCCATGCCCTCGACAAGTAATGATGCAACTACGCGGTAACGAGAATTGAAGTGTTGTGCCAAGATTAGTATTTCAACGCGAAAGCCGCGGACAAGATTCGATGTTCATCGTTGTCAAAGAAATATTTTGATTTCTGTTGATTCATCAGCGGTTTCTCCCTCAGGCAGACACAACATTGCAGTACGACCATCCGCGTGGACGAACGAGAGGTGATCTTTCATTGACTGTCTAAAGCCGTTGTCATCGAGCCACTGCCATGCATCAGCAGCGAACTCAAATTCTTCCCAGTGGATATCGGAGGTCCACATACTTCAGTTGCTCTAGGAATTTGATTCAATGGAATCACAGGCAAGAAAGAACGCGCGTGTACTGTCTTTCGCCAGAACTGCCAGGCGCTTTTGTGCAGCCGTGACATTCGCATCTATCCAAACAGACGTTACGAGTGCTTTGCGCGCCATCTGGGCCCGCTTCGTGCCACCACTGGCCATTTCCAGAGCAAAAGCCTGCCGGCGTTGGTGAACTGCCGTGACAGCATCAATCACCGATACGCCCTCAAAACCTCCATTTGCGGCAATGTCTGCGGCTAGTTCGTCCAGGTATGCCTTTGCGCGAGGAGTGAGTTGCGGTTGCACTGATTTGTCCTGCCACTCTATTAATTCACAAGCCAGGGCTTTTACATGCTGGGCTGCGAACGACCTGGCCTCACTTCGGATGGTCAGTAGATCTGAGGATTGGGTCATTGATTTCACTGGTCAATAGTAATTTTTGTGGCTTACATGCTTTCGACGCGCTAGAGAAAGTGCGTCCCTAGGCATTTTTCGCGGCTTCGAATTTACGTACCATGCGGTAGTGGTTTGCACGTGCCACAGCTATGTAGAGTTGGCCAATTGTTCGCCCAATTAAGGTGTTGCTATGCCCTGATGTGAAGGACCATGAGTCCCGCTCGACCCCATCCAGCCCAATTACACGGTTGCATTCGGATCGGGCGTGGAAATGCTGCTGGGTATCGTTGCTTAATATGGCTATGAGCAATGCAAGGCCGGCCACAACCAGGGCGATGATAGATATTGCAAGATCCATGTATTCCTCTATGTCTTTTTGGGTACTACCGAACGCTCAAGGCGCTCAGCAATTTTCGTTACTTCACGCAATATTGCGTCACCTTGCTTTTGGGTGTTTTCTTCTGAAACAAAGGCAGTGCCGTCCACCAGGTGGATTTGCAAAAGATTGGCCACAGCCAATTTGGCCGCTCGCACAGCTGAGAATCTATTGGGCACAATGCTTCCGGTCATTTTTGTTTCCTTGCCGTATCAATCACGACAGAGACGCAGGCACTCATCGTTCTCAGAAACGCCATTGGCAATGGCCATCGCTCGATAGCTCTTATGCAGCTCTAGACCACCATCGCTGACATCATTAAGGATCTCGCCCTTCATGCGTTTGAGTCGCACGCTCAAATTGTTGTCCGCACCGTGCAGAAGAAATCCTGCGCACGCTGTCGGTTTTTGTGAACCAGATTGATGACAAGCAAATATCCTGTCGCTCATGTCAAATGCCGTGGCTGCGGAATGCCGAAACGCCGCTGCAGGGAACTCACCTGTCGCGTCAACGCGCCACGGGCAATCGCTACAGGGCCTGCGGCGGTATTTCCCGCTACCCCCTTCAACCGTGACGACCTGATGGTTATAGCCAGCAGACCTGGTATTTGTGATTTTCGGCTGCTTGTGCATGCTTTTCCTGATCACGGATGAAATCGTTCCATCGAGGTTTCAACCCACGGGGTTTCTGGTTCTTCAAACTCCTCGACGGCAACATGTCCCACCAGTTCTACCAGTTCCTCCCGCGCCGCTTCCAGTTCATCGCCTGCACTCTCTTCGCCATACCCATTCTGGTGACCACGAAAGCCTGGTGTGATGCAGCCGCGATCCATGCCGTCAAGTGCAGTAAGAATCCTCTTGGCATGGTGCGCAACAATCTCCCGAACCAGGTTATCGAATTGTGCGGCCGTCGCAAACATTTGAATTTCACCACCGCTGAAGACGCGTGTTTTCGGGCAGACACGCAAAGTAATGTCCATTGCGGATTCGGGCACCGATATTTGAAGTGCAGTTTTGTTTTGCATGGTGCGATTCGAAGTCGCCTGTAGTTAGCTTCATTTCAGTAAGCCAGGAGTTGCATTTACCTCTGTAGAGCCTAGGTTT
>NZ_JBHSRS010000016.1:0-94103 GCF_042659145.1 Polaromonas aquatica | reverse complement strand
GAAATCAAGGGCTTATCAGACCACCCCTACGCCAGTGCTCGATCTCCTACCGTCACTTTTGACAACGAAAACAAATCGACCCCCGGCTGCGCCACCTGTGCGGAAATATGGGGTGAAAAGGGCTTCCCGAAGACGTTTGAAGCCTACCTGGAACAGTACCCGCCTCTGGCCCACGGCGCGAAAAGGCACCTCACACGGCCCTGGGCTCCGGGGCTGACCCTCAGAGAGTTGGCCAAGTTTTCGGGCATGACTCTGTATTTAGTGAATGCAGCCATCGCCAACGGCATGCTGGAAGCCACGCTGCATGGCGGCACCCAGTACGTCTCCAAGACCAATGCCACGCGCTGGAAGGCACGCAATTGCCCGACTGGCAACAACGCCAAATCATGGATCTCGTTGGACACGGCAGAAAAGCAGTATCTTTTCACCCAGTTGGAGATCCGCAAGTTCATTGACTCGGGAGACCTTCAAGCGCGCACCAACACAGAGGGAAACCATCGCGGCGCCGTGTACGTCTCAAAACACCAATGTGGACAACTGCGCGAGAAGATTGGTTTCACCGAAGAACAAGCCGCTTTGCGCGTCGGTGTCTCGGTTGCACGATTCCGGACCCTGCTCGATGGCGCCAACTGGCGCAAGGCCCAGGGCATCCCAATGGAGACGGTCAAGGCAGTCATCAAGCGGCTGGAGTCCCGGGAGGGCTATACCGTGGCGGATGCTGCCGTAGCGCTCAAAACATCAGAGCAGTGGGTGCATGAGCGCATCCAGGACGGCACCATTCGCGTCACGCGGGCGAAATGGGACATGCGGCGGCTGTACATCACACAACCCATGCTGCAGCGACTGGAAAAGGCCATGGCCAGCCCCACTCGGGAAAAGCCGCTTGGCAAGGATTGGCTGTCACTTAGTGCTGGGGCTGGGGAAGCGGGCGTGTCGACCACCACCCTGAACCACTGGGCCGATACCGGAGATCTGCAGCGCCGTCAGACCAACCGGGGCTGGCGTTACCATCGAGAAGCCGTTCGGGCCCAGGCGCGCATCTACTGGGAGAACGTCCGCTTCGTCCGCGCCACACCCCCGGATTGGTTGCTTGCAGAACGCCAGAACCAGTCGGGCATGGCGAGCCCCAAGGCCCGACGTAAAGTGTCAGGCCCGGAAAGCGGCCAGATGTCCGTGGGGCTGCAGGCGTAACCGTAAAAGAAAAAAAACGGCGCATGGCGGCCTGCCTGAAGGCACGGCCAGGCAGTAGGCAACTGTCGAGGACAATGACGAATCACCGCTACAGCTGCGATTCACCAGCGAAAACCGCCGTGAGCAGTCTGCGATGGTTACAAGTATCATTTTAAAATGTGTTACTCAGCTGAAGCCTGGCAGGACTACGACCGGTATGTTCGGGACTATGACGCGCACATCGACATCAAAACTTTCGTCAAGTTGTTCTGGCAGCGAAATGAGAACAGCAAGGTAAAGATGGCGAAAGGCATGGAAGCTGCATTCATGCACCCGAAAACCGGGCCTGAAAACGAAATCCTGACGGCTATTGAGGCATTCCGTACCCAGCAGACCTCCGAGCTGGAACAAGAAGTCTTCAAGCAGCGCCAGCGCCTTGCGGACGCTGAGCGCACCCTACAGACCAAGATGACAAAAGCGGCGACTGAAAGCAAGCGCATCGCCGGCAACAAGATCGAAGGGGCGCTCAAACGATTGTCAGACTTGCGCCGCACCAACCTTGTCGACCAGGACTCGCGGATCTACCCGGGCTATATGGTGCCTGTCATGGTGATGGAGGGCGGACAGCGGGTGATCAAGCCCATGCGCTACCAATGCAGACCCGCCGGCAAGCCCGTGCTTTACGACTTTAGGTACCCTGGAACATACAACGCCAGAAGGGACAACCTGGAAGGCTTCTGGCGCGGGCAGTTCGGAGTGACACATGGTGTCATGGTTATCAATGCGTTTTATGAGCACGTCACCCGGCCACGTCAGGCTACTGCAGTTGGTGGCGAAACCTCACAAATTGAGAATGTCATTCTGAAATTCAAACCTCGCCCTGCCCAGGACATGCTGTTGGCCTGCTTATGGTCCCACTGGACCGGGCCTGACGAACCAGATCTCTTGTCCTTTGCCGCCATCACTGATGAACCACCCGCTGAAGTCGCAGCAGCTGGCCACGATCGCTGCATCATCCCAATAAAGCCTGAACACCTCGATGCTTGGCTGAACCCCGCAAAGGGGAATCTGGAAGCGCTGTACGCCATTCTGGATGACAGGGAGCGGCCATACTATGAGAACCGATTAGCGGCATAGCCCCATTGACGCACACGCATTCCGGCGTATTTTCAATTTGTGGAGACAGGCTATGCCGTTTCCAACGGGTTCAAAACTTCCATTACATACGATTTACGAGGGGAAAACATGGGTGAAGCAAAACGACGCGGAACTGAGGCCGAGCGCATTCAGCATGCGCACGAAAACAGGCACGCAGGCATGTTGCACTTGTCAGTTGCCATTACGGGTACCGAAATTGATCTTGACAGTATCCAGATACTGGATCCTGAGCCTTTCGGGAAAATCACCGAATGGATGATGCAAGGGATGGGCGAGGCACTGAGAACCAAGCGTCTGAATCTGGACTTGTTCATTTCAAAAGCTTGGAAGCAGGAAGACGGTAGTCTGATCGTTCGCTTGATTCACAAGACTGCCATCAATGATGAATTCAGGATTCCCAAGGACAAATGGCAGATGGCCACGCCGGAAGCCCTCAATCGGGCTGGCATGAAGCTGAACACCCCGGAAGGGGCTGAACTGTTGAAAGAATTGGGGAAGTTAGCCAAGGAAATGGAGACCCAGCCGCCGGCGCCAACACCTCGGGATGTGGATGAACTGCTGGATTGTGTTTTCATGGTTATTGGCCGGGAGCCCGCCGGCCTGCACTTCCTGAGCGCAGTTTCCGAAGACAACCCCTACCTTACCAAGGCTGCAGACGCTTGGATTGCCGGTGGTGCGAAGTACCTCACCATTCCACTCGATCGTAAAAATGGCATGTCTCAGCCGCAAATTGAGACGGCCGGGGATGATGCAGCGCTGCTGGGCCTCATAGAAAAGCACATATCAAGGACAAAAGATATGGGCCGTGCCGGATTGAACATCGTCGGGGTTGATGAAAAATCCCAAAAGGCCGCATTCGACTTATGGGCCGACAGGGGCGGAAACGTTCTTCTACGCAAGTAACAAGCCCATCCCACCGCGGGCTGAAAGAGAAAACTCATAGCCACCCATGGACCCTCGTCCTGGACTGGTCTACAGCGCAATACCCCCTGAATTCGCAATTTTGGGGGCTGCAAGCCGAGCAACGCACCTCAATTCGGGCGTTGAGCGGGTTCGAAAAGATGGGCACCACTCCAGAATGGAACTTCACTTCCAAGACGGTTTGATTCCCAATGCGGCCCCCCGATAGCACCCCTTCAAAAGACCGAATAACTTGCGCCCGGGTAGCGATCTGCGCTCTGCCGGAACGTTGGTTATGCGGCGTATGTACGGTGACCGCATGAGCTTCATGTCAGGCTATCGGGATGACGCCTGCCGGCACCGAATCACCCAGTACGAAACAGTCCCTGTGCACGCCATGAAGGCCGGCAAAGGACCTTGTTTCGGCGCTGCGCTATGTGTGGGCCAATTAATAGTCCATTGACAGAAGCGGGTTTCATGCGAATCTGAATTGCAACCCCAATCTGAAAACCAAAATGAGCAATACCCGCCACACAGCACTCGCCAGGATTCCGGATCGGATGTCCGCGGCGAGCTACCTTGACCTCGTCGCTAAGGGCGCAATAACTCAGTCAGGCACCAGTGCATCCGACAAAACCTCCAAAGGCGCAACGCGCGCCAGCCCCGAAGAGGATCTGCACCGTTCCTGCTTCGAGTGGGTCGAATTATTGACTCCCCGCCATCCGATTCTCAAGTACCTGGTACACGTCCCCAACGGCGGCGCCCGCTCGAAAGGCGAAGCCGGAAAACTCAAGGCCATGGGCACCAGACCCGGCATCCCAGATTTCGTTCTCCCGCGCGCCCGCGGCTGTTGGCGGGGCATGGCCATCGAGCTCAAGTCCGACACCGGACGCCTTTCGGACGATCAGAAGTTCTGGCTTCAGGGGCTGGAAGCGGAAGACTACCTGGTGAGCGTGTGCCGTTCGCTGGACGACTTTCAAACGCTGGTCCTGGCCTTTTTGAACGGTCAAGCCACACCTGCCTGCGTGGAGCGAGGCTGGGATGCATCAAACGTGGAACCCAAACGCTTGGGAATGTCATATCAATCTGAAGGAAAGGATGCACAACATGGCTGAAAAACATGAGCGCCGTTACGCGGAATACGTTGCTTACCTCATCGTCACTGTCATGGCAGTTGGGATATTGATGAGCATCTGGCTTGCCGTCAGTTCACCCTCCGCGTTTTAAACGCTTGCCCATCGCAAAAAATGAACAATACGAGCCCTCCCTCCCAGATTCAGTCCGATGGGCTGCGCTACAAAAACAAGACAACCGGAAGTCCCTACGGCCCAGGTATCGGCTTGTCGCTCAGCTGCATCAAGTGCGGCCAGCACCGACCTCGTTCGCTATTGTCAGTGATGCGCCTCGCCGGCGCTGTCCACTACAAATGCACGGGCGGGTGCAATGCCGGCGCCTCCGTGGCTCCAGCTGACGCTGAACGAAAGGACCCGGGTCTTGGCTAACAACACGTACTTCATTGATGGGAAGCGGATCGATCAGCAAGATCGATTTGGCGACGGCTCCCGATGGTTTGAGATGATGCTGTTGCCCGACCAATCCGAAGTGACCGGCCCTTTCACGCCGGTGGAGTTCGCTCGTCATCGAGCCTGGGCCCTTGATCCAGCATGGGCAATACGGCATGCGATCCACGTTCCGATGCAGGACGCCAATGACACCTACAACGGTGGGTTTTGGCCACAAAAGCAATGCGAACCAGCCGATGTGATCGCTTGCGGTTTGCAATTCGGGCGCCAGTACCGCGCTTGCGTTTTCAAGTATTGATGGAAACTAAGGAAATGTTTGGTATGCCTGTTGAGCAGATCAACGCACATCTTGGGGATGACATGATGATGCGCGTTGGACTCCCCAACAAAGGCGGGCGCCTCACCTTCCATGCCTTTAACGAAGGCTACCCGGTCATGGTCAGCGCCAGCGCATTCTGGAACCCTGCAACATCGTGCTTCCAAATTCCTGATGCCTGCAATTTGCATGAACTCGATCTAGCTCTTGATTCGGCTGGGTTCACAGCCATGAAACTCTGGAAGGCAAAAGGGGCCCAGCCAGGGATCGCCAACGTCTTTCCGTGGCGCTTAGAACAATATGTCGAACTGGCATCCCTCATGGGCGTGAGTTGGTGGTCTCAGCCCGACCTGTGCTGCGAACCCGAAATTGCATCAAGCCAGGCGGAAATTGACTACCGAATCGACGCGACGGCAACTCTGCTCGAAGGCACGCTACGAATGGTCTACGAGTGGCAGAACGCCTTGGCGCGATCCTGCACGGCAACGGTGGTCGCCAACATGATAAAACCACCGGTACCGGTTCTGCAAGGATGGAGTTCTGGGGACTATCTGCGCAGTCTTGACCTCATGATGCAGGTCTGGGAACGCTGGCAGCCATGGCTTGCCGCACCAGCGCTGATCGGCGTTGGTTCGATGTGCCGGCGCACGCTCAAACACCCAAGCCACGGACTTCATGCCATTTTGGCTTCCCTCGAAGGACAGTTGCCTGCGCAATCGCGCTTGCACCTCTTTGGCGTCAAGGGCGGATGCCTGTCTGAGTTGAAGATGTTGGATTTCGTCGCCTCGGCCGACTCGATGGCATATGACTTCGGCGCGCGCGTAAAGGCCCACCGCGCCGGTCGATCCAACACGGTCGCGCATCGCACAGCAGAAATGACCCGCTGGATGTCCGCGGCCGCTCAGCGAATTAAACCCGCATTTGGGGATCAATTCCGGCTTGATCTGTTCGCCTGAAGACGCAATAGCTGATTGCTCAGCATCACATGGGCAAAGTAGAAAAAGGAGTCAGTTATGAGCGCAAACCCGCCCAACATCGCCACCATCCCGGACGGAACAAGGCTCCCGCAACCCAGCGACATTGGCGAGCTGGTGGACAGCCTCAACCAAGCCGATTCCAACCCTCGGCGAACTGTTGCGGCCGTCGCCGCACGTGCAATGGAAGAAATGGTCGAGTTGTGCCTGTCAGCTGGACTGAATTCCGGCGATATCTTGTCATCTGTGGCTGACGCTCTGGCCAACCAGGCGATGAAACAGGGATACGCCCAGGGCTACACGGTCTATCCAAGCGAAATATGCGCTGACAAGACTCGCCGCGGCCTTGTCGGGGAACTTGCTGATGTTCGTCTGCTCCTTAAAGACCTGGAATACGTGGCCAAAGTCCAGGGGGAGCCTGATACGGCAGAAAAGAACGTATTGCAGGAGCTGCAGCAGGCCAAGCTGGACGGGACGCTCTACCTTGACATGCAGGGCACTATGCGCCGCCGTAAGCCGCATGTGAATGGCCAGGGCGGGACGCGCAATGCCTGATAGTGTCGTCCTTGATGTTGCGGCTGACCCGGGAGCACTCGGGAACAAGCTCGCCGGCGGGCCCAGGCTGTGTACTACGTCGCCCCTGAAGGCATGATCCAGCCCGAAGAACTGCCCAAGGAAGTCGGTTTGTTGGTGGAACACACGCCCGACCAGTTCAAGCTGGTAAAGCGGGCACGCAAAAACAAGGTGACGCTCCAGCCCCATCACTTTCTGAACCTCATTCTGAAACCCGGCCATTACCCTGAAAACTACCGCATTTAAGAACCAACTCATGCTTCAAAAACTCAAGGCCCTATGGGCAAAACCAGTGCCTGTTTCGATAGAAGACCAGAAATTCGATCAAATCATGGGCATTGCCAAAAGCATTGCCAAAAAGTCGCCCGGAGCCCTTCGTGAGCTTGTCCGGGCCTTGCTCCTTCCCCTACAGGCTGAGCATATGGTCGCCGTGGCTGAGCAGGTGCAACACGATGCGCCGGCTGAAATCAGGTATTGGGATTTCTTTTTCCGGATAGAAAACTCGTCGGACTACTACTTGCGAAGCACGCCAAGGGAGGTGCTGACCCTCGGACGTGATGTGCTGCTGCCGACTGTTTGGAATCGCTCCCGCTACTTTAATGCGCTGGCATTGATTGGTACGGGCAAAAGTCTGGGGCCGTGGAGCCAGGATGAAGACAACCACAGTGTTTCGCTCCTGCTGCCATGGCGCATCGGCTTCGTAAATGGGGGCAACCACTCCATTACTGCCGGCATTCTGATGAGTGAGGGCGAAGTTGTGGCCTCCGAGGTCTTTGACATGACCGCGCTCTTGCAGCGGGTGCGTTGTGACGGCAAGACTTATCGTGATATCGACACGAATCGGGTTCTGGGCGAAGTGACCGACGCAAGACGTGCGGCCGTCTTTGAGATTGGCCGCTTGATGCTAAATGCTGGTCTCACTGCCGACTCTGCAGCTGTCAACAGCCCACTTTAAGTGTCATTTCGAGCATTAAGGCTAGCAAGCAACAATGTTTGATTAAACTAACATATAGCTAGTAATGTTAGATTCACTTAACAGTTATAAGCATTGAATTTAGTCAGGTCTAGTGTTATATTTGTATAACATTATCCACCAACTGTTAAATGCAATGAACACGCTGAAAAGCATCGCAGAGAGCCTTCGCAAGGGTCGCAAGGATTCGAGCGACGTCGATTTGGCCTCTAAAACCGGGCTGACCCGCCAGAGCGTGAGCCGCGCTTTGAGTGGCGATCACAACTTCACCGTGACCACGTTGCTGGCCATCGCAGAGGCCAATGGGCAGGAGGTGGTGTTGGTGCCGCGCGACGTGGCCCGCGCCTTGTCGGGAAGCAACCAGCCCCCAGGCCAGAGCGTAGCCACGATGACAGACGAACTCAGGCGCCTGTAATGCTCAACGTCGAAGTTCTCAACATCTTCCTGGACGGCCGGCCCGCCGGCAAGCTCTTTCGCTTTGCCAATGGCACCACCAGCCCCATTGTCCGTTTTGTGGCTGACGATGACTTTGCCGACGACCCCCAACAAGCAACCCTGTCGGCCAGCATGCGCGCCCGCGATCCGGCGCAGCAGTCCTCCCTGTGGAAAGACATAACTGCCCCGATCTTCAATGGCATGGATGGAAAACTGCCAGTTTTCTTCCAGAACATGCTGCCCGAGGGGCTGTTCCGCACGCACCTGGCCCAGGAGCGCGGCTGCAGGGTGGATGATCACTTTGCCCTGTTCGCAGCTTCTGGACTCGATCTACCGGGCGCGGTGAAGGCATTGCCGGCCGAGCTTTCCCGCGAAGAGCTGGCCCGCCTGGTCACGCAGGAGAACGATGCGCTGGAAATGTCGGTCACCGCGGACCCACTGCCGCTCGGTGTCTCGATTTCCGGCATGCAGCCCAAGGTGGGCCTGATCGAGCAGGGTGGGCGCTACGTGGCGCGCAAGCGCCATGGCGTGACCCGCATCATCGGTAAGCTGCCCCAGGTGGATCGGCCCATGCTGCCCGAGGTAGAGGACTTGAGCCTGTCGCTGGCACAGGCGGCGGGTGCCAATGTGTGCGAACACAAGCTGGTGTCGCTGCAAAAGCTGGATTTTGAGCATGGCTACACACTGGGCGGCAGCGGAAACTTCCTGGCCGTGACCCGCTTTGACCGTGAAGGCGCAAAGCGCATCCACTGCGAGGACTTTGCGCAGGCGTTGGGCGTGGACCCGCTTAACAAGTACACCGGCGCCACATATGCGGCCATGGCCGGTTTAATGCTCCGCTACCCTGACAGTCTGGGTCTTGGTGCGGTGCACGAAATGCTGCGTCTGATTGCGATCAATGAGCTGATGGGCAACCTGGGGTGATCGTATTTTTGGTGCGGATTGATACGGTTGCTGCGGAAATCCGTCGAAAAATCAACAACTTGCAGAAAGCAATCAATTGGATAACTCGATCTCTCGAAAGTCCTTGATACCAAAGAACTTTTCTGGTCAAGGCGCACCTTTTTGCACCGAAAGTACGATCACCCCTCATCGGGAACCGGTGTCGGCAAAAACTGGCCACGCACATCGCGGCGGGAAAAAATGGCGCGATAGACAGCATCGCGTGCTTCGTCTGCAAAGGCGTGTGTTTCCTGGATGGCTTGCGCCGGCATTGTTTTCATGACATTCCCCTGGTGTGAAAATAAATGCGCTGCCTGGCCGTGCAACTTGATGGTTTTCCAGGCCGGTCTTCTGACTCGGATTCATCTGAACCAGGCACCTTCCCGGCATACGCCAGTGGCATCAAGCCTGGGTCATCCTCCTTACAGCGTTGGGCACGTGGCGGAATCACACCGCCTTCCCGATTCTCCTGTCGCCTTGCAGCGACGGGCACCTGAAAGCCGCCATTATCTATGGTGAAGCTGTAAACTCAGCGTGTTGGTGCTCGCGGTGTGGTTCACATGCCGCAGTTCAACGGGAAGCAGGAGGGGTTGCCGTCAACCGCAAACCTAACCTGCGCTGCCCCCGCAACGGTAAGTGGACGAATCCTCCCGCGATTCCGCTTCCATCACGGCCACTGAGCGTTTGAACATGCGCTTGGGAAGGCGATGGAGGTTGTTCCACCAGCCCGGATACCGGCCAACAAGGTGGTTGCACGCTCTGGCGGGCAACCGTGACGCTCATGCACTGTCGGGGACGACGGTGAGGGCTTTTGCTGGAGGTTTCCACTCATGAAAACTTGTATTTCCAGTGCGCGCCGGTTGGCATTGCCATTGGCCTTTACGCCAACTTTCCTTCTTTTTTCCAAATCCAAATCCAAATTCAAACCGTCGAGGCAACTCTCCTTGAGGGCACGGTGACGGCGGCGGCTGCTGGCCCTGGCATTCGCCGGACAGGCGCAGGTGTTGCTGATGGACGAACCGATGGCTGATCTGGATCCGCCGCACCGGCATCATGGCCCAAGGTCGCGTCACCCATCAAGGCCGTTGCCGCGCATTCGCAAGGGGGCGGACACCCTTAACACCCTGATCTTTCACTTTTTCGTTTGACCTATTAACACCAAGGAGCTTTTATGCACATCGAACCTGGCCTGTTAGCTCAATCCAAATTACTTTTTGCGGCGGGTGCCGCGGCTGTCGTGTTTGTGCCTTACGTGCCAACACTGCTTAAAAATCCAACCCTGTGGCTGCGCACCGCGCTCGCATCGGTTTTCTTCTCGCTGTTCATGCAGGGTTTTCATATGCAGGCGGGGCCCTCCGAGCTGCATTTTGTGGGTGCGATGCCTATTTACCTGGCGTTTGGATTCATCCCCACCTTGTTTGCTTTTGGTTTTGGGCTGCTGCTGCAAGGCACGCTGTTTGAGCCGCAAGATCTGGTCCATCTGGCGGTGAACACCTTGTCGTTGACAGTGCCCCTGATCGCGCTGCATTACACCCTGGGGCGCAAGCTCAAAGAGGTGACGATCACTACGCTTCTCAAGCTCGACGGTGCCTATTACGCGGGTGTCGTGATCATGGTCGGCTTTTGGCTCACGCAGACGGAAGTGGCTACGTCATGGTCCGGCTGGGCTGTGTTTGCCTCGTCCTACATTCCGCTCGTGGTGGCAGAGCCCTTGTTCACCTTTGCCGTTCTGTGGGTGCTGCAACGCTTTGTGCAAACCCGCGTGGGCGCTGTCTGCTTCGCCGTGCAGCCCAAGCTCAAGACCGGTATTGCCTGATGAGTGCGGGCACCGTCTGGTTTGTGGGTGCCGGTCCCGGCGACCCGGAGTTGATCACCGTCAAGGGCCGTGCGCTGATCGAGCGTGCCGGCGCCATCTTGTTTGCCGGCTCCCTGGTCAACGCTGCGGCCACCCGTTGGGCACCCGGGAACTGTGTCATCGCGGACAGCAAGGACATGACGCTGGAGCAGATGTCGGCGTGGCTGATCGCGCAGGCCGGGAAACATGAAACCGTGGTGCGCCTGCAAACCGGCGACCCCGGCCTGTATGGGGCGCTGATCGAACTGGTGCAGCCGCTGGACGCCGCAGGCATCGCGATTCAGGTGGTTCCCGGCGTGTCTTCGGCCATGGCCTCGGCGGCGGCGGCGGTGGAGAGCCTGACCCTGCCCGAGGTCACGCAAACGGTGATTTTCACCCGGGTGGAGGGGCGCACGCCCATGCCCGAGGGCGAGTCGCTGGAAGCGCTGGCGGCGCACCACAGCACGCTGTGCATCTTCCTGAGCATTACCCTGATGGGTCGCGTCACGGCGGCCTTGACGGCGGCCGGCTGGTCGCCCGATGCGCCCGTTGTGGTGGTGCACAAGGCCAGCTGGCCGGGCGAAGAAAAAATTATCCGCGGCACGGTCAGCACCATCCAGGCCCTGTGCCGCGAGGCCAAAATTGTCAGCCAGTCCATGATCATCGCCAGCCCGACGCTGGGCGCGCGGCAATGGACCACCCTGGCCAAATCCAAACTCTACGACGCCAGTTTCACGCACCGTTTCCGGCGTGCCAGCGTCCCCGTTTCAAACCTTACCCTGGAAACCCCATGACCACAGAGACCATTTTGCTGGTGGGCCACGGCTCACGCGAAGCCTCCGGCAACGAGGAAATCGAGCGCTTTGCCGCCCAATGGCGCCAGCGCCAGCCAGGCTGGCGCATTGAAGTCTGCTTCATCGAGTTTTCCGAGATCACCCTGAGCGAGGGCCTGCGCAGGGCGGCCACTGATGCACGCCGCGTGATGGTGGTGCCGCTGATTCTGAATGCGGCAGGCCACGTGAAGATGGACATTCCGCAGGCCATCGACGCGGCGCGCCTGCGTTTTCCGCAAGTGCAGTTCCTGTATGCCCCGCACCTGAGCGCCTGCGATCACATTCTCGGCGTGGTCAAACGCCGCCTCAAGTTCGCCATGCAGGGGCTCGATATGCCGGACCCGACGACCACCGGCGTGGTGATCCTGGGGCGCGGCTCATCGGACCGCCAGGCCAACGGCGAGATGGCCAAGATGGCGCGCTGGGTCATGGAGGAAACCGACCATGAGCTGGTGGACCTGGCCTTTACCGGCATCACCTATCCAAGACTGGAAAAAGTGGTGCAGCGCCAGCATCTGCTGGGCATGACGCAGGTGGTGGTGTTGCCGTATTACCTGTTCAACGGCACGTTGGTGGAGCGCATCAAGCGGCAGGTCGACAACCTGAAAACCCAGTACCCCACCATCCGCTTCACCTTAACCGCCTATTTCGGCTTTGAACGCGAGATTTTTGAGCTGCTGGAAGAGCGGGTTAACGACCTGAAACGCGGCGTGCCCGAGTCACGCATGCCGTGCGATGGCTGCAAGTACCGTGAGTTTGGCGTCGAAAACGGCATGGGGGGCCACCACCACGACGATGCGATGGCGCACCACCACGAGCATGAGCATGGTCACGACCATCCTCACGAACATGCGCACGCACACCCGCATGTTCAGGCCATCGTTCAGGTTCATCCGCACCCTCATTCGCATCAAGATGCCCATGAAAAGGCGCATGACCATGACCATCCTCACGAGCACGCCCACCCATGAGCACCGCCAACGTCATTACCGAACAGCTCACCGCTGCGGGCCGGGCCATTGAGCATGATTCGTTTGCGGTGATTGACCGCGAGGTCGCATCGCATGCCTATACACCGGCCCAATGGCCCATCGTGCGCCGCATGATCCACGCCAACGCCGACTTCGACTTCAACGGCCTGACCGACTTTCACCCTCGGGCGGTGGAGGCCGGCGTGGCCGCCGTCTTGTCGCGCGCGACCCGCGTGGTGGCCGATGTGGAAATGATCTGCGTGGGCTTGTCGGCGCCACGCCTGGGGCATTTCGGCATGGCCACGCACCAGTTCATCTCGGACGCTGACGTGATTGACGCCGCCAAGACCGAAGGGACCACCCGTGCCGTGCAGGCCATGCGCAAGGCTCACCGGCTGGGCCTGATCAATGGTGCCATCGTCGGCATCGGCAACGCGCCCACGGCGCTGATCGAGCTGGTGCGCCTGATCCACGAAGAGGGCGCACGCCCGGCGCTGGTGGTGGGCATGCCGGTGGGTTTTGTCTCAGCCGCCGAATCCAAGGACTTGATGGCCCTGGAAGCCGAGGTGCCCTGGGTCGTGATCCGTGGGCGCAAGGGCGGCTCCACCCTGGTGGTGGCAGCCATCCATGCCTTGCTCGGTTTGGCTGAGGCGAGGGAACTCGCCCCATGATGAAAAAAGACGCGCCCCGCGGCACCCGCACCGGTTTCACCACCGGTGCGTGTTCTGCTGCGGCGGCGCGTGCGGCGGTGATTGGCCTGGTCACAGGTCAGGTGCCCGACGCGGTGGAATGTCTGCTGCCCAATGGCGACCTTGTGACCTTCGCCGTGCAGGATGGCCGCGTAGATGGCGTGGGTGGGGGCGCATCGGCCCACGCCATGGTCATCAAGGATGCGGGCGACGACCCCGACTGCACCGACAAGGCGCATCTGACGGCCGATGTGCGGCTGCTGCCTGAGCGGCCGGGCGAGGTGCTGCTGCTCGGTGGCTCGGGTGTGGGCACCGTCACCCTGCCGGGCCTGGGCCTGGCGGTGGGTGGCCCGGCCATCAATCCGGTGCCCCGACGCAACATCGAGGCCAATGTGCGCGCCGCCGGTGCATCGCTGCTCGACGAGGCCGGTTTCGAGGTGACGATCTCGGTGCCCCAGGGCGAGCAGATGGCCAAGAAAACCACGAACGCGCGGCTGGGCATCCTGGGCGGCATATCCATCCTGGGCACCACTGGCATTGTCAAACCGTACTCCACCGCGGCCTGGCGCGCCAGCGTGGTGCAGGGCGTGCATGTGGCGGGCACGCTGCCCGAGGGCGTCGTGGTGCTCACCACCGGCGGGCGCACCGAAAAATTCGTGATGGAAGAACTGCCCCACCTGCCCGAGGCCGCATTCGTGCAGATGGGCGACTTTTTACGCTATGCCATGGGTGCGGCGGTGAAAGCGGGCTTGAAGAAGGTGGTGATCGGCGGCATGGTGGGCAAGCTCACCAAGATCGCGCAGGGCGAAACCATCACCCACGCGGGCCGCGCCGAGGTCGATACCGGCCTGCTGGCCGACATCGCGGCCGGCCTGGGCGCCGCGCCGGACGTCTGCGATGCCATCCGCCAGAACGAGACCGCGCGCTACGCCGGCGAGCGCATGGACGCGCTGGGGCTGGGCCAGGCGTTCCACACCGCGCTGGCGCAGCGCGTGATCCAGACCTTGCGCACGCGCTACCCCGATCAATTCGAACTGAAAGTGCTGGTCTGCGACTTCGACGGTCGCAAGATTGCGGAGGCTCCTTGAGCGATACAAATTTTGAAGAAAACTCCATCGAGCGTTGCCGCATTCTCGGCGTGCTGGACGACGGCGTCGCCAGCCTGGGACACGCGGCGCGGGCGCACCTGCAGCAGGCGCAGCTGGTGATCGGCGGGGCGCGGACGCTGCAATTGTTCGCGCAGCAGATCCACCCGCGTGCGCAGCAGCGCGACCTGACCGGAGCCTTATCCCGGGTGCCCGAGTGGATTCGAGCCGCGCAGGCCGCGGGCCAGCGCGTGGTGGTGCTGGCCACAGGCGACCCGCTGTGCCACGGCATCGCCGCCTACCTGGCCTCGCGCCTGTGCATCGAGGCCATTGAGGTGCTGCCCAATGTCTCCACTTTGCAACTGGCTTGTGCGCGGCTGGGGTTGCCGTGGCAGGACATGAAATTCTCGTCCGTGCACAGCAAGGATGCAGGTGACTGGGTGGCCGGGTCCGACCCCGGTCACGGCCTGTACGCGCTCTTGCGCGACATCCGCCAGCATGACCGTCTGGCGGTGCTGACCAGCCCGGACAACACGCCCGACCGCATCGCCCGCATGCTGGTCACCGAAGGCCTGGCCGATGATTTCGAGATGGCCGTGGCCGAGCGCCTGTGCCAGCCCGAGGAGCGCGTCGTCAGCGGCCTCTCCATCGCGGCGGCGGCCAGCATTCCGTTTGCCGACCCCAACGTGGTGCTGCTGTGGCGCACCACCTTGCGCGCGCCGCAGGTGCTGTTCGGCCTGCCCGACGCCAGCTTC
The DNA here is from genome assembly GCF_042659145.1 of Polaromonas aquatica. Classification (NCBI taxonomy): domain Bacteria; kingdom Pseudomonadati; phylum Pseudomonadota; class Betaproteobacteria; order Burkholderiales; family Comamonadaceae; genus Polaromonas; species Polaromonas aquatica. The sequence goes on along the minus strand of NZ_JBHSRS010000016.1, from coordinate 78,972 downwards.
GAGCAGCGCCATCCAGAGAAAGGCCTGATCACCAAGAACGAGGTGCGCGCTGTCTCGCTGGCGCGCATGCAACTGCGCGCGGACAGCGTGGTGTGGGACATCGGCGCGGGCTCGGGCTCGGTCGGGCTGGAAGCGGCGCGGCTGTGCCGGCAGGGCCATGTCTACGCGATCGAGAAGAATGCGGACGACAGTGCCATCGTGCAGCGCAACCGCATGGCGATGGGTATCAGCAACCACACGCTGGTGCATGGCAAGGCTCCGGAAGGACTGCCCGCGTGGGCCGACCCGGACGCCGTCTTCATCGGTGGCTCGGGCGGTGAACTGGCCGGCTTGATCGCCCTGATCTTGCAGCGGCTCAAGCCCGGCGGCTGGCTGGTGATGAACTTTGTGACACTGGAAAACCTGGGAACCGCCGTGGAGACACTCAAAACCCTGGGCGCCGCGTGGGACGTGCTGCAACTGCAAGCCTCGCGCAGCAAACCCATTCTGCACATGAACCGCATGGCCGCTGAAAACCCGGTCTGGATTGTTTGTGCTCAAGCGGCAGGCGCAACGCCAGCAGGAGCCGAACATGCATAAGCCCGGCACACTCCATGGCGTGTCCCTGGGGCCGGGCGACCCCGGCCTGATCACGCGCCGCGCGTGGGCGCTGCTGGAACGCCGCGATGCGGTCTGGACCTACCCCGTGCGCAGCTTGCGCAAGGAGAGCTACGCGCTCGACATCGCCCTGCGCGCCGGGCTGGCGCTGCCCCCGCAACACCAGGCGCTGCTGTTTCCCATGACGCACGATGTGGAAAAGTTGGCGCGCCACTGGCTCAAGGCGGCCGAGACGGTTCGAGACCTGCTGGCGACGGGGCAGGACGTGTTGTTTCTGGTCGAAGGCGACGCCTCCACCTACGCCAGTTTCTGCTACCTGGCCCGCGTGCTGCGCGAGCTCGATGCCGGGGCGCAGATCGACATCGTGCCCGGCGTCACCTCGTTCAACGCGGCCTGCGCCCGGCTGCAGATGCCGCTGTCCGAGCAGGACGACACCATCGCCATCGTGCCCGCCGCCTACGGCATTGCGGCGGTGGAGAAAATGCTGGACGACTTCGACACCCTGGTGCTGATGAAGGTCAAGCCGCTGCTCGATGACTTGATTGACCTGCTGGCGCGTCGTGGCTTGCTGCCGCACAGCCGCTTCATCGAGAAAGCCGGTTCCCCGGTGGAGCGGATTGTTCACAACGTGGCCGAACTCAAGGGCACCAAGGTCAATTATTTGTCACTCTTGCTGGTGAAAAACCCGAACCGCGAGCGCGGCGAGATGATTCGCGGCTGCCGCAAGAAAACCACCACCGAACTCGAAGAAGAAAATCAGGCATGACCACCATCACTACCACCATCACCCTGCCAGACACCGTCCTGGCAACCGAACAAGCGGTGCGCGTGGTACTGGTTGCCATCACCAAACACGGCGCGCAACAAACCGCCGATCTGGCCCGCCAGTTGCCACAAGCCAGCGTGTGCGTGGCCGACAAGTTCGCGCCGCTGATGGCTGGCCTGCCTAACCCGGTGCGCGCCTACGGCGGGGCTTTCCGCGACGAGATCGCCAAGTTGTTCGCCGACTTTGACCAGGTCGTTTTCTTCGTCTCGCTGGGCGCCGTGGTGCGCCTGACTGCTCCGCATCTGAAGAGCAAGGACGAAGACCCGGGCGTGGTGGTGGTCGATGACGCCGGGCAGTTTGTCATCCCCGTGCTGTCGGGTCATGTGGGCGGCGCCAACGCCATGGCCGAACAGCTTGCCGCGCTGCTGGGCGCCACCGCTGTACTGACCACGGCGTCCGACGTCGGCAAGACCATCCCCGTGGACATTCTGGGCCGCGAGCTGGGCTGGAAGGTCGAGGCGCCCAAGATCAATATCACCCGCGTGTCGGCCCATGTGGTCAACGGCGAGCCGATTGCCGTGGTGCAGGAAGCCGGTAGCCCGCACTGGTGGACCCGGCCCACGCCACTGCCAGTCAGCATTCACAAATTCGCGCGCATTGAGGACGTGGACCTGAACCACTTCAAGGCCGTGCTGTGGATCACCCACGCCGAGGTGCCTGCCGAACGCTGGCAGCAATTGAACGAGCGCCTGGTGGTGTACCGCCCGCCGCAAGGGCCGGGTGCATGAACCTCGTATTGATGCCAGTCGCCATCGGCCTGGGTTGCGACCGCGGCACGCCGCTGGCGACCGTGGTGCAGGCCCTGGATGCCGCGTTGGCGCAGGCCGGGCTGGCGCGCGAGCAGGTGCGCGTGCTGGCCAGCATCGAGGCCAAGCGCGACGAGGTCGCCTTTATTGAGCTGGCGGCGCAGGGCGGCTGGCCACTGCGTTTTTTCAGCGCCGCCGAGCTCGCCGCCGTGCCCGTGCCCAATCCGTCTGCCACCGTGTTGCGCCACATGGGAACACCCTCGGTGTCGGAGGCCGCCGCCTTGCTGGCGGGCCAGGCCACGGCGGCGCAGCTGCTCGTGGAAAAATTCAAACACCAGGGCGCCGATGGCCGCAATGCCACCGTTTCCATCGCCACGTACTCGTCCCCGCTGGTCTGACCTTCTTCACACCCATTTCCTCAACCCTTTCCTCAACCGTTTTTTTACTCCAGGAGTTTTTATGAATGCTTCCCCATCCCTCGTCACCGTCAACCCAACCACCGCTTCGGCTTCGGTGCCGGCTCAACTGGTCGCCGCGCTGTTGCTCGGCCTGGTGATGCTTTATGCCGTGGGCTTCAGCGAAGCCTCGGTGGCGCATAACGCCGCCCACGACGTGCGCCATGCCACTGGCCGTCCCTGCCATTGAGACAGACCACACCCATGTTGTTTCGACGGTTATTTTTATGCGCCCTGTTTGTAGGCTTGCTGACGGGGCTTTTTGACAGCGCCGTCCAGCGCTGGCAGGTGGTGCCGCTGATTCTGGCGGCCGAGGTGTTTGAAGAGGCCGCTACACCGCCAAAGGCTGAGCATGCGCACGCCGATGGCGTCGCGCACAGTCACGGGCCGCAAGCCTGGGCGCCGCAAGACGGCCTGGAACGCACCGCCTACACCGTGCTGGCCAATGTGCTCAATGCGATTGGCTCGGCATTGCTGCTGATGCCTTTGCTGGCCTTCTGGAACCGCCAGCGAGCAGGCCAACCCCTGGCGCTGCACAAAGGCTACGGTGCATCCGTACGCTATGGCTTGCTGTGGGGGGCGGCGGGCTGGGTTTGTCTGTTTGCGTTACCTGCACTGGGGCAGCCCCCCGAGTTGCCGGGCATGCAGGCTGCTGCTTTGCAGGCGCGCCAGGTGTGGTGGACCCTGACCGTCGCCTGCGGTGCGGGGGGGCTGGCCATGCTGTGTCTGGTACAAGCCAAATGGCGGGTGCTGGGTCTGGGCCTGCTGGCGCTGCCTTTTGTCATCGGAGCGCCGCAACATGCGGGCAGTCCTTTTGCGGGAATGGAGGCTGACGTTGCGTTGCAAATGCAGCAGTTGGTTGCGCGTTTTGTTGTTGCAACCGCTGTCGCCAGCGCCCTGCAATGGCTGTTGTTGGGTACTTTATCTGCGTTGGCCGTGGCCCGCTGGCTAAGCCCCTTGTTGAATCCTGTGGCGCCTGCCACGCGCCTGGAAGGAACTGCATCATGAGCGGCGGAAAAATCATGCTGGTGGGCATCGGCCCCGGCAACTATTCCCACATGACACACCGTGCCTGCGAGGCCATTGCCGAAGCTGACGTGGTGGTCGGCTACGTCACCTACATCAAGCTGGTGGCCGATTTGCTGGAAGGCAAGGAAGTGATCCGCAAGGGCATGACCGAGGAGCTCGATCGCGCCGTCCATGCACTGGAGCGGGCCCGTGCGGGCAAGAAGGTGGCGCTGATCTCAAGCGGCGACGCGGGCGTGTATGGCATGGCCGGTCCGACTTACGAGGTGCTGTTCCAGGCGGGTTGGACGCCGGAGACTGACGTGGAAGTGGAGGTGATCCCCGGTGCCTCGGCCATCAACGCCTGCGCGGCGCTGGTGGGTGCGCCCCTCACGCACGACTTTTGCTCGATCTCTTTGTCCGACCTGCTGACGCCCTGGCCGGTGATTGCACGCCGCCTGGACGCCGTGGCCGCTGCTGATTTTGTGGTCGCACTGTACAACCCCAAAAGTGGCCGGCGCACCCAGCAGATCGTGCAGGCGCAACAGCTGTTTTTGCGCCATCGCCGCCCTGACACCCCGGTGGTGGTGGTCAAGTCGGCTTACCGGCGCCGCCAGAACATTGAGTTCACCACGCTGGACAAAATGAGCGAGTGCGACATTGGCATGCTGAGCACGGTGCTGATTGGCAACAGCCACACCTTTGTGCGCCATGGCCTGATGGTCACGCCGCGCGGCTACGCCAACAAGTACGCGCTCGACGGCGACGGCAGCGCCCATGCAGGCGAAAAACGCGGGCGCTCGCTGTCCACCGGCCTGCTGGGCTGGACGGAAAACCTCCGCATCGACCACGCCGAGGGCGAGAGCATTGCCGCGCTGGCACAGCGCCACAGCTTGCCTGCCGACTACATTGAAATGGTGTTAAACGCACCCATAGAGGATGCAGCCGTTACTGCGGATGAGTCCGAAGAATGAGCGAGGTCGCCAAGCCAAAAATAGGCAGCTACAAACGCCATATCCTGATATGCACTGGCCCGCGCTGCACACAGGACGGGGCGGCCCAGGAACTGTTCGACAGCCTGGGCGACAAGTTCAAGGCCGCCGGCGTGCATGACGGAGAACTGCGCGTCAAGCGCAGCCGCGTCAGCTGCTTTGCCGCCTGCAAGGGCGGGCCGGTGATGTGCGTGCAGCCCGATGGCACCTGGTACTACAACGTCACCCCCGCCAACATGGACCGCATCATCGAGCAGCACCTGGTGGGCGGTGCGCCGGTGACTGATCTGGTGTTTCACCAGGGACCGGGTGGCGGTCATGACGCCTGAGGCACAGGGGCAATCCAGCAGCGGGTTTGTGTCCATCGTGGGTGCCGGCCCGGGCCCGGTTGATTTGATGACCCTGCGGGCACTCGACCGGCTTCAGCGGGCCGAGGTGGTGGTGCATGACCGCCTGATCACGGCAGAGGTGCTGGCGCTGATACCCGAGGCCGCGCAGCGCGTGTATGTGGGCAAGGCGCTGGGCAATCACTCGGTGCCGCAAGAAGGCATCCATGCGCTGCTGGTCCAGCATGCGCGCCTGGGGCGACGCGTGGTTCGCCTCAAGGGCGGTGACCCCTATGTGTTTGGACGCGGGGGTGAAGAGGTGCAGGCCTTACAGGTCGAAGGAATTAGCTTTGAAGTCGTTCCGGGTGTCACCGCCGCCAGCGGTTGCTCGGCGGCGGCTGGTATTCCGTTAACCCATCGCGGTTTAGCCGGTAGCTGTGTTTTTCTGCCAGGCCATCTGGCTGATGACGAGGCCACGCACGACTGGCGTGCATTGGCGCGCCCGGGCCAAACCCGTGTGTTCTACATGGGCGTTCAGCGCTTGGCGCAAATTGCCCAACAGCTGATATCACACGGCCTGCCGCCGGATACCCCCGCCGCCATCGTGCGCGACGGCACCCGTGCTTCCCAAACCATCATCGCCACCGGACTGTGTAAGCTGGTGGCACGCGCTCCAGCCTACGGTCCCCAGCCAGACTTGCTCATCATTGGCGAGACCGTACAACTGAGTCCTGAATACCATGCAAATTGAAACCCCGCCCCAAAACAAACCCTACGAAAAACCCGAGGGTGAGCGCCAGGGCCTTGTGATCGTCAACACCGGCGACGGCAAAGGAAAAAGCACCGCCGCCTTCGGACTGGCGCTGTGGGCCCACGGCCGTGGCAAGGCGGTCAAGATTTTCCAGTTCATGAAAGTGCCTAGCGCGCTTTGGCGAGCACCGCATGTTCGAGCAGCTCGGCATTCCGATTGGAATACGAAGGGACTTCCCACTTTCAGGTAACGGCATCGAGTGCCAAGATTGGTTTTTGTGGAAGTCAATCTGCAACCTTTGAAAGGAGAAGTCCCATGAACAAGATTACACGAGTGGGTGCCGATTTGGCAAAGCACGTCATTCAAGTTCACGCCGTGGATGCGGCGGGCCAACGGATCACGAGTCGAGCGCTGGTGCCGGGCAAGTTCATGGCCTGGTGCGCCCAGTTGCCGCCTGGTTGCCTGGTCGCCATGGAGGCCAGCTCCAGCGCCCACCACTGGGCCCGCCGGCTGATTGCCCTGGGGCTCGACGCACGCATCATCGCCGCCCATCTGGTGGCACCCTACCGGCTGCAAGGCAAAAGCGGCAAGAACGACGCCAACGATGCCGCCGCTATCTGCGAAGCGGCCAGCCGCCCGCAGATGCACTTCGTTCCCGTCAAAAGCGTTGAACAGCAAAGCATGCTGTGCATCCACCGCCTGCGCGAAGGCTTCAAGGAAGAACGCACCGCCTGCATCAACCGCATCCGTGGCCTGCTGGCCGAGTTTGGCTTGGTGTTCCCGCAGAAGCCGGCCGCACTGCGCCTGGCGCTGCCGGACGTGATGGAAGACGCCAGCAACGAGCTGGGCGCCCAGGCCCGGCTGGCGCTGCAACGCGCCTGGATGCAGTGGCAAGAGCTCGATGGCCATCTGGCCTGGTGCGACGAACGTATCGCGGCCCATCTCAAAGACAGCGCGCAGGTGCGCCAAGCCGGGCAGTTGCTGGGGGTGGGGCCGGTGACGGCTTCCGCGGTGGTGGCGAGCGTGGGCGACTTCAGGCAGTTCAGGAACGGCGCGCAGTTTGGCGCCTGGCTGGGCTTGGTGCCCCGGCAGAACTCCAGTGGCGGCAAGAACCATCTGGGGGCCATCACCAAGCGGGGTGACATGTATCTACGCATGCTCTTGATCCAGGGCGCCAAGTCGGCGGTGATGACCGCGCACAGGCGCGATGATCCGATCTCCAGGTGGGCGTGTCAGTTGCGCGAGAGGTCAGGCTGGCAAAAGGCGGTGGTGGCGCTGGCCAACAAGAACGCCCGAATTCTGTGGGCGGTGTTCGTGCGGGGCACGCCGTTCGATGCGAACCATGTGAGCATCAAACCAGCTTGAGCGGGGGGCGCCGATTTCCTTGCAAGACGTGAAGCCGGAGATGCAAAAAACAGGTCAGACCGGCAGCGGGCAAGCTTGTCCCTCGAAGCATAACCGTGCCGCATTTGGAAGCATAACTGTACCGGGTACGTGTTTTTGCCCTTGAAGGGCGGATGCGCTGCTTGTTGATTACCCTGGGCATCACTGAGGTTCAACATGACTCGAATGCACAATCCACCGCACCCAGGCAAAGTCCTCCGGGAGTATTTAGGCAGCACATCCGTGACGAAAGCTGCCGCAAATCTCGGCGTACACCGAGTAACTTTGTCTCGCGTTCTCACCTGCTCTTCGGGCATTTCGGCTGATATGGCCTACCGGCTGGGCGATGCCTTTGGCACCAGTGCGGAGCTATGGGGCGGCATGCAATTGCAGTACAACTTGTACCAAGCAGGTAAAGCCAAACGACCCAAGATTAAGAAGTTGAGGCAGCTGCATACAAATGCGCGGTAGCCTAACCGTTGCAATTAATCACCTTAATTCAGGTGATTAATTGGAAATTTCTTATTTTTCGCCTGATAATGGGCTGAAATGTACGACCATCGAACCATCGAACCAGCGAAGAGTTAGAGGCGGAACTTGGCGAACAGCTTCGCGCTGCCAGGGTGCGCAATAACGTTAGTCAGGCAACGCTGGCCAAACAGGCAGGGGTGGCGGTCACCGCGCTGAGGCGCCTTGAGCTCGGCCAAGGCGCGACGGTTTCAACTCTGGTGTCCGTAGTGCGTGTCTTGGGCCGGCAGACTTGGCTGGATAGTCTGCAACCCGCAGTGACTATCAGTCCATTGCAGATGCTCAAGTCCACGCGCCAACGGCAGCGTGCGGGATCGCCGCACAAATCAAAACCTACCGTCGCCTGAAAAAGGGGGTGGCGCTGCCAGTGTTCGATGGGTGTTTGAGATGCCAATACAAGGCTGTCTTGACAGCGCTGGCAGATGGTGGTTCAAGCTGCGAAGGTTTGCACACGCCATGAAGTAGATATGACTTAAGGCGCATTTGCAGTGTCTCCTCGACATCCTCAAGCTGATGGTGATATGTTGAATTTTTTTGTGGAAAAAATCCAGATCAGGGAGTTGTGAATCCCGTCTGGCCCTCTCCGCTCCAGACACCAGCCCATTGCCGTTCAGTGGCTACTCATTCGCGTCTCAAGACAAAGCTTTCAAACAGGGCTGACATATTCTCAATCAAATCGGCGCTGGGGAATTTCTCTGTAGATATGACATTCAGCTCGTCATCCTTGCAACCGGTGCTGCGAAAAACTTGCAGGACGTAGTTGCGCACACCCATCGCGCTCAAGGTTTGCGCCAACGCCAGAATCTCCGAGGGGGTGTGTAGGCCCGGATGCACCGTGGTACGAAACTCGTGCGCCACACCGCTGGCTACCAATAGCTTGGCGCTGGCCCACACCGTCTTCGCACTGTCGGCCGTACGGGTGATGGCGTCGTAGCCCTGCTGCGTGGCCTTGATATCCATACCCACCCAGTCCACCAGTGGCAGCACCTCTTGCAGACGTCGAGGGTACATGCCCGCCGTGTGTAGCCCTACGCCAAAGCCCAGGGCGCGAACCTCGCGCATGGCATTTCCCAATGCCCGGTCGATGGTGGGCTCACCCCCACTGAACACCACTGCGTCGATCAGCCCCACCCGCCGTTGGAGCAGTGCCAGCACTTGCGCCCACGCCAGCGGACTGTCCCTGGTGCGGCTCTGCAAATGCGGGTTATGACAATAGCCACAGCGCCAGGGGCAACCCTGCACAAACACCACGGCAGCGAGTTGGCCGGGGTAGTCTGTCGCGGTGAAAGGCGTAATACCCCCCACCTTGAGTGGCTTGGCGCTGGGTGCCGAGTTGCGGACGCCGCTGTAGCGGGTTGCTGCCCGCTCAGCCAGCGGCAGGGGACTTGCAGTTGTTTTCACTAAAGTAAGTGCGCTCATGGAACTCGCCCTTCTTGCCGGTATTGAAGGACGCCACGGGGCGGTGGTAGCCCATGACGCGGGTCCACACCTCGCAGCGCTGACGCTCTTCATCACGCAGCACGATGGGCACTGCTTGGGGGGCCAAGGTTGGGGTTTTTTGTACAGTAATCATGTCATTCCTTCTTTGGTGGTTAAACAGGTTCCAACTGCTTGCGCGCGATGATTTCGACATCGCACTTCGGGCAAAAATCGTGGCGCCCGCCCAAGTAGCCGTGCTTGGGGCAGATAGAAAAAGTGGGCGTAACAGTGATGTAGGGCAGGCGAAAACGCGACAGCGAGCGCTTGATCAGCTGACGGCAGGCTTCTGCACTGGACAGCGGCTCGGTCATGTACAGATGCAGCACGGTGCCGCCGGTGTACTTGCGCTGCAAGTCATCCTGCATCTCCAACGCCTCGAACGGGTCGTCGGTGTAGCCTACCGGCAACTGGCTGGAGTTGGTGTAGTAAGGCATGTCCTTGGTACCGGCTTGCAGGATGCCAGGGAACTGCCTGGCGTCTTCCTTGGCAAAACGATAGGTGGTGCCTTCTGCCGGGGTCGCTTCCAGGTTGTACATTTGGCCGGTCTGATCCTGAAACTCCAGCATGCGTGCGCGTACATGGTCGAGCAGGCGAATGGCAAAGGCGTGTCCCCATTCGGAGCTGATGTCTTCGCGGTCCAGAGTGAAGTTGCGGATCATCTCGTTGATGCCGTTCACCCCCAGTGTGGAGAAGTGATTGCGCAGTGTGCCCAGATAACGCTTGGTGTAGGGGAACAGGCCGTTGTCCATGTGACGCTGGATCACCTTGCGCTTGATCTCCAGGCTGTCACGTCCCAGCTCCAGCAGGCCGTCAAGCGCCTTTAGCATGCCGGCCTCGTCCCCTTGGTGCAAATAGCCTAGGCGCGCGCAGTTGACGGTGACCACGCCGAGCGAGCCGGTCTGCTCGGCCGAACCGAACAGACCGTTGCCGCGCTTGAGCAGTTCGCGCAGATCAAGCTGCAGGCGACAGCACATGGAGCGAATCATGTTCGGTTTGAGTTCCGAATTGATAAAGTTCTGGAAGTAAGGCAGGCCGTACTTGGCGGTCATCTCGAACAGCAGCTCGGCATTCGGGCTATACCAGTCGAAATCCTCAGTCATGTTGTAGGTGGGGATTGGGAAGGTGAACACGCGGCCCTTGGCATCGCCGGACACCATCACTTCAATGTAAGCACGGTTGATCATGTCCATCTCGGCCTGGCACTCGCCGTAAGTGAAGCTCACTTCCTGGCCAGCAATAACGGGCGTCTGCTCGCGCAGGTCTTCCGGGCAAATCCAGTCAAATGTCAGGTTGGTAAATGGCGTCTGCGTACCCCAACGCGAGGGCACGTTAAGGTTGTAAATCAGCTCCTGCATGCACTGGCGAACATGGGCGTAGTCCAGCTTGTCCTGTCGGACGTACGGTGCCATGTAAGTATCGAACGAGCTGAACGCTTGTGCGCCAGCCCACTCGTTTTGCAGCGTGCCCAGGAAGTTGACGATTTGCCCCACCGCACTCGACATGTGCTTGGGCGGGCCACTTTCCACCTTGCCAGGCACACCGTTCAACCCCTCGTTGAGCAGGGTCCGCAGCGACCAGCCCGCGCAGTAGCCGGCCAGCATGTCAAGGTCATGAATGTGGATGGCAGCGCTGCGGTGCGCCGCACCGACTTCGGGCGGGTAGACGTGGTTGAGCCAGTAGTTGGCAATCACCTTGCCTGACACGTTGAGGATCAGGCCACCCAGCGAATAGCCCTGGTTCGCATTGGCGTTGACGCGCCAGTCGAGCTGCTGCAGGTACTCGTTCATGCTGGACTCGACGTCCACCATCGTCTTGCGGTCGCTGCGCAGCTTCTTGTGTTGCTCGCGGTAGACGATGTAGGCACGCAAAGTCTTGGGGTAGCCAGCGTCGAACAGTGCAGCCTCGACCGCGTCCTGGATCTGCTCGATGTGCGGCGTCGCCGGTCCAAGTATCCTGATTTTTGGAGTCACCAGATACTGCGTCAGGCGACGGGCTTCGGCGCCATCGAACTCGCCGGTGACCTGGGCAGCGCGCTCCAGCGCCTGGGCGATCTTGCCGGCATCAAACGGCTTGATCCCGCCGTCGCGCTTGATGATATGGGTAAATGTCGGTGCGGTTTGTATGCTCATCTAGCATCCTCTTAAAACACTATAGGTAGTGTGAAAGTGGATGATAGCCACTACAGGTAGTGTTTTTCGCGAATTAAATCGTGCAAAATCAACTTCCGGTTAAAGGTTGATCTGTATCAGGAAACGCTCATGATGCTGTTGACGTTGAGATAGTGCTCAACAGCTGCCTCCTTCTGCGCTTGCGGGTACTTGGGTTCCCGGCCCGCATAGCCCACCGGCAAATCGAGCCATTGCTCATATTCCCGGTACCAGCCCTTCAAGGCATTCTTCGTTGGGTAAAGGGCGTGCGATCCACAAGGTGGGCTATGCGATAGCGATCCGGAAGATTATTGGTAGGGCAGAACCCGCAAACCCCGTCGACGGGATGCGCGCCCTTGGCGACCGTGGCAAACAGGCATCAAAGACTGGGCTCAAAAAGCCCAGTGAAGATGGGCGCGACTGAAATCAAGCGCAGCAAAGCAGAAAAAACCGGAAGTTCACCCCGGGGCGGCTTGGTCGAATCGCTGACCGCGGACATTCAGAAGTTCGGCTCCGGATGCACGCTGGCGCCCGAGTGTGACATCTGATGGCCATGCGGCAAAGGTATGCCATCGGGATGGTCGGCAGGCCTGGTTATTATCACTTTTGTGACATAAACGATAAATATATATATCTGTTGTTGTAATCAGTTTAATCAAATAAGATTACAAAACTCCTGCAAAAAACAAGTTTTGTCACAAATTCAGAGTGGGCAATAGCGAAAGTCGAGCCTGTTTTTCACGGTTGCACAATCGCCGATGGCGTGAGTGGCTGGAGTCATGTGGGTAGATCTGAAATTAACGTCATTCATTAAGGAAAGTCTGAACAAGTCCACCAATCATGCCGTCGCGCGTTGATTGATGCAAAGAGGCCTACGCGAATGAGCCAGATCAGTTTTGCAGACGCCGAGTACGCCGGCAAGCGGAAGAAGACCAGGCGCGAGGTGTTCCTCGAGGAGATGGACGTGGTGGTGCCCTGGAGGGTGCTGCTCAAGATCATCGAGCCGCACTACCCGGTGGCCGGCCGCGGACGCAGGCCGTATGCGCTGGAGTCGATGCTGCGCGTGCACCTGATGCAGAACTGGTTTGCGCTGAGCGACCCGGCGATGGAGGAGGCCCTGTACGAGATCGCCTCGCTTCGCAGCTTCGCCCGTCTAAACCTGAACGAGCCGATTCCGGACGAGACGACCATCCTGAACTTCAGGCACCTGCTCGAAGCGAACGACCTGGCCGACGACATCCTGAAGGCGGTCAACGCCCTGTTGGCGCGCAAGGACCTTTTGCTCAAGCGAGGCAGCATCGTGGACGCCACCATCATTGCCGCGCCCAGTTCCACCAAGAACGCCGAGGGCGAGCGCGACCCGGAGATGCACCAGACCAAGAAGGGCAACCAGTGGTTCTTCGGGATGAAGGCGCACATCGGGGTGGATGCCGACAGCGGCCTGGTGCACACGGTGACCACCACGGCAGCCAATGAGGCAGACGTCGAGCAGGTGACCGATCTGCTGCACGGCAAGGAAGAACAGGTCTGGGCCGATTCTGGCTACCGCGGCGCGCCGGCCCGCGTGGACCGCGAGAATCTGCAGTGGCACATCGCCGTCCGGCCGAGCGACATCGCCAAGCTGCCTGAAGGCAGGGCCAAGACAAAAGTCCGGAAGGCGGAGCACCGCAAGGCCAGCATGCGCGCCAAGGTGGAGCACCCGTTTCGTGTCGTCAAGCGCCAGTTCGGCTTGGTGAAGGTGCGGTTCCGCGGGCTGGCCAAGAACACCGCGCACGTCGTCACCCTGTTCGCGCTGTCCAACCTGTGGATGGTGCGGAAGCAGTTGATGGCGATGACGGGAGTGGTCCGTCCGAAAGCAGCGTAAGGCGAGGGAATGAGGCCGAAACTGCCTGAAAACGCGAGTGGAGAGCGGCATTTCGTGCCACGCGCCGACTTCTTGCGCCCGGTGCGCGTTTGAATCGGCCTTGTTCAGACCCTCCTTAAGGAACCATCATGAAATCAGGAAAATTTTTGGCATTCAACCGCCGCGTATTCAATGCGGCACTGGCATCGGTTGTGGTGCTGGCAAGTGCCGGTGTTGTTGGCAATGCTTATGCCGCAGCGGCCAGCTCTACAGCAACCTCGGGCTGCGCGCTTTCTGGCAGTCCTTCATTTTCAGCAGTGATTTTGTCAGGTCGCCCAACGGTGGCTGGCTCAATGAGTCGGGACTCAAGACCCGCGTCGGCAGTGTTGCCTTGAGTTACAGCCGCACGCAGCTCCATGATTTCAGCAGCGAGCTGTATTTACCCAGCGCCGATTCCTTGCGCTCGCGCGACAAACTGCGGCTGGACGGCCCGATTCCGGCCGGCTGGCTGCCGCGCCTGCCGGTGACCCTGGAACTGCAGCGCGAGCAGTTTGAGTCGGGCCGCAGCAGTCTGGGCCTGGCGGGCCGGGTGGCCGCCTATGTGAACCGGACCTCGATCAGCAACCAGCTGAGCTGGCAAAGTTCAGGCGGCAACACCTCGGCCAGCGGCGTCCTGCAACTGAGCCGCCGGGTCGGCACCATCGGTTTGAGCGGCCAGCTCGGCTACAGCCTGACACCTCAGGTAAAACTGGAAACCATCGCGCTGTCGGGCGACAAGCGCCTGGGCGAGGCTTACCTGCTCAACCTGGGCGTGGTTCACTCGGTCGGCAGCAAGGAGACGATGCTGACCGCCGGCCTCAACAAAAGCCTGGGCCGCTACGGGCTGGGCCTGAGCACGAGTTATTCCAGCCGCGGGGTGTTTGCCGTGGGCCTGCAACTCTTCATTGCGATGGGCTGGGAGCCGCGGCAGCGCCAGTGGCGTTTTGATGCGCTGCCCAAGGCGGACAGCGGCGCTGCGTCGGTGCGTGTTTTCCTGGACGACAACGCCAACGGCCTCATGGACGCCGGCGAAGAGCCGATCGAGAACGTCGCGCTGACCGTCAACGGCAGCAGGGTGCCGGTGCGAACCAATGCCGCCGGGTTGGCCTGGCTGGACCGTCTGCCGATCAGGCAGCATGTGGACATTGCGGTCGACACGCAGACGCTGGAGGATCCTTACTGGGCGCCGCAGCGCAAGGGTGTGCGCCTGGTCCCGCGCCCGGGCCATGTTGCGGAGTTTGATTTCCCCGTCATCCTGACCAGCGAAATTGACGGAACGGTGTACCTGGTCGACAAGCGCACGAAGCGAGGCATAGGCGATGTGGCAATTGAACTGCTTGACCTTGATCGCCAGGTGGTGTCCACCATCAAAAGCAGTTCGGACGGCTACTACATTGTTCCCGCCGTCGTGCAAGGCCGCTATTATTTGCGGATATCGCCGGAGCAACTCAAGCAGTTCGACCTGATTGATCCGGGCGAGCGTGACATCAGCATCCTGCCCGATGGTAAATTTATCAACGGCGTGGATTTTCTGCTGAGTCGAAATCCGGCCGGGAGCGTGCCAGATCTTCCCCGGGAGGAAGCGCGTGATAAAAAATGAGTTCCCGCCAAAAATCCTTCGGCAGGCCGGTGCCTGCGCCCTCTTGATCGGCAGCCTCGCCCTGACCGGTGACAGCGATGCGGGCACCGCAACGGGCACGGCGAGTGCAACGGTGCTTCAGTCGGTGTCAGTCACCTTTTCAAGTCCCTTTTTAAGCACCATTTCTGACACCTTTTCTGGCACCACCTTCACCATTGAGCGTTTTACTGGTAGCCTGTCCCTCAGTGGCCCCTTGCTGCGCGTTGGACCGGAGCCGTCCCCCGGCGCCGTTTTGACCGGCGCAGGCGCTGCGCCCTCCATCGCGGACAACGCCACCGTTTATGTGTCGCTCAATGCCGATGGTTCCCTGAGCGTCAGTGGTGGTTCGGGCTTGACGTATGCCGTGTCGCAGCCTGGCGCTGGCGTGATCAACATCGAATACAACTGAAACTGAAGTTTTGATCATCAAAACGATAAAACCTCTATTTCACGCTCAGGCCGGCGCAGCCAGCCCATCCATCATGAACAAACCGGAGTCCTCCATGAATTCACTCAAACGCATCCTGCTGGTCGAAGATAGCCCGAGCGATGCGGGGCTGGCGCTTCACGCGCTGGCGGAGCACAACCTGGACCAGGATGTCCTGCACCTGCCCGACGGCGCCCAAGCGCTGGACTACCTGTTTCGCCGGGGTGAATTTTCCGGCCGGGCCCCGGGCAACCCGGCGCTCGTGCTGCTCGACCTGAAGATGCCGAAGGTCGATGGGCTCGAAGTGCTGAGCCAGATCAAGGGCGAGCCGGCCCTGCGCACGATTCCGGTGGTGGTGATGACGTCCTCGCGTGAGAGGCGCGATGTGGAGGCCGCCTACCGGCTGGGCGTGAATGCCTACGTTGTCAAGCCAATGAAGTTCACGAATTTCGTGGATGCGGTCAAGCAGGTGGGCGCCTTCTGGGCCATCCTGAACGAGCCGCCGCCCGCAAGCACGCCGGTGGCCGATGAACCCAAGATATAACCTGGGTAAAACGCTCGATCCGGAGGCCGATATGAACCCATCCATCCGACTGCTGCATCTGGAAGACAATCCGTTGGATGCGGAATTGATCCGGCTGAGGCTGGAAGCGGCCGGTCTGTCCTGCGACATCCGGTGGGTGAGCGGCAAGGAGGCATTCGAGTCCGCTTTGGCGCAGGAAACCTTTGACCTGGTGCTGGCCGACTACAAGCTGCCGGGTTACGACGGACTGTCGGCGCTCAAATACGTCCGCGAGAAGCAGCCGGAGCTTCCGGTGATCATGATGTCCGGCGAACTGAGCGAGGAAGCGGCGGTGGACTGCCTGAAAGCCGGCGCCACCGATTACGTCCTCAAGCAGCGGCCGCAGCGGCTCGATGCCGCCGTGCGACGTGCGCTGGTGGAAAAAGAAGAACTTGCCGCGCTGCGCTGCGCCGCGCCGAGGAAGAAGTTCGCCGCCAGAGCCTTTTTCTGCGCCAGGTGATCGACCTCAACCCCACGTTCATCTTCGCCAAGGACCGCGCGGGACGCTTTGTCCTGGTGAACCAGGCCATGGCCGAGGCCTACGGCAGCACCGTCGAGGAAATGCTGGGCAAGGCCGAAGCGGACGTCACCGCCGATGCGCAGGAAGTTGCACGTTTTCTCAAAGCCGACCTTGAAACGATGGACACGCTGCGCGAAGTGTTCATCCCCGAGGAGAGGCTCATCGACGCCACCGGGAAAGTGCGCTGGCTGCAGACCGTCAAGCGTCCCATCGTGGCCGCGGACGGCACCGCCGACAGGGTGCTCGGCGTGGCGGCGGACATCACCGAACGCAAGCGGGCCCAGGAAGAAATCCTGCGGCTCAATGCCGACCTCGAAGAACGGGTTCGCCAGCGCACCGCCCAGCTGGAGGCCGCGAACAAGGAACTGGAGGCTTTTTCCTATTCCGTGTCACACGACCTTCGTTCCCCCCTGAATACGATTGACGGATTCTGTCAATTGATGGAGCGGGCGGCAGGGGACAAGATCGGCGACAAGGGCAAACACTACCTGAGCCGGATTCGTGCGGGAACCCAGCAGATGAGCGAACTCATTGACGGGCTGCTGTCGCTTGCCAAGCTGTCACGCGATCAGCTCCGATCCGAGGCGGTCGACCTGTCGGCTGTCTCCAGGAAGGCAGCGCAGGCATGCAGGGAGGGCGAGCCCGAGCGCCAGGCGCGGATCCAGATTCAGGACGGACTGCTGGCGCACGGCGATCCGCTTCTTCTGTCGGTCGTCATTCAGAACCTGCTGGGCAACGCCTGGAAGTTTACCGCCAGGCGGGCGGTGGCCCGGATCAATATCGGCGGCGAGCTCGATGCCAGCGGCGAGACCGTTTATTTTGTCAAGGACAACGGCGCCGGTTTTGACATGCACCATGCCGGCAAGCTTTTCGGCGCGTTCGAGCGGCTGCATTCGCATTCGGACTTCTCGGGAACAGGCCTGGGGCTGGCCATTGTGAAACGCGTGATTGACCGCCACGGGGGCCGCGTCTGGGCTGACAGCGTGGAGAACGAAGGCGCCTCCTTCTATTTCACGCTGGGGACGGTGGGCTAGGAGTCTGCGCGGCAGAAGCCGAGCAGGTCAAATGAGATGCAACGCGAGGGGAGTAACGCGGCGCTGGAGGCGTTCAAGGGCGGAGCAATGTCGATGAATTGGCCTGAGGCGTGCGCGTGGCACCCCGGGCGGCCTGTTGAGAGGCGTTTTTTCCTGTGCCTGCCCCCTCAAGCCATTCGCAAAGTGCTCATTCTGCGCAGGTTCAGCGCCAGGCACACGAGCTTGAACTCCGCTTGCACACGGTGTAGCCCTCTCATGCTGAACTGCCGGAACCCCAGCACGTTCTTGATCCAGCCGTTGGGCGGCTCGGCGATCCACTTGCGCTTGCGATAGGCGCGCCGGCCTTCCTCGGTCTGCAGCTTGGCTGCCATGGCCAGCGTGCACGGGTACGTGTTCGCATCGATCTCGACTTGCTGCTTGCCCTCGCGCCCCAGTGCCACGACCACCTCGCTGGGATGATCTTTGAGGTGCTCGAACACCGCTTCGCTGCGGTAGCCCGCATCGGCCAGAACACAGCTGGCATCGGCATCCAGGTTGGCCCTCACGGCATCGAGCATGCCGGGCTACTCGCCACTGTCAGCGGCCATGTTGGTCAGCTCGGCCGCCACGATGATGTGCGCCGTCGCGTCCACCGCCGTCTGGGCGTTGTAGCTGTAGTCAAAGCCGCCGCCGGCGCGCTTCATCACCCGGCTGTCGGGGTCGGTGAAGCTCTCCTGGGCCTTGTCCTCGGGCACGCCGAACTCGCGCTTGTAGCGCCCGCCCTTGGGCTTGCCGTCCTTGCCCCGGGGCTTGCGGTCATCATCCTGGTCGCGTCCACGCTCGATGTCCGCCTCGCGCTGGCGACTCTCCAGCCGCGCCTTGGCCGCCGCGATTTCCTGCAGCCGGTCTTGGCGTCGCGCGATCTCCGCCGGGATGTCCAGCTCCGGCTCGTTCTTCTCGGCTTCGTCGGCGGCCTTTGCTCTATCCAGCAGTGCCTTGATCTGCGCGCGCAGCTCGGCCTCGGCCTTGAGCATGCGCTCGTAGCTCATGGCCTTGTGGCGGCTGGCGTTGGCCTTGACCTTGGTGCCGTCCACCGCGATGGTGCCCAGCTTCACCAGCCCCATCTCCCGGGCCAGGTGCACCACCTGCACGAACAGCTCACCCAATTCCTTCAAGTGAAACGCGCGAAAGTCGCTCAAGGTGCGGTGGGCCGGGAAGTTGCCCGCTGCCAGCACTCGAAACGCCACGTCCTCATGCTGCCTCCTGGCCAGCTTGCGCGAGCTGAATACGCCCGTGGCGTAACCGTAGATCAGCACCTTGACCATCATGGCCGGATGGTACGGCTGGTTGCGCGGTCCGTCCTTGGCATACCGGGCATGGAAGGCCTGCAAGTCCAAGCTGTCCACCGTGTCGTTGATGAAATAGGCCAGGTGTCCTTCGGCCAACCACTCGCGCATCGAGTGCGGCAGCAAGAAGTCCTGGTCAGGCAGATAGGGCAGGTAGCTGGCAGACATCAGCCTGTAACGCCGTCGCCCCTACTTACGATGACTTCATCGGGCTTCTGCCGCGCAGACTCCTAGGCGACGGTTTTAGCTGGAAAAGTCAGGTCCTGAAGCACGCGGCCCAACTGGCGCGTGACGGCTGGAAAAAGGCCAAGGCCGCCATTCTGAGCGGCGACTACTTCATGGTGACGCTGGACGAGATCACCTACCCGCTGATCTATGGCTGGCTGCCGCTGGACGATATGTTGCATACCCTGCGTGAGCGGCCCAGCCATGTGCATGTGGTCATCACCGGTAGGCGTTTCCCGCCCGAGATCATCGAACTGGCTGACACCTTGACCGAGAGGGTAATGGTCAAGCACACGTTCCAGGCCGGCATCCCGGCCCAGGGCGGGATTGAGAATTGAGCGTCACGTATGACTAATCCTGATCCAGCAGGTTCGGCGGCATCGGCTCCCGACGCAGGTCCGGCCTTTTCCGCAGCCGAGCCGCGGTATACCGGACCATCTTCGAGCGGCGCGATATGCGTCACTTCGCTGGTGGCACGGTCGCGCCTGAAGTAATGCGGCGCCTGCTCACCGCTGCACACCACGCGCCCAGTGTCGGCTTCATGCAACCCTGACGTATAGCCAGCACTGAGCGGCGCTCTCAACTGAACAAACTGGTGAAGCAGGAGCGGATATTGACCGCCAAGGCGCTGGGCGAGCGTGAAGAAGCACTCATGCAACTCAAGGTAGAGGGACTGCGGGAAGCCGCCGAGCTGTGGGTTGTGGCGTTAGCTGACGGGCGCGAGAAGTATGTCTTCGGTCGACGCCCCTGCCACAGATGGCCTTGCCCCCCGCCGCCTGCGCGATCCAGAACCTGCGGCTGGCGGCCGGCGCCTGGAAGGGTTTCTGGGTCATGGCTGTAGCTCCGGTGCCGAACGTGTCATGCCGAGTCGCTCCAGCAGCGCGACGTCGGCGCCGGTGTCCGGGTTGCCGGTGGTCAGCAGCTTGTCGCCATAAAAAATGGAGTTGGCACCGGCCAGAAAACACAGGGCCTGCACCGCGTCACCCATTTGCTGGCGGCCTGCCGACAGGCGCACGCGGGCCTTCGGCATGGTGATGCGCGCGACCGCGATGGTGCGCACGAATTCAAACGGGTCCAGATCGGCCTGATCCGCCAGCGGCGTGCCTTCCACCTTGACCAGGTTGTTGATGGGCACCGACTCGGGGTAGGGCGTCAGATTCGCCAGTTCGGCGACCAGGCCGGCGCGCTGGCGCCGGGTTTCGCCCATGCCGACGATGCCGCCGCAGCAGACCTTGACGCCGGCGCTGCGCACGCGCGCCAGGGTGTCGAGCCGGTCCTGGTAGTCGCGCGTGGTGATGATGTCGCCGTAGAAGTCGGGCGCGCTGTCGAGGTTGTGGTTGTAGTAATCGAGCCCGGCGCTTTGCAGCGTTTCGGCGTGGCCGTCTTCCAGCATGCCCAGCGTGGCGCAGGTTTCCAGTCCGAGGGCCTTGACCGTGCGCACCAGCTCGGCGACTTTTTCAATGTCGCGGTCTTTCGGCGCGCGCCAGGCCGCACCCATGCAAAAACGCGTGGCGCCGGCGTCCTTGGCACGCTGCGCGGCCAGTCGCACTTCATGCGGCTCCATCAGCTTGGTCGCTTCCACGCCGGTGTCGAAGCGCGCCGCTTGCGGGCAGTAATTGCAGTCTTCCGGGCAGCCGCCGGTTTTGACCGACAGCAGCGTCGCAAATTCAACGCGTGTGGGGTCGAAATTTTCACGGTGCACGGTCTGTGCCTGGTGCATCAGCTCGGGAAAAGGCAGGTCAAACAGCGCTTCGATGGCCTCGACAGGCCAGCGCGCGGCGGCTTGGGGGTTGGCCGGCGCGGCCTGGCGCGGGCGGTGCAGGGTGACGGCTTGTTCTAAAACACTGGACATGGCTTATTCCTTGAAGCGATACACATTTCGTATCAAATTTTTGTCGGGATGGCGCGGCAATTTCAATCGGGTTTCCGAGGGTTCGGCTAGATTTGCAGTCTAGCCGATGGCGACTGTCGGCTGGCACGCTGCAGCAAGTTCGGTCAGGGCCTGGACCAGCTGGTCAACATCGGCGTCGGTGTGGGCCGCCGACAGGGCGATGCGCAGGCGCGCCGTGCCCTCGGGCACGGTCGGCGGGCGGATCGCGGGTACCCACAGGCCGCGCTCGCGCAGGCCTTCCATCACCGCCAGCGCCTCGTCGTTGCGGCCAATCAGCAGCGGCTGGATGGGTGTCAGTGATGGCCCGAGTTGCCAGTGGCTGCCGCGCAGGCCCGTGGCCAGGCCCTGGCGCAGGCGCTGGATGAGTTGCTGCAGGTGCTCGCGCCGCCACTCGTCGTGTTCGATCAGTTGCAGGCTGGCACGCAGGGCGCTGGCCAGCAGCGCGGGGGCGGCGGTGGCATAAATGTAGCTGCGGGTTTTCTGCAGCAGCCACTCAACAATGGCATCGCTGCCGGCGACAAAAGCGCCGGCGACGCCGGCTGCCTTGCCCAGGGTGGCCATGTAGAGCACGCGCGGCGACGCGCGCGCGCCGGTCAGTGCAAAGTGGGCCAGGCAGCCGCGCCCCTGCGGCCCCAGCACACCAAAACCGTGCGCGTCGTCCAGCAGCAGCAGCGCATCATGGCGCTCGCACAGTGCCAGCAGGGCCGGTACGTCGGCCAGGTCGCCATCCATGCTGAACACCGTGTCGCTGATGACCAGTTTGCGTTGTGCCGGGCTTTGCGCCAGCGCCGTCTCCAGCGCCCCCAGGTCGGCGTGGGCAAAGCGGTGGATTTGCGCGCGCGACAGCCGCGCACCGTCAATCAGGCAGGCATGGTTGAGATTGTCCGAAAAGATCGCATCGCCGCTACCCACCAGCGCTGGAATGATGCCGATGTTGGTGGCGTAACCGGCGTAAAAATAAAGTGCACGCGGCAAGCCGGTGAAACCGGCCAGCGCCTGTTCCAGCGTGTCGTTCGCCGCGCTGTGGCCGCTGACCAGCGGTGAGGCTGTTGCACCCACGCCGAAGCTGCGTGCGCCCATGCAGGCCGCCTCGATCAGCGCCGGGTGATGGGCCAGGCCCAGATAGTCGTTGCTGCAAAACGCCAGCATGCTCTGCCCATCAACCTGCAGCCGGGCGCCACTTTCGGGCAGCACCACACGCCGCCGGCGCCGCAGGTGCGCACGGTCGAGCTCGGCAATGCGCGCCGGAAATTCATCCAGCCAGGAGCTGGTCAGCGAAGGGTTTGTTGCCATGTCGGGGGGAGTTTGATGGTCAAGGTTCGGGCATCCGGCGCGTTCTGGTGCGCCACATTCGCCAGCAGCGGCGCACCCAGCCGCTGCTGCAAAAAATCGAGGTTGTCGTCTTGCGCCAGCATGGCCGGATCGACATGGTTGGCGACCCAGCCGGCCAGGCTCAGGCCGCGTGCGCGGATCGCCTCCAGTGTCAGCAGCGCGTGGTTCAGGCAGCCCAGGCGCAAACCCACCACCAGCACCACCGGCAGACCCAGTGCCTGCGCCAGGTCGGCGCCGGTCTCCAGCGGCGAGAGCGGTACCAGAAAACCGCCGGCGCCTTCGACCACCACGGCGTCGGCCAGCTGCGCCAGCTGGCGATGGCAGGCGACGATGTGGGCGATGTTTATGCGCAGGCCGGCGCGTGCGGCGGCAATATGCGGCGACACCGCATCTGGCAGCAGCACCGGGTTGTCCAGTGCCGCAGGCACGCTGAAGGTGGAGGCGGCGCGCAGCGCCAGCACATCGTCGTTGGCTTCGATGCCCTGGACCAGCGTGGTGCCCGCCGCCACGGGTTTCATGCCGACAACCCGGGTGTGGTGTCGCGCCAGCGCATGCAGCAGTGCCGCGCTGACCAGGGTTTTACCGACCCCGGTGTCGGTACCAGTCACAAAACAGGAGATGGCATGACGCTCAGCCATGGTGGCGTTCCTCTTCGGCCAGTGTGGCCTGCAGCGCCGCCAGCGCGCCGTGCGCCAGGTGGGCGGCGCTTTCCTCATCCATCACATAGGGTGGCATGGCGTAAATGGTGTGGCCGATCGGGCGCAGCAGCACGCCCTGTGCCATGGCATGCTGGTGGTAGCGCTGCGCAAAATGGGGGAGTACGGTGTCCACGTCCCAGGCCCAGATCATGCCCAGCCGGCGCGCATGCCGGATGCGCGCATGGCCGGTCAAGGACGCGAAAGCCTGGTCCAGTGTCTGGGCCAGCACGACGTTGTGTGCCAGCACATCGTTGCCGGAAAACAGCGCCAGCGTTGCCAGCGCGGCCCGGCAGGCCAGCGGGTTGCCGGTGTAGGAATGCGAATGCAGAAAGCCGCGTGCCGTCTCGTCGTCGTAAAAGGCGTCATACACCGTGTCGGTGGTGAGCACCGCCGACAAGGGCAGGGTACCGCCGGTCAACCCCTTTGAAAGGCAGATGAAGTCGGGCCGGATGCCGGCCTGCTGGTGCGCGAACATCGTGCCGGTGCGTCCGAAGCCGGTGGCGATTTCGTCGGCGATCAGATGCACCTCGTAGCGATCGCACAGCGTGCGCACCCGGCGCAGGTAGCCGGCATCGTGCATGGCCATGCCGGCCGCGCATTGCACCAGGGGCTCGACGATCAGGGCGGCGGTTTCGTGGTGGTGCTCGGCCAGCCAGGCTTCCAGCGCGCCGGCGGCGCGCTGCGCCACATCGGCCGCGCTTTCACCGGGCTGTGCCGTCCGTGCATCGGGGCTGGGCACGGTCGCCGCCAGCCGGACCAGCGGCGCGTAGGCTTCCCGGAAAATGGCGATATCGGTCACGGCCAGGGCGCCCACGGTTTCGCCGTGGTAGCCGCCGGCCAGGCCCACAAAACGGCACTTGCCGGGCCGCCCGGTGTTGCGCCAGTAGTGTGCGCTCATCTTCAAAGCGATCTCGGTGGCCGAGGCGCCGTCGCTGCCATAAAAAGCATGACCCAGACCGGTCAGCGCGGCCAGCTGTTCGGACAGCTCCACCACCGGCTGGTGGGTGAAACCGGCCAGCATCACGTGGTCAAGCCGGCCCAGCTGGTCCACCAGCGCTGCCCGGATAGCCGGATGGTTGTGGCCGAACAGGTTGACCCACCACGAACTGATGCCGTCGAGGTAGCGATGGCCGTCGAAGTCATACAGCCACACGCCCTCGGCGTGCGACACGGGCACCAGCGGCACGGCCTGCGACGCGTGTTGCTTCATCTGCGTGCACGGGTGCCACACATGCCGCAGGCTGCGCTCGCTCATAGCCTGGTTGTCCATGGGGAGGAGGGCTCCGGATTGAAAAAGACGATTGAAAGACGGTCCCCCGCGCTGGTCAGCCAGCGCGGCAGACCTGCACCGCAATGGCCGGGCGTTCTTCCTTGACGCGGTTGGGCGCGAAGGACAACTCCCGGCTTGGGCCGCAAGCCGGTCACCTGGATTTTAGGCGTACGTTGCCTGGCGCTTTCTAGGTTCAATGATCAAACAATGGGCAGAAGGGGGGGGCATCCGGGGCGCGGTGGCCGGCGGCTGGCTTTTGCCACGCCGGACGGCATCCTGCAGTTGAGCTATCACCGCTTCCGGCGAAGCCGCTGCGGTGATGGCGCTGATCACCGCCACACCAGCGGCGCCGCAGCGCGCAGCTTGCTCCGTCCGCGCGATGTCCATGCCGGCAATGCCCACAACCGGCACCGGCAGCAACTTGCCCCAGTAAGCCATGTTGTCGTTGCCACGGTGTGGATCTGCCCCTCGTGCGGCAGCAGCCAGGCGTGTGCCACGCCATGGACGTCGGGCTCCAGATCGCGCAGGGCCGCGGCGTCGAGCCGCTGCGGCGCATGGCCGGTCGGCGCCTTGTGCTGCAGCAGGTCCACCACGCGGTGCGCCAGCAGCAGGCTGCCGCGCCGGTGCAGTTCCACCGGCAAGCCCAGGGCCGCCACGATGGCCGGCCACAGATCCAGCGAACGCAAGCCGAGCGCGAACACGTGTTCGTCGGCCGACTCCAGCTCAGCCGTGGGGCTGAGCATGCCGGCGGCGGTCCAGCCGGCCGCATAAGGTGCCGTGCCCGGACCGCAGGCGGGCGCCTGTGGGCCCGGCGCGGGGTCAAAGACCTCGACCACATGGCCGGCCCGGCTCAGTTCGAAGGCCAGCAGCCGCCCGAGCAGGCCAGCGCCTGCGATGCCGATGTGCATGATGATGTCCTTCCTGGTCAAGCTTTGTGGATGGGGATGTAGATTTCGCTGCCGCTCTCGCGGAACTCGGCCGATTTTGCCTGCATGCCCTGGTCCAGCGCCGCGTTTTCCGCAATACCTTGTTGTGCCGCAAACTCGCGCACTTCCTGGCTGATTTTCATGGAGCAGAACTTTGGTCCGCACATGGAGCAGAAGTGGGCGACCTTGCTGACTTCCTTGGGCAGGGTTTCATCGTGGAATTCGCGCGCGGTATCCGGGTCCAGCGACAGGTTGAACTGGTCGTGCCAGCGGAATTCGAAGCGCGCCTTCGACAGTGCCTCGTCGCGTGCACGCGAAGCCGGGTGCCCCTTGGCCACGTCGGCGGCGTGCGCGGCGATCTTGTAGGCAATGATGCCCTGCTTGACGTCGTTGCGGTCCGGCAATCCCAGGTGTTCCTTGGGCGTGACGTAACACAGCATGGCGGTGCCGAACCAGCCGATCATGGCCGCGCCTATCGCGCTCGAGATGTGGTCGTAGCCCGGCGCGATGTCGATGGTCAGCGGGCCCAGGGTGTAAAACGGCGCCTCGTGGCAGTGCTTGAGCTGCTCGTCCATGTTGGCCTGGATCATGTGCATGGGCACATGGCCGGGCCCTTCGATCATGGTCTGTACATCGTGCTTCCAGGCGATTTTGGTCAGCTCGCCGAGCGTGCGCAATTCGGCAAACTGCGCCTCGTCGTTGGCGTCGGCACCGGAGCCGGGGCGCAGGCCGTCGCCCAGAGAAAAACTCACGTCGTAGGCCTTCATGATCTCGCAGATCTCTTCGAAGTGCGTGTACAGGAAGTTTTCCTTGTGGTGCGACATGCACCACTTGGCCAGGATGGAGCCGCCGCGCGAGACGATGCCGGTGCGGCGATTGGCCGTCATCGGGATGAAAGGCAGGCGCACGCCGGCGTGGATGGTGAAGTAGTCCACGCCCTGCTCGGCCTGCTCGATCAGCGTGTCGCGGTAAATCTCCCAGCTCAGGTCTTCGGCGACGCCGCCGACTTTTTCCAGTGCCTGGTAAATCGGCACCGTGCCAATGGGCACCGGCGAGTTGCGGATGATCCAGTCACGCGTGGTGTGGATGTTCTTGCCGGTGGACAGATCCATCACGTTGTCGGCGCCCCAGCGGATCGCCCAGACCAGTTTTTCGACCTCTTCCTCGATGCTCGAGGTGACCGCCGAGTTGCCGATGTTGGCGTTGATCTTCACCAGGAAGTTGCGGCCGATGATCATGGGCTCGACTTCCGGGTGGTTGATGTTGGCCGGAATGATGGCGCGGCCGCGCGCCACTTCGTCGCGCACGAACTCGGGCGTGACGAAGGCGGGCAGCTGGGCGCCCATGGGGTTGCCGCGCACGCGGGCTGCGCGTTCGGCATCGCCCAGGTACTCGGCCATCCACTCGCGCTTCGTGTTTTCGCGCAGCGCGATGTACTCCATCTCGGGCGTGATGATGCCGCGGCGCGCATAGTGCATCTGCGTGACATTGCCACCGGCGTTGGCGCGCCGCGGTGTGCGCTGCAGCCCGGCAGCCTGGGCGCGCAGGGCCGCGATGCGCTGGGCTTCTGGGTCTTGCGGATCATCGCGGTCCTGGCGGCGCGTGCCGTCATCAACCGCCTGGGCCGCACGGCCAGCGTACACCTCGGTGTCGCCGCGCGTCTCGATCCACGGCGTGCGCAAGGCTTCCAACCCGCGGCGCACGTCGATGTCGGCGGCCGGGTCGGTGTAGGGGCCGGAGGTGTCGTAGAGCGTGGCGGATTCCCCGTTGCTCAGGCTGACTTCGCGCATGGGCACGCGAAGGCCGGCATGGACCTGGCCGGGCACGTGGATCTTGCGCGAGGCGGGGAAAGGCGCGCGGGTGAGGGACAGCAGCTGGGCGAACTTGTCGGGTGCGTTCATCGGGGCATTCCTTGGCGTGCGTTGCCGCACAAAATGCTCCGAAGGTGTGGCCAGCACCAGCGCTGTGGTGTTGGTCGTTGACTGGGCCGCCGGGGACCGGTGGACAGTCAGCTCTTCTTACGTCGGTACGAACCGAATCAAGTTCACGGGTTTGGGTCGGCCATCTCAGCTGGCCGGCCACAATGGCCGGCAGCACCCCGGAGCAAGGCAGATTTTAGTACAAGCGGACGCAGGGATCCCATCCCCTTCGCAGCCATGCCGATAGCGTGCTAACCGGGGCGCCGCCGTGAAGCCGTTATGCTTGCCGCCTCCAATCCCGGGAAACGATGAAGAAAATGAATTCAGTTTTTGATTTTTCTGCTGACAGTGTGTCGGCGCTTGCGCGGGCCGACGCTGTTCGCGCGCTGGACGAAGACATGGGGGCGACCTGACCGCCGGACTGATTGATCCTGAGCTGCGCAGCCACGCCAGGGTGTTGGCGGGGCAAGCCGCGGTGGTTTGCGGCCAGCCCTGGGTGGAGGCGACCGTGTTGCGGCTCGATCCGCAGGCCGAGCTGGTCTGGCAGGTGCGCGATGGCCAGCACTGCAGCGCCAACGAGCATGATGCACAAGCTGCGCACGCTGAACCCCTGCAAGATTTTTATCGAAGCGCCGACGGCCGGCGACAGCGCCACCTGCAAGAGCTGCGCGCACTGCGCCTGGATGGCGATGAACAGGCTGGCGGGTCTGACCAGGCGCTGCAGACCTTGAGCCCCGAGGTCCAGGCCACCCCGGCGCTGGGCGTGCGTGCTCGCTTGCCGATTGATCGCATGCTGGCGTTTACCGCCGCGCAGCGCCTGGGCCAACCGGCGGCGGGGCTGGTGCCGCGCATCGGCGTGGCCTGATGCGGCTCCTCTCGGCGCGGATCGATTTTTCCGACTCGGACAACCCGGGCGGGCCGCGCTTGCGCTGTGCTTTTGGCACACCCCGCCAGACGCTGGTGGCGCACGGACTGGCGCAGGTGCGGCCGGTGCTCAATGCCGTGCAGGCCGCGGCAGCGCAGGGCTTCTGGTGCGTGGGCTACCTGCGCTACGAGGCGGCGCCGGCCTTTGACGCAGCGCTGGCCGTGCATGCGGGGCCGGTGGCGGACGGGCCGGTGGCCTGGTTCGCGGTTTACGACGAGGCGCTGCCGTGGCCGCGCGATGACGATGCCTCTGCCGGCACGGCGCAGGTGCAATGGCAGGCGGCCTGTCCCCGGCCCGTCTTTGACGCGGCGCTGGAGCGCATCCAGCGCGCCATTGCCGAGGGGGAGCTGTACCAGGTGAACTTCACCGCGCCCCTGCGGGGGGCCTTGCGCGGCGGGCCGGGCAGTGACGCGGCGCTGGCCCTGTTTGCCGCCCTGCGGCGCGCCCAGCCGGGGGGCTACGCGGCTTGGATCGACACGGGCGACGAGCAGGTACTATCGGTGTCGCCCGAGCTGTTTTTTGACTGGCGCGCAGGCCGCATTCTCACGCGGCCCATGAAAGGCACAGCCCCGCGCGGCACCACGCCCGCCGAAGATGCCGCGCAGGCCGGGGCCCTGCGAACATCGGCCAAGGAACGCGCCGAGAACGTGATGGTCGTGGACCTGCTGCGCAACGACCTGTCGCGCATCGCCGAGCCGTTCAGCGTGCGCGTACCGCGCCTGTTCCACACCGAGGCGCTGCCCACCGTGTGGCAGATGACCTCGGACGTGGAGGCGCGCACGCGCGCCGGCACCACGCTGGCCGATGTGTTTGCCGCGCTGTTCCCCTGCGGCTCGGTGACCGGCGCGCCCAAGGTGCGCGCCATGCAGATGATCCGAGCGCTGGAGCCGCAGGCGCGCGGCGTGTACTGCGGCGCCCTCGGCGTGGTGCGGCCAAGCGAGCAGGGCATTAGGGCCACATTCAACGTGCCCATCCGCACCGTCACCGTGCGCGGCGCTGCCGTTCGCTGCGGCATTGGCAGCGGCATCACCGCGGACGCCGCGCCTGACGCCGAATGGCAGGAGTGGCGCCACAAGCGCGCCTTTGTCGAGCGGGCGAGCATGCCTTTTGATCTGCTGGAAACCCTGGCACTGGAGGGCGGCCACCTGCGCCACGCCGCCGAGCACCTGCAGCGCCTGGCCGGCGCCGCCGCGCACTTTGGTACCCCGTGGGACGCGGCCCAGGTGCAGCACTGCCTGCACCAGCTGGCGCAGGCCCACCCACAAGGCCTGTGGCGCGTGCGCCTGCTGCTTGACACCCAGGGCCAGGCACGTGCCGAAGCCTTTGCCATGGACGCATCATCACCCAGGCCGGTGCGCCTGCAACTGGCCGACCGTCCGCTGATGGAGGTCCACGGCGAATTCGTGCGCTTCAAAACTACCCGCCGCGCCCACTATGACGCCTTCACGCCCATGCAGCCTGGCGTGTTCGACACCGTGCTGTGGAACGCCGAAGGCGAAATCACCGAGTGCACCCGGGGCAATGTGGCGCTGATGATCGAAGGCCGCTGGGTGACGCCGCCTCTGGCCTGTGGCTTGCTGCCGGGCGTGGGGCGCGCGCTGGCATTGCGCGAAGGGCGTTTGACCGAGGCCGTGGTGCGGGTGGAGGACTTGCCTCTGGTGCAGGGCTGG
The DNA here is from genome assembly GCF_042659145.1 of Polaromonas aquatica. NCBI lineage: Bacteria > Pseudomonadati > Pseudomonadota > Betaproteobacteria > Burkholderiales > Comamonadaceae > Polaromonas > Polaromonas aquatica. The sequence continues at coordinate 49,513 of NZ_JBHSRS010000016.1, read as the reverse complement.
GCGTTTGTGAACAGCCTGCGGGGGTGGATGGGGGCGGAGAGGGTTTGAGCTGAATGTGAGAGTTTTTTGCTCTAGCACTGGGGGTAATCGCTGACAGCTCACTTTCTGATAGCTTCGCGCCTGGCTCGACCAGACTGGTCCAAGGAAAATCCAGAAACAAGCCCAGCCCAAAAAATCCTGATCCGTTCTTTGGTGTACGAGACCGGTTCATGTCCACGATTTCCACACTGAGTTGCACCTGTACGCCCGCAGGCCGTTGTGCGAAGTGGCGCAGCACGGCGGCCACGCATTCCGAAAGGGCGCGCTTGGCCTCGGGGGTGCTGCCTGACAGCTGGCGCAACTGGATATATACAAAGGCGTGGCGCTCGGGCGCGGTGCCGATGGCGAAGCTGTTAGTCACGACGAACCGGCTTTTGAGGTCGGCTTCGTCGGTAACCTCGGAGTTGGCTGTAACGGGCTACTTCAGCTCCGTGAGGGCCGGCGCTCAGGTCACTGGCGACACCAAATTGGTAGGCGCCGCCAGTTCGGGGGAGTCACTGCTGAAGTGCGGGCTCCGGCTTTCATGGCGCGATTGCGCTGAATGCACATTCAGGAACGAGTTCTTTGCAGCGGCAGCAAGCTTCTTTTCTGCCGCGTTCGCTGCACGCGGATGGCAGTATCCGATCGATAGCCATTGGCATTCAGCCCCGAGAATCGCACCGAACACGGACTTTCGCCGATCCAAAGCATTTTGAGCCACTGCGGAAAACCGGTCGCACAGGCAGGCAAGGGTAGCGCCACCGGGTGGAGGAGCACCATTCGCCACCGCTACGCATTACCCGCCGGAGCCAGGCTGCTGTCCCCTCGAAGCGTCGCCATTCATTGGAACGGAACACCCTCGGGGCTCATGCGGACGAACGGGGTGAAGCAGGAGTCCGTATTGGATCACCAGTCATTGTTGCGTTGGACTGACCTCCAGGACCGGGCTTCCAGATTGGTTGCGGTGGCACGAGCGCTCCGTACCAAGGGTCATTCTAGTACTGCCAATGCTCTCGGAAATAGTCAAAGTCACCTTGTGCCGTAGGTTACCTTTTAGGCCAAAAGCGGCTCTGCGCAGCCAGGCGGGAGCACGGTAGCCCTTGCGTTCCGAAGTTGACCGTCTAAAAATTGGAGCAGACCTCCCCCAATCGGAGGATGCAGCCTGGACAGACACTGGTTACTATCAAATACCCCAAGCTCAGCGGCCGGGATGAAATTTTCCGCGCTTGCATAAGCTGTGATGGTTTTGCAGCAACTTCCCTTTAACCCGATCGTCTATATTGATCCAAGGGCAATCAACCAAGGAATATACGTGGCTCAAGATTTACCTAAAAAACCGGGGCATCCCGAACATCCAGAGCATCCGAATGTGCCGCCAGGCCCGCCTCCCCATGTCCCCCCTGGACCAACACCCCCGCCTCGTCCGCCAAAGGACCGTGAGGTTGGTTAATTGTTCTGGTACGACGAATTCCCCGCACGTTTGCAGTTTGAGCTCGATGAGCTTGAGAATGCTGGTTTTGCGGTTGTCATAGACCCGGAAAGACGAGCTGCTGGCCAGCTGGTCTTGACCGTCATTTACCCGATCGCAGATGCCGAGCATCCCCTGATGGTGGTGTTCCCCTCAGACTATCCGTATTTTGCGTTTCAAGTTTTTGCTCCGACTTTGGCCTTGGCAAAACACCAGGACCCTGTTTCGAAACTACTTTGCTTCGTCGCGCACATCGACTCGGAGTGGAACATGGCAGCCGACACGGTTGCCAAATATCTGCTCGAACAATTACCTGAGGTTCTGAAGGCTGACAAGGGTGATCCGTCGGTTGCTGAAGCTCGGGAGGGCGCACCCGTCACAGGGTTTCTCAACTATATGACCGATAGCCTGGTCGTGACTTCCGACTGGGCGCTGCCACCGGAAAATGGACGCGGCAAGCTGGTCATCGGCGTGGAAAACGACGTCGATCTGAACAATCTTTTTCGGTGTGCGATTCTCGAAGTGCGTGATATGAACGGCGACGTGCTGGGCCAATCGGATCTCAGCATCCAGGCCAGATATCCAAGCCGATTTCATGCACGTTGGGTCAGGTTGGCTGGCCCACCCAAGTCAACCGAACCATTGCGCGTCTTGGATGAGGCGATCAAGATTTGGCCCGAGCTTCTAAAGCCCAACTTTAACGGCGAACCAGATGTTGTCGGCCTTGTTTTCGCCGACCAAGCCCGATTTGAAGAGCAACACGATATTTGGCTATTTTTGGTCAGGCGCCGGTTTCGAGCAAGCGTACCAGTCAAAACCGGAAGGAGATTGCCCCCGGGCGATCAAATTCAATATTTCCTTGCCCGTGCAGACCGAGGTAGCCGCGACGATCTGCAAACGCGTGTGCCACGTCTGAAACCTGCGGCCGAAAAGGTTGTCTCAGTCTTTGGACTTGGTGCCCTAGGCTCAACTGTTGCATGGCAGCTTGCACGAGCCGGAATCGGACGTCTAAACCTGATTGATCATGATTTTGTTCAGGCGGGCAATATTCCGCGATGGATTATGGGTTGGGCGGCTGCAGGCTATGGCAAAGCAGATGTGCTGGCCAGGCACATTACTCACAATTATCCCTTTGTTGAGACCCTCGCAATCCCACTGAAGGTGGGCTCTCCCATGGACGTTAAGAGTCCGGTGGGAGATTATGAAAGTCGGATGGCCCGCGCATTGGAAGGGACCGACCTCATCATCGATTGCACCGTGGAGTTCACGGTCCAGAACTTTCTAGCGGACTACGCATGGAAGCATGGCATTCCATACCTCTGGGCCACCGGAACTCCGGGGGCCTGGGGCGGTATCGTCGGTCGGGCTATTCGGGGAAAGACCCTAGGGTGCTGGAAATGTTTCAGGCATCAGCTATTCGAGAAAAAAATTGACGCTCCAGTTTTCGAGGAGGGTCCCACTGTACAGCCCATCGGTTGCTTCAGCCCCACGTTCACCGGTTCCGGTTTCGATATGGATTCAGTGGCGCTGCAAACGGTGCGTATGGCGGTGGCGACATTGTGCGTGGGTGCCGAACATGGCTATCCCGATTTCGATTGGGATGTTGGCGTTGTCAATCTCTGGAAAGACGGGCACCCGATTGCACCCTCGTGGCAGACCTGTCCCCTCGAGCAACATCCTGCCTGCGATGCCCATGGGTGAACCCATCTGGATACCGCGTCAAGCATACGGGCTGATGTGCGCCCTCGGGGAAAAATCTTTCCCATTGGAGACCGGCGGCGTATTCCTCGGCTACAAAGCAAACAACGGAGAACTGGTTGTAACGGCACTGATCGGACCGGGTCCCAATGCTCGGCATAGTCGATACAGATTTGCGCCCGACGCGGAGTACCAACAAGAAAAAATCGAGGTGCATCACGCTCGTTCCGAGGGTCGAGAAACTTATTTGGGAGATTGGCACACCCATCCGCGAGGCAGCGCCGACTTGAGTTCGCTGGACAAAAGGACGCTCACAAGAATCGCTGATACACCGTCTTCTGGAACCGGCACACCTGTGATGGCAGTTTTGGGTGGCGAAAGCGAAAAGTGGGATCTAAACGCTGTCCGGTTTGATGGTTGGACGAGGCGCTTTCCGTTCAAACGGTGCAACTTGGTGCCGCTTCTTCCCCGGCTCTACGATCAGGCATAGTTGTCAGCGCGTGAGTAATCGAACATTGTCGATAGTTAGGGAAGATCTTATATGGACGCCTCCCGGATTGCAAGTAACTCGTGTGCGTGGCGGAATCAGGAGGCAGGGCTGCAGTCTTATATCCGGCCTGTTGTGCAGGCTGAGTACCTGCTGGCCCTGATGGTATTCGCTGATGAGGTTCCCATCTGAACATCGAGCTTGATGCTCTTGTTCCCTATCGGAGTGTCCCCATCCCGGTCCAACCTGTCTGGTCCATCACACGCGTGGTCGCTTGCTCTCCTTCAAAGCGGTTGATTACAAAGTCCGTTCAATGCGCTGCCTGCCACGCCTGGGGCCGCCAGGCTTGTCCGCGCGCCAGCACCGCCCAGATCGTGCGTGCCAGCTTGTTGGCCACTGCGGCCACCGCCACGCTGTAAGGCCGCCGCTGCAGCAGCGCCGCAAGCCAAGGCCATGTCGGAGCATCCTTGGTCTTCGCGACGATGGCCCTGGCACCGTGCATCAACAGCGTTCGCAAGTACGCATCGCCACGCTTGCTGATGCCCAATTGCCTGATCCGCCCGCCCGTGCCGGTCTGCCGTGGAACCAGACCGATCCAGGCAGCAAACTCGCGCGCGTCCTTGAACGCCGTGGGGGTCCCCATGCTGGCGACGACCGCGGTCGCCGTGAGCAAACCAACACCTGGAATCTCGGCCGCTGCCTTGCAGGCGGGGATTTCCCTCATCTGCTGGGCCAGCCGGCGCTCGATGGCACCGATGTCGGCCTGCAGTTGATTGACGCGGCGCAGCTGGTCGTCCAGGCTGTCCATGAGCATCGCCGGTAAACGGCTCTTGGCGTCAGCCAGCGCTGCCGGCAGGGCCTTGAGTAGAGCCGCATGGCCCTCAGGCAACACGATGCCGAATTCGTCCAGCAAGCCACGCAGTTCGTTGGTCTGCATGATCCTGGTCTTCATCAGCTGCGCACGCAACCGGTGCAGCGAAAGCACGATCTGCTGTGTCTCGGTCTTTATCGGCACAAAGCGCATGCCGGGCTGCCTGCTGGCGGTCCAGATCGCCTGCGCGTCGGCGGCGTCGGTCTTGTTGCGTTGCACAAACGGGCGCACTTTGCGAGGCGACAGCAGTCGAACGTCGTGCCCGAGCTGACACAGTGCACGTCCCCACTCGTGCGCACCGCCGCACGCCTCCATCACGATCTGGGCGCAGTCCCGATTGGCGAACCACGGCAGCATCTGCGCACGCTTGAGTTGCAGGCGCTCGATGTGCCCGGTTTCAGGGTCGACCCAGTGCAGTTGAAACACCTTCTTGGCAATGTCGATCGCAATGACAGTACGTTCCATGATGGTCTCCAGTTCGATAATGGCAAAGGGATCATGACTCTCCCACTTTGCACGCTGCCGGGGAAGATCCCTTCGCCATAACCCTCGTGCACAGGAGGGAGGCGTCCATACCATCTGATCAAGCCCTGTTGAGCGGCCAAGCGCTCGGATTTTCATTGAACGGGCGGGTTTTCAAGCTGAATTGATGCGCTGAGCGCCGCTGTCGCGGCCTCCCGGTGCGCTCTTGGCCCACTACGGGCGTGGCAATGCCAGCAATTGCCTGCTACAGGTTGGCCAAGGCCGCAGCCACGAACAGCCGGTTGCCATTCTTGGCCAAACGCCGGTAGCGCACCTTGGTGAAGTTGAAGATATGCTTGATCGTGCCGATGGCATACACGACCCGGGCGCGCATCCGTCACGGCGCAAGAGCAGGTGGTGTGGCCGGCATGCTGGAACGACTCAGTGCGCCGGCGCCTAGTCCTGATTTGGTGGTGGAAAACCCGCATGAAGGGGCCAGCCAATCAGTTAAGAGGGAGTCAAAAAAATCAACGGGGACTGGGACTTAAGCCTATTTCTGCGGGTTTTTACATGAATCCCTGCCGACCCTCGGGTTGGTTACGTGAAAGAATTTGACGTAATTCTCCCACTGACGAAGGGCTTCATAGTGGCTACACATCGGGGCCTCGGGTTACTGATTTTCGAGCATATTAAGCCGTTGTCACTCGAAAATCATATACTGTATAAATGTACAGCAATATGCCGAATGATGCGCAGCTCTATGTCCCCGGCCAGGGCGGCCTGCCACTCCCATGGGTGGAGGGAACTGTGCCAGCGGGCTTCCCCTCACCGGCTGCAGATTTCGCAGTCAAAAGGCTTGACCTCACCGAACTGTTGATCACACATCCTGCAGCCACTTTCATGTGGCGATGTTCTGGCGTGTCGATGATTGGCCTGGGTATTTTTGACGGAGATATTCTCATCGTCAACCGCGCGCTGGTGCCGCCTCGACATCTTGATATTGTGGTGGCAGAGGTCGACGGGGATTTTACGGTCAAGCAATTTTTTCGGCGCAATGGAAGCGTTCAGCTCCGCGCCGCCAACCCAACTTATCCGCCAATCCTGTTCAAGGATGGGCAAACCATGTCGGTGTGCGGTGTGGTAACGGCCACCATTAAGCGGTTTCGCAAGTGATATGTTTTGTCTACTGGACTGCAATAATTACTATGTTTCAGCTGAACGTGCGTTCAGACCTATCCTCAAAACGCGGCCAGTCGTGGTGTTGTCAAACAATGACGGCTGTGCAATTTCTCGAAGCAACGAAGCGAAAGCTTTGGGGATACGTATGGGGGCGCCCTGGTTTGAATGCCGACAGTTGGCAGAAGAGCACGGCGTAGTCGCACTCAGTGCTAACTTCACGTTATACGGTGAATTGTCCAGTCGCATCATGAGCATCGCGGCAGGCATGGGGCCAAGCCAGGAAATCTACAGCATCGACGAATGTTTCATTGACATGGAGGGAGTCCGTGGCGATCTCACGAAACGTGGAAAGGACATTCGAGAACGAATTCTCCAGTGGACTGGCATACCGTGCGGGGTGGGCCTCGGAAAAACGAAGACCCTGGCCAAGTTCGCCAATATGGTCGCGAAGAGTGCTGACCGAAAACCAGGAAGTTATCCACCCGAACTCGCGCGCGTGTGCAATCTGGGAGCACTTCCAGCGGCAGACCTTGATGCAGTGATGGAAGCGACGAAGGTCGAAGAAGTGTGGGGCATAGGTCGGCGTATTGCGCAGCAGCTCAACGACGAAGGAGTGACAAATGTCCTGCAGCTCGTGCAGATAGACCCGGCCACAATACGCCGTCGATGGAGCGTCGTGCTGGAGCGCACCGTGCGCGAACTTCAGGGCCAGGCTTGTATTGCGATGGAAGAACAGCCGCCACCTAAAAAGGAAATTGCATTCACACGCAGTTTCGGTCAGCCAGTGCAAACACTTGATGAACTGACGCAAGCCGTCACCGAGTTTGCGAGTGGTGCGGCAGTAAAACTAAGACTGCAAGACAGCAAAGCTGCACAGATTTGCGTGTTCATACACACAAGTCCGTTCAGGCAGGGGAAGCAATACAGCAATAGCGCCACAGTCCCGCTTCGCCGACCCACATCTGACACCCGGGAGCTCGTCAAGGCAGCGTTGTGTGGTCTCAAGGCGATCTTCAAGCCTGGCTTCGACTTCATCAAAGCCGGAGTCATGTTGCTTGACCTCCAGGACTCGAGTTTCGAACAACAGGAGCTTGACCTGGGCGAAGAGCCCGAAGAAAGGGGTGTGCTGATGGACACGCTTGACAAACTCAACGACCGTTTCGGACGTGGCACTGTCTTGCTGGCCAGCGCAGGATTAGAAGGGAAGAAAAGAAGCTGGGCTATGCGCCAGCAACTGCTCACGCCTCAATACACCACCAACTGGGATGATTTGCCAATTGCGCGGACGTGAAGATTTTGTCTGACTGGTGGTCGCCTACGTCGCAAGCGTTGCGATAGGTATCTGCAGGATGCCGGCTAGCGAGAATTCAATGGGCGAATCTTTAGAAACTTTCTGAAGTGGGACATCATGCCTCTCTCAACGGCCGCATATTCGCCAGCGCATCTCTGTGCGCGTTGCTCCGGCAATTGTGCATAGCGCGCGGCACCGTTGCCGGCAGGGGTGTTAGTCCCATAAGCCCAGCACGCCAGGTTGTAGATTCGCTGTTCGTCCAGACTGTGTTCATCTGAAAGGAAATGCCTTAATTGATCCTGACTCATGGTGGGTAGGTTCCTGGCTTTGGACATTTCTCTCCAAAACCATATGGTGGGCATCAGGATGGGCTGCCTGCTGAGATCTATATAGTTCAAAGCAAACCAGACTGCGAACTGATCAGCGACATCTTCTTCGCGACCCGTCGTGGAAATGCGATTTGTATCAATAAGCGCATGTCCCAGCTCATGAAAGTAGATGCCCCAGATAAGGCCATCGACCACCTTGGCGAACTGCTCACGAGGAAGTTTTCCAACGAAATCTTTGTCTGCAATAGCCAGCTTCCCTATCGTCTCTATCATTTCTGAACAAATCACCACGGCCCGCCGCTGTTTTGAATAAAAGGCATTGACTGAACCACAAGATTCGAACCCGACGCCAATGTCGTTCTTGAGGTGCAGGGCCGTAGTTGTCATGCCTGCCATCTGTTCGGCCAGGTTCGACCGCTTTACCGCGTCCAGCAACTGCTGTTGGGTGTAATCCTGCGAAGTACCGTAAAAAGGTATCGCTCTTCCCTTATACAGTAGCTGCTCGAAAGGCAGCGCCGCATGTGATGTTGAACAGTAGCCAGCGATGGCAATGACGACGTAAAGAATTCTGGTCATGGTTTCCTCCATCGCCATTGTCACGTACCCGCAGGCGCTGGTGGGGACTTTGGGCCATCAACTTGGTAATGGTTTTCGGCAAGCGCCGGCTTTGCAAATTTAGAAAAACTAAGCGTGTGTATTAGCACTCGAACTCAAACTAGAGTTTATATTTAGCCAACAATTTCATAGGGGCCTATAGAAATGAGCCAGGTTAAAGACTCTTTGGGGCGCACTCATATCTTCTCCCGGATCCGCTTCAAGATGGATGAACTCCTACTGCAACAAGCTGCGGTAGACGTGACGGATGACGATGGCGAAAGGGCGCAGGCAATTTTCGACAGGTATCAATCATTGCACTGTGAGAAATATGGGAGGATTTATGAGCCCTCTCACTTCGGCACGCACGGGCCGTTGCAACGGTTTGCCGCGTTGTACATGTCGCGGCCTCAATCTATTCGCATTAGTGTTGAAGTGAGCAGCGGAGATCTTTTCACAAGATTTGTCGGCGCTCCAATAACCGAGATCGAAGCGGCAGTTCGCCGAGACCCAGGCTCATGGATTCGTGCTGGGAAGGTTACGGCGTTAGCAAATTGTTAGGCACTTTTCCGGTTGGCAACGCGGGGCGCAAGACTTCCTCATCTGTGTTGCTGTAACTGTTTGGCCATACGAGCCTGGAATTTCTCAGCGTTACATCAAATTTATTCTAGGTGTTCTTGAAGCAATTATTCAAACACCATCGGTTGCAAAAGGTTTCTTTAATCACTAAAATGCAACCAATTAAAGGAGTACGCGCTATGGCCGTGGCTATGAAACTTTCTGATGAACTTGTGGAAGACGCGAGGACCGTTGCCGCTGCTGAACATCGGTCTGTGCCCAAGCAGATTGAGTACTGGGCACGTATCGGCAAAGCTGTCCTGGACAACCCTGATATTCCATTACGGATGATTCAGGACACGATGCTGTCTCTCGAGGAGGTGAAAGCTGGCCAAGCATCCGTCTACAAATTTGGATAACCCATGGCGTTGACGGTTCTATCGACTGCCTCCTTCGACAGGGTTGTAAAAAAACTGCATGCAAAGGATAAGAAGGCTCTTGATGCGGCAGTGACGGAAGTTGCTAACGACCCCTTCGTTGGCGAAGAAAAGCGCGGGGATCTGGCGGGGGTCTTCGTCCACAAGTTCAAATTGAACCATCAGGAGACGTTGCTTGCCTACAAACTTCAACCGGACAAGACCAGGCCCGTCACGTGTGTGTTGCTGTCCTTGGGTCCGCATGAAAACTTTTACGTCCAGTTGAAGAGAGCCAAGCAATGACCGCCAAGAAACCAACAGCGGTAGATCCCTACAAAATACTTGGGAGCTTCCTTTTCGGTCGACTCAGATTTGTACCTTGCTGACCAGGATGAAAGCAACGGGGGAACATATCCTGATGCCATTGCCGTCTATCAAAACGGGGAAATTCAATGGCGTGAAGCGAAGGCCGAAGAAGACGAGGAGGGCACGTTGCGCGACCAGCGACAACGAGCCATACAAGAGCGAATCACTCGTGATCTGCAATACCAGTATTTGCGCGTCACGCCTGAGCTCATCCAAAAACACTGGCAATTCATCTGTAATTGGAGGCGAGCGACTGCCTTTTGCAGCGCTGTGCGTCACCTCAACATCCAACAATACGAGGACGAGGTGTGTGCCATGGTTTCGGCCCGCAGAACCATTGCATTGTCTGAGGTCGTGTCTGAGTACTCTCACGCTGAACACAGCGTGGTCGTTGCAGCAATATTGAAGCTGTCTCAGCAGGGACGCGTTTTATCCGACCTCGACAAACTGGCTTTAGGCCCACGAACCGTGTTGGAGGCGCAATGAAACCGCTTCGGATTACCCGGAAAACGATTGCTGATGACCAGGCCGACCATGCGAATTGGCCGGAGGTGTCTACGGACGGCATGAGCGAAGGTGATGTCCAAAGATTTAGCAACCTCAAATCTGGTCTTGAGGCCTATCTGGATGGTCAGCGCATCGCTGACATCGAAAGGAGGCATGGCGCAAGCTCCTCCCTGCTCCTCTATTACCTGAATCGTTGCCTGGCGGCTGCAGACGATGGGCGGATTCAGGGGTGGCGCGGCTTGATCAAGGATCGGCGGGTCAAAGTCTACAGACGATCAGCCGTGGCGATCCTGTGGACAGGGAAGGCTGGGCTGAGTGGATGCTTTGCCAAGCTGCTGCAGGATTATCCGGAAATTGCAGAGGGCCTCGTAAATTTCATCCGGAAAGACAAGAAGAAGCGAGACCGAATTGTGGAATCCGGAATCGCCTTTAAAGGCATCTTCCAAAAGTTCCTAGATCTGTGTATTGATGCGAAGCGATTACCGGGCGAATATCCATTCAACACGGAGAGCAAGGGCAGTGCATCGGTACGTCGCTTTGCAAAACAGGTCAGAGAGGCGAACTTTGCAATTGGAGCAAAGCTGATAGGCGGTGACATCGGCGCGTCCCGGACTGCAGCGGGCACTGGATACATCAGCATCCTCACTGCCGACAAACCCTACGACATGTTTCAACTCGATGAACACAAGTTTGACTTCATCGGTAGCGTATTGATTGAAACGCCGACGGGGCCCCAATACATACCTATCAGCCGCCTGATTCTCATCTTGGTTGTAGAAGTAAAAGTTCAGTGCATTGTGGGCTACCACGTTGCCATACGCGGTGAGGCCTCCGCAGAAGAAATGGTTCTGACCATGGTGAATGTATTAGGGTAGTGGCGTCCCCGAAAGTTGATCGTTGATTACGTCAAATATGCACAGGGCGCAGGGTTGCCTTCGGGGGTGATCCCGGAACTGGAAGGTGCCTGTGCCGCTGAGATGCAAATTGACAACTCCATGGCGCACTGGTCCCATGCATTTGTGGACCGTATCCGCGAACGCACTGGCATGTCTATTAACTGGGGTCCGGTAGCGCATTGGGTCCGGCGCCAAGTGATCGAAAGGGTGTTCGGCATCCTGGAAAAACGAGGCTTCCAGCGGCTCGTCTCCACCACTGGCAGTCACCCCCGCGATGTGAGAAAGAGCGATCCAGTGGGCGCCGCCATCCGGCATCAGATAGAACTCGAGGAGATCTTTGATCTTGTCGATGTTGTTATCGCAAACTTTAATGCACATGGCACAAGCGCGCTGGGTGGTAAGTCGCCCTTAGACGTTTTGCGCCATTACGTAACCATGGATGCGTTTGGCTTCCTGCCGCGTCGCTTGCCCGCGCTCCCTTCGCATGTGCCGGATATGACTACGTTGGTCGAAAAGCCGACCATACGCGGCTCCCAAGGCGTCCACGCCATCCGCCAGTATGCGGAAACGTCTTACGCGCGTTATACCAGCCCTCTGCTGGCGGCAACAGCCTCGTTGATCGGCCACAAAGTCACGCTACACATCAATACGCAGGACCCCCGGACTGCAAAGGCATTTTTCAGGGACGGGGGATCGCTGGGTACATTGACCGCCATGGGCGTATGGGGGATTAAACCGCACACCATGGAGATGAGGAAGGAAATCGGACGAATGATTAACAGCGGCAAGCTCAAGGTGCTTGCGGGTGAAGACGAGATCACAGCGTTTAATCGTCACCTGTTTGACAAAGGCCAGAAAAAACGTGACCGGCAAAAGGGCCGGCCTACGATCTCCAAAGAAACCACCAAAGCGGCTCACTACGCCAGATCAAGTGGCGACCTCCCGCAAGCGGGCGTCCCCATGCCCATGCCGCCCCCAAGACCCGCGCCAGTACCTGCAGCGCCTGCCAAAGGTCCGTCCAGGAATCCGATCGCCAACTCGTCGAAGCCGCAGGCTTGGCCAAGCTTCTTGCCTCCCCCTAACTTTCGGGGTAAACGGCGATGAGCGGCGCTGATGCCCTTGAACCTGTACCGGGTAGGTTCTTAGTGCAAGGTTCGCTATTTGCTGAGTTCGATCCGCTGGATGCGGAGGCACGCCAAACTTATATTGCGGACCATCCGTTGATGTTGGCCACCGGAGGGTACGCGCTGCCCACGCCGCCCCTCGTCGCGGCGCTCACTCAGATCGTCAGCTCGATTATGGCGGGTACGCCCGGCATCGCGTGGGTTGCAGTGCCGCGGTTCGGCAAAACCACGGCCATTCGACTGATCAAGGAAAAAATTGGCGAAGCGTTGAACGGGACGCCCGTTGTGGGCCATATTGCTCGCCGGCATGCCAAATCCGATGAAGGTAGGTTTTACAAGGAGCTCCTCGAGTCCTCGGATATGGCTGTACCGCCTGGGCGAGATGCTGGCGACCGGTTCAACCGACTCTGGAAGGGCTGGTGGTCACAGGTTCTTACACGGCGCTCCAAGCGGATCGTTCTCATCATCGATGAAGCCCAGAAGCTGTCGGAAGCAGAGTACTCCTGGCTGATCGATGTGGCCAACATACTCGCTGAGAAAAGGATCTCGCTTTGCGTGGTGCTCTTCGGACAGCCGGATCTATTAGGCTAAATGAGCCCATCCCCTCGAAAAGGTAAAACGAGCAGTTTTCCCCTCTGAAGGAGGGAGTCAAGGCCTCGGTACACCCGGTACAGGCTGCTGCCGACATTGGCTGAAATGACCGAGCCGCAGCGAAAAAGGGAGTGCTGCCATACGATTTCGCGGTAAGACGCTCACTGCCAAAGCCAAAAACCAGGAGGCTGTCAGTCAAATGTAGATTTTGGTTTCCTTGGTTGTCCGGCTCTTGGGCAGGCAGCGATGAAGTTGACATTCCGACGTACTCCCGCCGGGGTGTTCGCAGCGCTGAATCTAGGTGACAACAAATTTGGCCAATTCTTTCGTCATAGGGAGCCAAGGCGTAATTGTTGTTGATCGGAATCCACTTGATAACCCATCGCCCGGTAACCCCGCTGTCGCTTTTCCCACATCCTGTAGAGTTGCGGATGATCCTGTTCGACGTAGTCGTAAATCAAGATGTCGCTCTTGTTTGCATGGTCACGATGTAGACGGCCGGCGTATTGCTGCAGCGTTCCTGTCCATGAGATAGGCAGCGTCAGGATAAGAGTGTCCAACGGCGCATGATCGAAACCCTCGCCGACCAGTTGGGCGCTGGCCAACAGTATGTGCGGGGCGTCCTCCGGCAACTCCGCCAGGGTCTTGATGATCGCCTGGCGTTCCTTTGCCTTCAAGCGACCGTGCAGCATGAAGCATGGGTACTCGACATTTGCCAATTGCGTGTGCAACAGGTCAAGGTGTTCCGTTCTTTTGGTCAGCAACAGCACCTTGCGCCCATTTTTCAAGGCATTGGTCGCGTCGGCGACGATGCATGCGTTTCGGTCGTCGTCCTCTGCCAGCCGCCGAATGACCTCTTGAATACTGGCGTGCGGCGCAATGGACGGAGTCGGAAGATGCCGGACCCGAACCATTAGCCGATCCGGGACATGTGCCGGACGCTTGGCGATATGCCTGACGGGGCCCGACTGCATGAAGATGATCGGATGGTGCCCGTTACTGCGAACGGGGGTAGCGCTGAGCCCCAGGACGTAGCGTGCGCTGGCTTGCTTCAAGACCGCTTCGAATGTTTCTGCGGTTAAATGATGTGCTTCGTCAATGATCACCTGCCCGTATTGGCTGAACAGTTCGGGTAGATCGTCGCGGCGCGCCAGGCTTTGGATGACTGCAATATCAAGCATGCCGGTGGGTTTCTTTTTTCCGGCGCCGATCAGGCCAATTTTTTGCTCGTCCAGTTCGACGAAACTGCCAAGCCGCTCCTGCCATTGCCGCATAAGGTCGGCGCGGTGGACAATCACCAAGGTACTGACCTTTCTCTTGGCGATAACGGCCGCTGCGGTGACCGTCTTTCCAAATGCGGTGGGTGCAATCAGCATGCCGAAATCATGTTTTGTGATTGCTTCGAGCGCTTCCTGCTGATCCGGGCGCAGCACGCCGTTGAACGTCGCGTGCATTCGTTGCCCCATTGAACGCGCGTCGTCTAGACGGAGCTCAATTTTATTTGTCGCAAGCAATGCTTCTACGTCGCTCAGGCAACCTCGCGGCAACGACAGAAATTTTTCGTGGTTTTCTGCGCGACTGATGATCCGGGGGGTATTCCATGTGGACCTGAGCGCAGCCTGAAGTTTGTAGAAATCTGGATTTTGGAACGCCGCAACGCGGATTAGCCGGTTCATCAAGGGTTGCGGCAGGCCGGCCTTCTCGATGAATAATTGGGCGGCGATTGTCGCCTTTACCGCTTTCGGCATGATGCCGTTGAGTTTGACATCAGGCTTGGCCGGTCGTACCCATGGGGCGTCAGCGTTCTCTTCCGGCACTTCGGCATAAGCGATGTCGAGCGGATGGCGGTCCCCGACCAGTTTGGTCAACGCCGTTTCGATACGGCTTTGCGCAAGGGGCTTGATGTTTTCCAGGAACGCCCACTGATCGGGGAGCTGCTGCAAGTTCGCGTCAACAAAGACGCTGCGTCCAAGATCACGGGGTTCCTTTTGTAACGGCAAGGCAATCAGGTTGCCAAATCCGCCTTTCGGCATGGTGTCCTGATTTGGGAACAGACGGTCGTATGATTTAAGGGCCAATTGACGAGTGCGGGCGCAAGTCGCACTGATCAGCGCCGCGCCAAGACGTCGCACATCTCTTGCCAGCGTCGCATTCGCAAAGAATAGCCAAAGATGAGCTCCCTCGCCCGAGCGCGAGATTTCCAACGCTGCAGGAAGATCATTGTCGAGGCAGGTTTGCAGCACCGCACGGGCATCTTCGCGCCAGTCCGCCTCATCAAAGTCGATGGCAAGAAAATAGCATCGGTTGTCGACCACTAGTGGATACACGCCGGCGGTGATCTCGCCTCTAAGATGCTGGCGAATGATGTTGTCGGTGACGGGCGCATATAGGCTATGACTGCACTCGCTACATTTTATGGTCGGCAATTTGCAAATGCCGGGTTGCCATTTGTTGGTGCAGTGGGGCGAATACCCAGACTTCCCCGTCGTTGTGCTTGTCCAGCGAACTGGATAGATATCGTCCCTCCCGCGAAAGAGTCGTCGGAAGAGCTTGACCTTCGCATTGGGCGACAACTCGTTGACATTGGGTTGCAGCGCAGCATCGCCAATGTTGGAATTTGATGGTTGCGTTACCGCGATGCCGTGCTGTGCCAGCAGGGCCTTAAGCGCGTCATTCTCAGCACGTAACTGGATGAGTTCAGCTTCTGTCTTTGACATGCGCGGGTCGCTTTACGCTGATGGAACAAACGAACCGCAGGCTAATTGAGGCTGGCGAGGGATCGTCTTCCGAGGCTGGAGTGTCCGAAACTGGCTATTTTTATCCACCTCCAAAAAAATAAAGTTACCAAATTTAGTCGCGGTGACGTTTGTCAATCGGTTTGAACGAGTGGCTGATTTCATTTGAATGCAATGTCAGCCACCCCAGGAAAAATCCACCGTAACTCGCTCGGAGGTAACTTGGGGCATCACCGTTCGACCATGTTTGGTTAGCGTGACCAAACCATATTGCGCCATGGTGTGCAGCGACCGCGAAACGTTGGGCACATGTTTTCCCACAGCCTTGGCTAAGGCATCCATGGAGTCTGGGTGACTCTCACGAATGACCTTGAGCAAGGCCATGTTCTCATCTGACAGCACCCGTGCCATGGCGGTCACGGTCGGGAACCAAACGTTGGGTTCATCTTTGGCGCGTTGGCGTGTTCCAGCCGCAATAGCCAGCGAGCGGGCACGCTGCACAGGCACTGGCGCAATACCGAACTTCAATACCTTGTTCATGGACTGACCTCTTTCAAAACACGATCTACTTCAGCATAAAAATCACTGACTAACTGGTAAGCGGTGTCGAACTCGTACAACACACCCTCGTCCAGAGCGTGCCGATGGCGATGGTCGTACGGGAACCTTTTACCTGCATGCTTGAAGCGCGAGCCTGCTGGTCTCACGCTATGGGCATTATCGAAACCAATTAGTCGAGTGTTGTCCGGCGCATGCAGTGTCAGGCTGTACCTGATGCCGTGCGGTCGTTCCGCCGTCACGTCCACACTCGAAACTTCCATCTTGACCCAGTAGCCTGCATCATTTTGAACTTCAATATTGCCATCCAAGCCAAGTAAATATTCCAAACCAATGGCCGATGAACGTTGTGAACCCATGCCAAAGCTTATCATGAACTGATAAGCTTTTCAATGTCTATTGGGAGTCGAATGTGTCATTCTTGGCCTCGTTGAGGCGTTAGTCCTTTGGTGTCCCAAAAGCATCCCTCATTTGCCGGGCCCGCTTGGCCTGATCGGTATGAAGGTAAACCGATGTGGTGGATACCGATGCATGGCGCAAATTGTCGCGGACCGTAGTTAGTTCGGCACCCCGCGCCAAAGCATGCGTGGCGTGAGTGTGGCGCATCCAGTGGGGACTTGCCCGGCGCAGCTTTTCGGCTGTTTTCGGGGACTCGGCCTCAATAGCATCGGCAGTTGTGACGAAGAAACGTTTGGTGACGTTCCACAGTCGAGTGGAAGTAATGCGGTTCTGACCGCTCCCGGCCTGCAGGTCGGCAATGAGCGGGGTGGACGGCTTCCACATGGCTGGCGTGGTTGGCACACCGCGTTGCATCAGGTAATGGTCCAGCGCCACCCGAGCCAGCGGGGGTAACGCCACCTTGCCCGCCTTGCTGCCTTTGCCGACCAGTTTGAGCCAATGGTCTCCCTGGGCATCCGTTTCAATCTGCCCCAGGGTTGCCCCCACGAACTCACTGGATCTCAGGCCCGTGGCGTAAGCGAAGTCCAAAACAAAGCGCAGGCGCTGAGCGGCCGCAAGCTTCCAGCCGTATGACCACTCCAGCCCGTTGGCTACGGCTCGGATGATGGCCCACTCACCCTCGGAGAAGACGCGCCCTTCGTCCATAGGTGTGCTGCGGGCGCTACCGCGCACCTTGATGCCAGCAAACGGGTTGGCCACCACATAACGCTGCTCAATCAGCCAACGAAGCATTGCCCCAATGACGGTCAAGGCATACGCCGTGGAACGGGGTGACAACCCAGCCGCGAATGGCCGCCACTCCGGAGAAAATCTTGTCTGGGGTGGTCCAACCCATCGGCTGCGTGGTGTGGGGTTGCGTAAGAACCCCCGGTAGGCCGTTGCGTCCTCGGTTGTGAGCGACGACAGTGCACGCCCACGCTCCACGACGGCCCACAGAATCAGGCGCTCCGCCTCCTTGCGATAGGCTCGTTTTGTCGCACTGGACTCGTGCAGTGCCAGCCAGGCCTGCACAGCCTCGTAGTCATTGTCGGCGCTGAGCGTGCAACTTGATGGCGGCCCACGGAAGGAGCCTCGCGTGCCATTGAGCTCTTCGGGTACTTTCAGGCGCTCCCAAGGAACAACTGTTTGTACCGTTGCGCTAACCATCAGTTCCCGCGCCCGTTCGGTCAATTGCGGATGGGCCGCAAAGAAGGCTTCGATTTGACGTGCCCCGTGGGCTCCCAGCCCAGGAATCACGGTCCACCAGCGCCGCCGCCGGGGTACACGCACACTCAGCTGTGCCAGCGTCTTGATGTCTTGTTCGTGAAGGACATTGGCAGCACGTGCAGAAAGCCACAGACTCACGTCATCAGTGATCCTGGGAATCGGTTCAGGCGCTGTGCGCAAAGCATCAATAGCATGTGCAACGGCCCTCGCATGCTGGGCACGTTCACTTATCGGATGGCCCAGAAGGGCCGCTAGATCGGACCGATGCCGCCGGCGTGCAATGCTGATCAATTGGCGGCGAATGCTCCCAATCATTCCCCGTGACGACTGTCCCGAAGCCTTTTGCGTCTCCAGGTACCGGGCCACGGATTCGCGCGACGACAGACCGGCGTACCAGCCACGCAGGGCGGCGAGTTCGGCGTCACCTGGAAAGGCAGCCGGGCCAGCACCTATACCCCGTCTTGGTGAAAGAGACATTGGCAGATTTTTCATGGATGCCAATTACGAATAATGAGATTGCGGCTGTGATAAGAAGGATTATCGCAATAGAATTGCCTTTGATAAAGAATTTTCTCGGGATTTGGACTGAAGTCATTCATGAATTGCACATGAAATGGTAGGCAAGGCAGCCATTCTTTGCATCACATCACTACAGCACCCTGGCTTCATCCCCATTTCACTTTTATGAGCTCAGCGTGCGACTGAGCCAGCCGTCGGAGCACGTCAGCCTTGCCAAGCAATAAACTCGAAGCCTCTCGGCGCCTTTCCATTCTGTCAACCGAAGAAGTTGACAGCCTGTATGGCTTGCCGCACTTCACCGAAGGTGAACGCCAAATCCATTTTGATTTGAGTCCCGAAGAGCGAGAGACCATCGATGCCGCACGCACAATCACGGCGGGCGTTCATCTCGTACTGCAACTGGGTTACTTCAAGGCCAAGGCACAGTTCTTCGTTGTCAGTCTTGACCATGTTCGGCCCGACATTGATCACATTCTGACGCGCTATTTCCCAGGCAGGCTGATGATCGAGGTGGGACCTTTGTCAAAGCCCACTCGGCTGGCCCAACAACGAATCATTCTTGGGCTGTTGGATTATCGCCTGTGTGGGAGCGAGGGCAAGCATGCGCTGGTTGCTTTCGCGCAGCGGGCGGCGATGTTGTCAACCCAACCAAAGTTCATTTTGCGTGAGGTGTTGGAGCATCTATCAAGCCAGCGCATCGTGGCACCGGGATACACGTCTTTGCAGGACCTTGTAAGCCAGGCGGTCACCGACGAGCGCAAGCGTGTTACCCGAAAGCTGGATGCCACCTTGCCCGCCGACTTGCAGCAATCGCTCAATACCTTGCTGCACGCGGACGACAAAATCCATCTGATCAACGTACTTAAACACGAGGCAAGTGATTTCAGCAACAAGGAGCTGCGCCGGGAAGTCGGTCGGCGCAAACAACTGGGCCCCTTGCATGCCTTCGCCCAAACATTTCTGATGGATGCCTCACTGTCCAGTGAGAGCATCAAGTATTACGCCGGGCTGGTCCAGTTCTACACGATTTACAAGCTGCGCCGCATGGATATCTCCACGGTACGTCTGTATCTATTGTGCTTTGCCTTCCACCGGTTCCGCCAAATAAACGACAACCTGATTGAGGCGTTCATTCACCTGGTCGGACAATTTGATAAGCACGCCAAACTGGCGGCGAAGGTGGCCATGCAACAGGCATCCGACGAGGCCAACAGCAATTTGAAAGCTGCCGGTGAGGTGTTGGGCCTCTTTGTGGATGAGTCGATCGCAAGTGATTGCCCGTTTTCCACGGTCAAAGAGCGCGCGTTCGGTTTGCTGGAGCTGGCTGCCTTTCCCTCGGTGTCCAACTTCCTGCGCAATGTGGCCTTTGACAAGCTTGACTACGAGTGGACTTACTTCACCATGCTGTCGCCAACCATCAAACGCAACTTGCGACACCTCTTTTGCGACATCGATTTTGCCGGCCGCTTGGAAAACGCCCCCTTGGTCACCGCGATCTCCATGATGCAAGACCTGTTGCGCCGGAGCAAGTCACTGCGCCAGGCGGATTCCTCAAAGTTTCCTGAGACCGTGATCCCACCGGCTCTCAAAAAACACCTGTATGTCGAGTCCATCGAGGACGGGGAGAAACGCAAAACCCTGAATGTCGATCGATACGAGTTTCTGGTCTACCGGCTGTTGCGCAATGCACTGGAATCCGGGGACTTGTATGTCAAGCACAGTAACGAATTCCGCCAGTTTGAGGATGACCTGATCAGCGATGCCCGCTGGGCGCACAAAGACGCTGTGCTCGCTGAAATCGGACAGCCGATTTTGACCGCCCCTATTGAAGAAACCTTGGCCACATTGCGCACGAAGCTCGAAGACCGCCTGGTGACGGTGAATCAACGCGTGGCCACCTGCGTCAATGCGCATATCAAGGTCGTCGGCCAAGGGGAGAAAAAGCGCTGGTCCCTGATCTACCCAACAATCCCGGAGACCGGCAACGCCCCGTTCTACAACCAATTGCCAGGAATTGCCGTTGCCCAACTGCTGCGGTTTGTGAACGGAAATACGAAATTTTTGGATGCCTTCGAGCATGTTCTGAATCGCGCCGTCAAGCACACGCCGGACCTTCGCGAAATCCTGGCCTGCGTGGTGGCCTTTGGCACCAACATGGGATTGGGCAAGATGGCCGAGGTGTCGGGCTTGAGCCACGCATCCCTGATCACTACCGCCCGCAGCTTCTTGCGGCCGGAAACTGTGCATGCGGCCAATGACGCCATCAGCAATGCCACGGCCGCGCTGCCGGCCTTCAAGCTCTTCAACATTCGCGATGAGTTGCATTCCAGCAGCGATGGTCAGCGGTTTGAAACCCAGATCAACACCTTCAACTCCCGCTATTCGCCCAAGTATTTCGGCTGGGACAAGGGGGTTAGCGCCTGCACCGTGGTTGCCAACCATGTGCCCATCAACGCCAAGATCATCGGCACCCATGAACATGAAAGCCATTTTGTGTTCGACCTGCTGTACAACAACACGTCAGACATCAAACCGACACGCCACTCGACCGATACACACGGAACCAACCAGGTCAATTTCTGGAGTCTGTTCGCCCACGGCTACAGCTTTGCACCACGCTACAAGACATTGCAAAAAAAGACCGCATCGCTGGTCGGGTTCGAACTGCCGAGTCAGTATCCGGCCGACATGCTGATTCGACCAAGCAATAGGGTCAACGTGGATCTGATCATCAGCGAATGGCCCAACATCCAACGCATCATGGCTTCCCTTGCGCAAAAGGACACGACCCAGGCTACAGTGGTGCGCAAACTCAGCAGCTACGCCCGACAAAACAACACAAAAAAAGCCCTGTGGGAGTTGGACAACATCCTTCGCACCATCTATATTCTGGACTTCATTGACGATGTCGAACTGCGCCAGAGCGTACAAAAGGCGCTCAACCGCGGCGAGGCCTATCACCGGTTCCGTCGGGCGGTGTCATTCATCAATGGTGGGAAGTTCAAGGTTCAGACTGAAACCGAGCAGCAGGTCTGGAATGATTGCGCCCGGCTGATTGCCAATGCTGTCATTTATTACAACACGGCCTTGCTGTCCAAGGTGTACGAACAGAAGGTGACGGCCGGGGATCTGGATGCCATCGCGTTCATCCAGGGCATGTCGCCGGTGGCGTGGCAGCACGTGAACATGTTCGGGTCGTTCGAGTTCAGTGACGATGAGCAGGACATTGACTTGGAGGCCTTGGCTGCCCGATATGCCGACTCGGTGTTCTGGAGCAACGCCACGCAGCCTGGACAAGGGGATCTTTTTGACTGAAAGCTAATCCTCTTTCAGAGGGGAAAACCGCTCGTTTTACCTTTTCGAGGGGATGGGCTCATTTAGCCTACACGACGACATGAGGCTAACTGGACAACGTGATGATGGGTGGCAAACCTGGAAGGCTGTTCCAACGCTTATGGATCGTTTGTTATCATTTTTTAAGAGGCCGATGGCTTGATTGGATAACTTGTGAAACTCGAACAGACAATCATCAAGGCAGCTCGTGGCGAGCTTCAGCGACTCAGGACTCGATCATCGACTGCCGAAGACCGGGATGATGCTCTGACAGCCTTTCAGAGTCTCACCGCCCTCGTCATGCTGGCACACATCAAAGACGGCGGTTTGAGTGAGAACGCTATCGTTGAGTTGTTGACCATTGAGAAAGAGTCCAGTCAAGCGATTCGGTCAGCTACGCAGTCCAACAGTAACTACGATCCACCACTAAGCCAGGCAGGATTCATGGACCTGGTTTGCGCGCTCCAAGCAGACCTTAAATTGCCTCACTCCTTAAAGATCCTTTCCACGGCGCCACAAGCCCAACGAGAAGCAGCTTTGCAGGTAGGGGCGGCGGCGAAAAATTATGTCGAAGTGGTTGAAGGTCGCTCAACGGTCGCGCATTGAAGGAAAGCGACGATGCAACTCGCCGAGCCTGTGACTAAGCGACCGCACTGTGGAGGAAAGTCTGGATTTTTACGAATACCTGCCTATGCCTAACCCTTCACAGCGCGACCTTGCTGATTTGATGGCGTCACTTGAAGCTCTTCTCGCAATTCAGTAATCCGACTTGCCAACAGCCCGGTCCGTGATAGCCTGAATCAAGAAAAACATGAAGGAAAGTTATGAATCAGTTATACGGAGCCTCAAGCAATTTCTACGGTGGAACCGCTTATGGTAAATCTGTTCCAGGAGCGCCTGCAATGGTTCGCGCATTCGCTGTGAAATCAACTACTTCACGCAGCTTTGTTGTTGATGGCGGGATGAAAGTGAACCGAAAAACTATGCAGATGAACATGGGTAACTACATCGTCCCAATGTTCCCGACCGCTGTGCTTGCAACCGAATCTCTGACTAGATATTGAGAAAGAAAACCGGCGATGCCTGAATTAAGTCCTACAGGGTTTGAAGTGTTGCAAGCCGCCGTGCGCATAGCGCGCGACAAGCAGATCAAAACATTGCAGTCACTGCGTGAGCACCTTGGTACCTTGTTCCCGGCTCGTGGTGGAGATATTGACCAGGCAGTCGCCTATTGGGCCGCACATGTACAACGCACTGGTGTGCCCAGCTAAAACATCAAGGAACGCACATGGTGAAACAATCAACTGCCAAACCTAAGCCACTTGCGTGGCTGGTTGAATTTGATCAGATGGTTAAACCGAATGTTTGGGAGCCAGTCGCCCATGTGGTTTATGAGGAGCCAGAAGGCCACTATGCGGGATGCGCGACGCCGATTGCAACTCAACAGGAACTTGAAACCTTGCTCAGGAAGCCGGACGTCACACAGTTCCGCAAACACTAGACACGCAGCATCATGGTCCAGTTGGCCGATAACCCTCTAACGTCTCCGTGCAAACGGCATAACTGGTCGCCAGTAGAGGGGACCAGATGGCAACAACCTATCAAGAGCCCAAATGGACAGCGCATCCTCCGGTACGTCTCAGTGCAGCAATGCAAGTGCCAGGTTTGCGGCTGCACGGATTTCAGACCAGTCAAAATTCACAAACCAAATTGAAGGAAAGCAATGAAGTCAGCGTTAGATATTTTTAACCGCATGTTCCGTCCACGCAACCCGCGTGCAAATGCAATTTCTGAGTTTGAGTCAGAAATTGTTGATCGCAGAGAAGTAATACGAGATGGCATCAAGCTCCGCTTTCTTGAGCGCAAAGGGGGAAATTTCGTGGTCTTCCTGGAGCGGCGGACTAAGCCCTTGAAAAAAGCAACTTTGCTAGTAGAAGGCGCTGAAGCAATAGCATGGCGTGATGATGGCGTTGTTCCGGCCGGGGAAATTGAAGAGCTTTTTGGAAAGTTCCAGCTTGGAACATGGCCCACCAACTGAAGGAAAAAAATATGGCACTCGTAAGAGTCTGGAGTAATACGTACCTCAATACCGATTGTGTTGGCAAGGTTGAACTACAACCTACATTCAACGATGAGTCGAGAACAAACACAACTACTGTGTACGACCTAACCAGTCAAAATATACTGCTCACTGCAGTTAGCACGGTCGCTATTGGATCATCAGTGATCGACAAAGATCAGGTTGCCCGGGACAACTTTATTCACTCAGAAATCGTTGTTTCTATCCAAGAAAAGAAAGATGCACGGGAATGGAGCAAATCGGCTGAAGCATTGGGGTAAGCATCGTCATGAGTGAATTACGATAATGATCCCGGCAAGAAATCGTTGCTCAGCATAGGGAATTGCTTTGTCTAAATCCCATCGTTCGAACGCAACTACTACCTGGCCAATGCAGCGACCGTTCCGGCCTAGTTGAAGAATACGAAACCAGAGCTTGTTTGCGAAACTTTAATTAATAAAACCAACTTGGAAAACTACATATGAACAAGAAAAACTTTGTGCAGATTGCCTCGCTGCTCGCAGCATCTACATTCATCACAGGCTGCGCGCCGATGATCTCCGGCGTAATGAATTCCACGGTTGATGAAAATTCTCTGCTTGAGAAAACTGCAAAGTATTTTGGTACGCCTCGTGAGAATCTCACCGTATCTTCAATCGAGAAGGCTGCGCTTTCGACTTCATACCAAGCCAAGAATGCGGGGAAAATTTATAACTGCACAATCTATTACGGTGAAGTCAGTTGCAATCAGACAGGAACATCAGAACCAGGAAATCGGATTGCTGTGCCGGTGGTAGCTAATGGGGTGCAGCCGGCTACTAACGATTCGGCAATGACTCCAACGCAGGCTCAAGTGCGTTTGAATCAGCTTGGATTCCCAGTTGGTGTTCCAGATGGCGTGTTTGGAAAAAAATCTGTTGAACAGCTAAAGTTGTTTCAAAAGGCACGTGGACTTACCGTGAATGGCAAGCTTGATTCTCCTACTGTTACGGCTTTGCGTTAACCGCCAACGCCCAGCCAGTTAGAGGTTTCACGGCGAAAGGCGCCGAGGCGGGCTATCACGGGACAATTGGAAAAAAACCAACAGCGACAAGGACTTAAGCCTGTTTATGCGGTTTTTTACATGAATCCCTACCGCCCGTCAATAAACTCGCTTCAATGAACGCCTAGGTCGCCATTCAATAGTCATGCAGCCCTCACCGCAAAAGTTGGTCATCGACAATCTGCAGCGCATGCAATCGGCGCTCACGGAATGGATGATCAAGGAAGAAATGGTGGGGGATGGCTTGTTTTTCACCATCGAAGATTGGAGACTCAGGAAAGAGTCATTCCATGATGATTCGTTGCTGGTGCTGGTTTTCGACAGCAGCCCCTTGCACTCCTTGCTGAACTTGGGATGTGACACATCTGAATTCGATGACCTGATCGGCTCCTTCGGGTTTTGGTACGAGATGGGCCATTCATGGAACATGGGTTTCTACCCGATTGATGGATATGACTATTCACGCCTGAAAGGCACCTACAGCCAGAAGTTGCAAGACCCGCGCTGGAAGGCCAAAGCCGAGACGGTCAAAAAGCGGGCAGGGTACAGCTGCCAGGACTGCAAGGCAAAGGCCAGGCTGGAGGCCCACCACTGCTACTACTCCAGCATGCGCGAGAACTATGAGCCCTGGGAATATCCCCTGAGTGCCCTTCGTGCGCTGTGTCGGGAGTGCCACATCGAGCGGGAGCGCGCCGAAATCCGGCTGCGCGCCTTCGCCGCATCCCTGACCAGAATGGAGTTGGACGCCATGCGGCCGGCCATCCGGGACGCAACATACTGGTACCAGACAGAAGCGGTTTTCAAGTTCCTCTCCACTCTTGGTCCGGAAGAACGCCATATCCAGAAGGCACTTGATCATCTACGCAAGGGGGTGATCGACCATGACGACTGAATCAAACAAAGAACACTCATGTCATCAAGCCACGCAGAAACCCTCCAGATAATCTACGTTTGCTGTGCCGCCTGGGTAGGCCTATGCATCGGGAGCTTCATCAATGTGGTGGTGTACCGCTTGCCGATAATGCTGGAGCGCCGGCGGCAACAGGAGCGCGCAGAGCTCACCTTTTCCACGATCGAGCCCGCAGCCCCTTTTAATCTGTCGGTACCGCGCTCGCGCTGCCCATCCTGCGGCCATCAAATCCGCTGGTTTGAAAACATCCCTGTGTTGAGCTACATTGCTCTGGGCGGGCGGTGCTCATCATGCAAAACCCACATCAGCCGGCGTTACCCCATGGTCGAGGCCTTCACCGGCATACTGTTTGCGTTCTGCATTTGGCTGTTTGGCGTCACTGGAGCAGGAATCACCTGTTCCATTGTCAGCAGCATACTGCTGGCGCAGGTACTGATCTACAGGGATCTTCATGCCAATCAACCTACAAAACCAGTTGAAATGTGAAGGGAGTTGCCATGCCATCCGCATCGTCCACCATGCGCGTTACCCCAAGCACGATGAGCGCCTTGATTAATTCGATGCGATGGAATAGCCATGACTCGTTCAACAACATTGAAATGGCGGCGGCTCTTGGTCTGTCAGCAGTGGAATGCCATGCAGCGCTCCAAAGTTTTGTTGCGGCTGAACTGATCACATTCGACCGCCTGGATACAGATGGCATTGAGAGCTGGAGGCTATCCAAAACTGGTGAAATCGTCTGGCAAGCCAATCGAATCCATGCGCGGGTCACGGCTGCCAAGGTCAAGGAATTCCTGAAGTGCATGCCATTTATCGTCAGCGCATTGAGCAAGAATGCTGACGTGCTGCGTATCCTGGTTGGCGGCGCTTGGGTTTTAGGCCATGGCTATGGGCCTTTTCTGATTGGCATTGAGGTGGAACCCGGCGCGCTGACGCCAATGGAGGAAATGAGGCTGATCGAAGCCGCTCTGCAGTTCGCAAACACCGGCGATGTGCTCGACCAGGAATCCCCAGTGGTGCTTGTATTTTCCAAGGTTGATGCAGGAGTGCCGCACAGGCTGCAGTCCTGCAAAGTGGTTTATCAAGCCGGCCAACCACCAGTAAAGGACATTGAGAGCGCCCCGGTAGCCATAGAGAATCGATCGGACATCAATGAACAGCTCTGGGGGGCGCGATTAGAGGCTTTCGCTTCCATTTGTGGCTTCGACGCGGATATGGAGGCGTTTCATCAAGCGTTGTGGGACTCTATGTCGCATGAGGACCAGAATGTCAAACCCGTCCACAGGCCTTTCCGCGAACTGCCTTTGGCAAAGCAGATGATCCACTGTGAATGTGAGGTGGCGCACGCTCCATCCAGGTGCTCGCCATCGCAACTAGAGTGGCCCGGCGATGGTGTTGCCATATCCTTGCCCGATCCGAAGCTGTTGGCTGCCTGTAGAGAAATGTTTGCTACCGCGGCTGAAGTCGGACCAGAGTATTGGCTACCGGACGGATGGCAGGAAGCCGCAGCACACGCAGACTATTGGTACAGCTGCGGGCGCCCTCAGGGTCTTCAAGCCGATGAAATCTTGAGCGAACTGCTGCCCTTTAACCGAACACGAATCACCGCCTGGATGGATCCTGATCGGGCGCCCGATGTGCTGCACGCACTGGCCGTCGGCGCAAACGAGTTCAGGGAAGCCGCCAAGGCAAAAAAGGTGGAAAGGGGCCGGCAAAAACGACAGACCACCACGGCCTACATCGCCCTTTTCGATATAACACGCCCGCAACCTGAATGCTATGCGTTGGTGCGCCAGCCGACAGGCAATCAAGGCAACATCAAGGCTGCGCTGGACTTCTATTCTCCATTTCTTATCCATCAGTCGCAAGCGGCTCAGGCTATCTACGAAATGGGCTACTTCCCCGCCGCTTTGTGCACGGTCAAACGCATGGCAACCGACGATGAAGTTGCTCTTTTCCAGAGCATTGCAAGCCAACAAAAGCGGGCCGTCGGCTTTCTGCTTGAGCTGCAGGGAGAAACAACACTTGGCTTCAAGCGCGGTGAAACCACCACCAGTAGCGTTGATCTGAGGCTTCGTTCATTGCCGATGGGCGCGATAGCGCCTATACCTCTCTTTGCAGACGAAGAAGATAAGTTTCAAGACGCCATCGCCAACATGCCCAAGGAAATCGCCCTGCGGATGCGCAAATGGTGGGCGTTCCCTTGCAGCACACCCATGATTGAGGTGGCGAAAGCGTGCCTGGAGGGACCAGAGAAGTCCTTGCTGGCAAGGCTTGTTGACCCCACACGCGAATTCGAATTCGAAAAAATGCCTTCACCGAGTCATGGCTATGCGGCCAGCATTGCTGGAGAGGGCTGGCGTGTACGGATCGAGGGCATATGCAACGCTCAGCCGCCCATTGTTATTTACGCGGTGGGGGATTCGACATCCAATGCCCAGCTCCAGCTGAACCCTTACCGAACATGGCGTGGGGTAATGGATGAAATTACTCAGCTACTGCGCTCCTTCATCCTTTTGAAACAGATAGGGATATTGGATGTCGTTGCGCAGTATAGGAACGGCAAACTGCAAGGCGTGGAAGATGAAATGGCGCAGTTTGAGGCTTTGCTGAATGAGCTTGTCACGGCTCGCCTGTTCCGCGGATATGAGGACAACGACTATTTCAGCAGTCCCTACAGCGCATCGTTTGGCCTGGAAGCGCAAACTAAAGGCTTAGGAAAATGAGGAATTTGACGCCCACTTCCATGAAAAACCTATACTGGATGGATGTACAGCACAAATGCGCCAAAGACACCGGTACCGGCATCCCATGCGCCGATGCTGGTTCAGCGCATCCGGGGCACAGTCAAGGCGGGCTTCCCATCTCCTGCTGAGGATCTGGGCGCCGAGCGCCTGGACTTGGCCAGCCTGCTCGGGAGCGACAAGGAAGACGCATTTTTCATGGTGGCCAGCGGCCACTCCATGGTCAAGTTCGGCATCTTCGACGGCGATCTGCTGCTGATTCGCAAGCGCAAGAGACCCAGGGATGGCCATGTCGTGGTGGCCGACGTTGACGGTGAATTTCTGGTCAAGATGCTCTACAAGCGCGACGGCCAGGTCAAGCTCGTTTCAGGCAATCCGGAAATCCCGGATATTGAGCCCAAGGACGGCCAGACCATTCGCGTCTGGGGAGTCGTCACCAGCAGCATAAAGACGTTCTCACCGTGAGGTCTCTCTGTGTTTGCCTTGGTCGATGGAAATAATTTTTACGTGCAGTGTGAGCGCGTGTTCCAGCCAAGTCTGGAGGGCGTGCCGGTAGTCGTTTTGAGCAACAACGACGGTTGCGCGGTGGCCAGAAGCAACGAAGCCAAGGCCTTGGGCATCGCCATGGGCGCTCCCTGGTTCAAGATCAAGCACTTTGCTGACGATGCTGGGCTGGTGGCCCATTCGGCAAATTTCGCGCTCTACGGGGACATGTCAGATCGCATGATGCGTCTGGCCGCCGGCATGGGGCCCAGACAAGAGATCTATTCCATTGATGAGAGTTTCGTCACGCTTGACGGCGTCAAGGGTGACCTGGTGGAACGTGGCCACAAAATCCGTGCTCGCATCCTCCAGGGCATTGGCATACCGTGCGGGATTGGCATTGGCGCGACCAAGACGCTGGCCAAGCTCGCAAACCACGTCTCCAAGGCCGCGGAACGCAAGCCAGGTAGCTACCCCGCGCATTTGGCCCAGGTGTGCAACCTTGAGGCATTGAGCAAGGGTGAGCTTGAAGCCATCCTGGCCAGCACCGATGTGGGGGAGGTCTGGGGGGTGGGTCGCCAGATCGGCAAGCAGCTGGTCGCCGGCGGCATCAACACTGTTCTGGATCTGGTGCGAATGGATGCTGGGACGGTTCGTCGCAGATGGTCCGTGGTCCTGGAGCGCACAGTGTTGGAGTTGCAGGGGGTTTCCTGCATCGAACTGGAACAGGCTCCACCCCCAAAACGGGAAATTGCCTGCACCCGCTCATTTGGGCACCCCGTTACCAGCCAGGACCACCTTGCCGAGGCAATAACCGAGTTTGCATCAACAGCGGCCGCCAAGCTGCGTAAACAGCGCAGCCTGGCCGGACAGGTGCTGGTCTTCATTCGTACCAGCCCATTCCGGCAGTGCCCGCAGTACAGCCGTTCCGTGACTGTGCCCATGCGCCGCCCAAGCGCCGATAGCGCCCTGATCGTAAACGCCGCCTTGCTGGGCCTGCATGCGATCTACCGCGAGGGGTTCAACTATGCCAAGGCCGGGATCATGCTGCTGGACCTGCAGGGAAACACACACCAGCAAGGTGAACTGGACCTGGAGGGGGATGACACGAACGACCGCTCCACTTTGATGCTTGCCATGGATGAGCTCAACCAGCGCTTTGGAAAGGGAACAGTGCTTCTGGGAAGCGCAGGCCTGGGCGGCAGCCGGCGGGCGTGGTCCATGAAACAGGAACGCCGCACGCCGGCGTACACCACCTGTTGGGACGACATACCCGTAGCGAAAGCCTGACTCGACCTCACTTTGCAGTTGTCATAGGCCGAATCCGTGCTAATTTAAATGAACGGAATTTCCAAAACCAGGTAATCATGGCAAAGCTGCTAGCAATTGTTGAGGTAGACGAAGCACAAAAAGTTCAGTGTCAGGAGCCTGGTTGCGGCCACGGTGTCTACAAGCGCATCCACGTGGTGGACGATGGCGGCAAGATCATGGTGATGGGTTCTACCTGCTTCGAAAAGCGTTTCGGTACCGCACCAAATCTCCAGCCCGAATACTCGGGCAATGGGGCAGGGCGCCCGCTTACCGATGAGCAGCGCCAACTACTGCTGCAGAACACTGCCCAACTGATCGTCCTTTTCGATGAAGAGGCGAAAGCCAACCGTGCAAGACTGCTTGAATCGCTGGAACGAAATCGCAAGGCGATTGCCGAACGTCAAGCGGTATTTGAAGCTAGAAGCGCTGTCCTGCGCCAGCTGCGAGCGGCCGAGGTGCCATCGCCGCGATCAGTTCCGATCATGCCTTGGAAGTGGGTAAAGCCAATGTCTTCCATGGCGTACTTTCACTGGCCTGATGCGCAGGGATGGATTCGTGTGATGCACGCGACAGGAGGGCAAGTGGTGATGCCTTGGCCCGCGTCGGATGGATGGGATGAAGCGCTCCCGCCAGTCGTAGGTAGCCCAGACCTGGAGTTGGGGGGCTATCGCGTAAACGATATTGGTCCCTGCATTAGCTACCTGCGTAAACACGCCCAATGGGAACGTATTGGCATATGGCGCGACATCATGGAGGCGCTTGCAAAACACGGAAAACGTCTCATAACCTAGCGAATGCCAAAAGATATTGTTGGGTGTGAGGCGAAATTCCCGTGCGCAAAGCGATGACAAGCTTCGCACTGCTGGCTAGAATGCAATCACTTTGGCTAATTGCCAATTTGCTGGTCTTGTGCCAGCCTTCAACTTAGTTTTTAATTTTCACCCACTGGGCACCGTCCCAGTGGGGATGTGCCCTTATCCAATAGGACACATCATGAAGATCATCAACAGCCCTGTGCGTAATGTCAGCCCCGACGTCGAGTCATCCAATGACCCTCGATCCAGGGGTTGGGCTTCCAAGCCGAAAGCAATTGCTCAAGCGAAGAAGATCGCGCGTAAGCGTGAACGTGCCATGCTGCGTCCTTTGGCAATGAAGGAGCTGCTGCGCGAGCATTTGGTCACCGTCGCTGAACAGCGGGCGGCGGCTCGTTTTGAGCGTGAATACGCTTATTACGATTTGATGCGCAAACTGGCCAGGTCGAGCCGCAAGCACTCATCGCGTGCAAAGCGGCAAAAGCCTGACCATTGCGTCGATATTTCGAGCGGGGAAACTCGCTTGGAAATTCGCATTGAGTACATGGTTGCCGGTGAGCGTCGCGAGTCCGCGCTCCTGGCGTCATGTGCAACTGACGATTGAATATCACCTCAACAGTGACGTTCCGAAAAGCCCTCAAACTTTCACAAAGTTTGGGGGTTTTTTCATTGGTGAGGACCCGGAAGTACACGTGCGGCCAGGGCACAAAATCATCGTACATTTTGGCATTGAACTGCTGCTGGTTCCGCTTACGACCCCAACGGACAGGGCAAGAACTCATCATTCTCAAAACTGCGTGTTTCTATCGACGATTCCCGAGTCATCAGAGAGAAATTCACAGACTGAGACTGGGTAGCAACCGCCGACCACTGCCTAGAATGGGCCGCGAGTAGCAAAATTCCACAAACCCATAGAGCGCCACATCACTTTTCAGGGACGACATGCCTCATCAACTCCGCCGGATCATCGCCATCAATATCAGGAATCCCAACGGAGGGTTGCCATCCGGACGAATCGCTGAACTTGACCCTCGTGGCGGCGTCCTTGCAGTAGGGGACAACGGTGTGGGAAAGACGACGTTCCTTCGGCTTATGCCGATCTTCTATGGCGCAACGCCTACCCAGGTGCTCAAGGGTACTGGCCGCTCCAGCATGATCACCTACACCCTGCCAGACCCGAGCAGCGCAGTAGCCTATGAGTACGAGCGTGAAAGCGTCACAGACCTGCGCACGGTAGTGATGCATGCCCGCGCTGGCGAAGAAGCTCCCCAGTTCCACATCATCCACGGTGGGTACAAGGAAACCTACTTCTACGACGAAAACAATCAGTACGTGGGCCGGGATGAATTCAAGGCCCGGGTCGAAGCCACGGGAGTAGAAGTCACCCGCCGGCTCAGCCTGCATCAGTACCGGGCGGTGATCCTGAATGAGCGTCTGTCCACCAAGGAAGGGGTTGAGCTACGCCGCTTGGCTGCATTGCACTCGCTGGGCCCACGCGCCCTGTACAACCTTGACCAGATTTCAGCGGCCATGGCCAATGAAAAGATCAACTTCCGCGACCTGCAGAACATCGTCCTGGAGCGAGTGTCTGATGCCCACACAGTAGGGGTAAAGCCGAGCAACGTGCGCGAACTCAAGCAGAACAAGGATTCGGTGTCCCGCTGGATGGAAGCTCGCACCCATCTGGCCGACATTCTCAAACGCAAGCCAGAAGCCCAGCGAATCAAGGAACGGGTGGCAAAGATCAAAGGATTGCACCTGGAGTTGTGTTCCCTGCACGTGGCCGTCAAAAGCGCCCTGGGGCAGGCCAACGTCGAGCATGAGCAGCTGCGCGCCCAGCATCTGGAATCCTCCACGCGGTTCAAGGAACAGCACGATGCCATTCAGGGGTCAATTCGGGCGCTGGTGAGCACCAAGGAACAGGCAGATGGCGCTTTTCAGGATAAACGCGCTACGGTGGCCAGCGCGCTGGACAGGCAAACCCATTTCCAGCGCATTGACGTTCAAACGATGGCTTCTCTTGACGACACTGAGGCCGACCTGCAGGCGCAGAAAGCCTCCAAGGAAGGTGAGCGGGACACACTGACCAAAGCCGCGGGCGACATCACCAGGAAGCGGGATGAGCGCAAGAACGTCATCGAGCAGAGCGCTTCGGCCCAGATTGCGGACATTGACGCACGCAGCAAGCAGTCCTTGCGCGAATCGATGGCCAGCATGAAAACCATAAATCAGGCACAGGACGATGCGTTACTGGCGCTGGCCACCCCTGCTCGCTTGGCTGAAATTGCGGCCGACCGGGTCAAGATTGGCACCGCCGAGGGTGAAATCAAGCAAAAGCTCCAAAACCCGATGGCCACAGTCCAAACCCGTGCTGATCGCCAGGCTGCGGAGGCAGATGCCAACCGCTGGGCCGAAGAGCTCCAAAAGGCACAAGGCGAGGTCAACAAGACGCGGGATGGCCATGACAACGCTCGCCGTGCGACTGACCACGCTCTGGCCCAGGTGCGCCAGTTGGAACAGGAGGCCCAGAATCTGAGCGATCAGATAGAGCAGCTGCAGGCATCGTTGACCCCGGAGGCAGGCTCCCTGCTGGAGTTCATCCGAGGGGGTGACCCTGGCATGTGGGCCAACACCGCAAAACTGCTGGAGCCCGCCTTGCTGGCGCGTACAGACCTCTACCCTGCGCTGGCTCCCGATGCCCTGGACGGGGTTTGTCCGGAGGGAACGGTCACTGTGGGGCCTCTCAACATCCGCGTGCAGGAGCTGGACGTGCCGGCATGGTTTGACATGCAGGAAGTTCGCGATGGACTGGAACGCCATCAAGCGCATGCCACGCAGGTCGCGGAGGCGCTCAAGCAGGCGACGGAGACTGCAAGGAAGCTCGGTGTCCAGGGCAAACAGGCTGAAACCGCTTTCGAAGGCGCCAAGGCGCACGAATCCCTCACCCAGGCTGCTTTGGATTCGGCACGCCAGAAGAAACTGCGGCTGGACAAGGTGGCACAGGAAGAAGAACGAGCATTCAAGGAATCAGCGATCGCCGAACGCATCTCTTTGAATGAGCGCAGCCTGTCATTGAACGCCGAGGAACACCGCATCACCCAGGGCGTTGAGGCTGCGCGTCTGGAGATACGGGAGGACTTCAAGGACCAGCGTGATCGCCTGGAACAAGCCGACCTGAATGCCGATTCGCGTTTCCAAGCGGAGAAACAGACGGTCCAATCCCGCAAGGATGAAGACCTGGCACGCCTGCAGGATGACTATGAGCGCAGTTTGGCAGGCATGGGGCTGGACCCGCGCCGTGTTATCGACCTGGACGCGGCCATTCAGAAACTGGGAGACCAGCTCGACAGCATTGCACGAAATCGACATGAAGTGAGCGCGTGGCGGGTGTTCAGCCGCGAGCAGCTGCCTTCGCTGGAGTCCGACAAACTGGATCGCGACCGCCTGGAACAGCGCGCACGGGATGTGGGCAAGCAGCTGCAGGAGGAGCATGCGCGATCTGAGGCTCTGGCAGCACACGTCAAGCAAACATTGGGTGACATTGAGCTCAGTATCGAAGCCCGTAAGCGGGAAGCACTCCGCCTTGAGGAATTCCTAACCCATGGCCTCAAGGACTTCCTGGACCACGTGCCCGCACATCTGCATGTGGACTGGAGCGTGCCTGATCTGGAAAACTCCATCAAATCCCGGCGTGGCACCATGGATACCGAGATGGATGAGCTGCAAAAGGACAACCGATCCCTGCGCAATGAATTGGTCAAGCATCCCGGCGGCCCGGCGGACTGGCTGGACCACAAGGAACGAGACTTGCCAGACCGCCAGATCCTGTTGCCTCATCAATACCTGTGTGCCCAGGCTGATGTGCTGTGCGACTGGTTTGAGCCCATGGAGAGTGGTCCCTACATCAACCAGTTGAACAAGGAAATGCAGGGGTTCTTCAGCCTGGCTGGCGAGTTCGTCCGTGTTCTGGACCTCTTTGAGCGCCGTGTTCAGACTTTCAACAGTGATTTGAGCAAGGCCTTGTCTGCCACCAAGCGCTTTGAACGCTTCCGTGACTTGTCAGTGACGGTCAGCTCAAGCGTGAGCCAGTTGGACTACATCAAGGTATTGCGCCAGATGCAGGACAAGGGCAATCGCAACCCAATGGCCTACCGTTCGGTCTCACGTACAGAGCAGGACCTGCCATCCGACGAAGATGCAGTGCTGGTGAGAACCTTCAGGGATATCCTGCATAACGATGGCGGTTTCAAAATCAACCTCAATGAGCAGGTTCGGCTTGAATGCACCCTGTACGAGAACGGGCAGCGGCGCACCATCAGCAATGAAGAGGAATTCCGCTCAGTATCGTCGAATGGCAATTCCGCGCTCATCACCGCGATGTTCCTCATGGGATTTGTGCAGATGATTCGGGGTGACGCGCCAGTACGGTTGACCTGGATCACTGATGAAATTGGGAGATTCGATGCAAAAAACTTGGGGGCTTTCCTCCAAACGCTGGACCAGCACAAGATCGATGTCATCAGCGCATGCCCAAGCATAGATCCGGCATTGGCGCGCTTCTTCCCACGTCTTTCCCTCTTTGAGGGTAACGGCGCAATCTACACGACAAAGCAACACTTCGCTGGAGTCACCAATGGCCAAGATTGAATCCGCCCTCAAGCACCTTGCCAAAGGGGACTTCATTTGCTCCGTGCACTTCCCAGAAGAGTTCGACGCTCTCCAGGACCCGATGGGTCGCACGAAGGCTAGTGAGTGGCTACAGACCATTGGATACCGGCTGGCCCGGTTAAGTGATGAGGGCGCTTTCTTCATGGCTTACGAGGTGCCAACGGTTGAAATGCGCAACCGCTTCCGTGAAGACCTTAAAACCATCCGCAACCGACTGGAGCCCTATGTTGGGTTCATGGAAACATTGCGTCAGGCCCAGGGCCGCAATCCGCAGATCCAGGCAGGAGATGTGGTGTGGCTAACTGAAATCAGCGAAGAGGTGCGCAGGTCAGCGCTACTGGAGCGCCGTCTGTCTGACATGCGGGATTTGGCCGATGCACGGGTGGCAGACGGTGGGGCAACATTGCATCGCGTTCAGCGTATGTTCAACCTGCTGGAGAACGAAGGCTA
This sequence comes from Polaromonas aquatica, assembly GCF_042659145.1. Lineage (NCBI taxonomy): Bacteria > Pseudomonadati > Pseudomonadota > Betaproteobacteria > Burkholderiales > Comamonadaceae > Polaromonas > Polaromonas aquatica. The sequence goes on along the minus strand of NZ_JBHSRS010000016.1, from coordinate 13,369 downwards.
CCTGGTCGAAACTAACGCCACAAGTAAAGGCTACACGTTCACCGGCAAGGTCGAGTATTTGTACCAGCTCATCGCCTTCATCGCTGAAAACACGCCGCACCTCTCGGATGACGAAGTTGTCGACCAAATCGATTCCCAGATGCGGATCGACACACCCAGCCCAGCTGGGGGAGAAGACCAGAAGCCATGAGCTCCCCCATAAAAGATGTTCTCAAAACGCTTCACCACAATGCAGAAGTGGTGGAGCAGGCCTTGCATGGAGTTATCAATTCCGAAGGCACAAGCAGCAACCCATCCATTACCGCACTTCGACAGGCAAGCGCCCTGCGTCCCGCCGGCGAAGATGGCTACCGGTTACACCCGCGCCTGCGCGAATACCTGCATGATCATCTGCAGCTCTTTCCAGCGTTCCAGAGCCTGGCTGAAATCGGCTCTCGTATCTCGCAGGTCAACAATCTGTGGATGGAGGTGGACGATATACGCCGTTCCGCCGACACCGAGACAGTCAATACCATCGTGGACACGATACAGACCACGGTCTTCGACATTGCAGACAGCGTGGACCGCAACATGCTGTTCCTGCAGACCCTGATGTCCACCAGGTATGGCAATGTGCGCTCTCTGGAAGCCAAAAAAAGCCAGAACCGGTTCTACCAGCAGCAAACCAACACCTTGGCCGATGATCTGACCCGCTTGTCCAAGGTGTGCGACAAGGTGGAACGCGAAGCCAGCACCCGGGGGCTGGAAGACCTGGCACGCTTCATTCGGCGCAACCTGCTTTCCCGGATCTTGGTTTGGCAACAGTCAATGTCCGAAATGCAGACCCATCTCAGCAAAGAGATATACCGAATGCGGGAGGTAGAGCGCAACCACAAGCTGCTCGCACGCATGGATATGCTTCTTCGGCAACAGCCTGGATGGCGTGGATTTGAGGCCGATTTGAGGGGTGAAATACCCGATTTCCTGATGGCTGCGTCATTGCCTGCAATCGCAGCCCACGTAGAGCCATTGGACACGGACACCCAGATTTTCGATGAGATGCAAAAGCAGGCCGCCGCGCTGCCGGCAAAGCAGGTTGAACCTGAGCTTCAGGAGGTGAAACGCTACACCCGCGTGATCGACCCACCCTACGAGCAAAAGCTATCAGACGCCGCAATCGCTCTTGAGCGGCTGGTCCAGGCTGTCCAAACCTCTCCCTCCGAAATGTCACTGATGGAGTGGCGACTGACAGACGACAAGGCACAGAGCGTGGAACCTCATGTTTGGCTGGTATTCGCTGTCATGGGGTTGCGCGGCCTGAAGTTGCCGGTCAGCCTGGTCAACAACGGCGCCAGGGCTGGAGAGCGGTTTGCTCATTCCTTTGGCGATGCCATTGCGCACCCAGCACCTGCAGCGCGAGCACAAGCATGAATCCACGAATAGTCGATTTCTTGAGGAGACTCATTGCAGACGGCGTAGTCGAGCGCCGAAACGGCGAAATTGCTGACCGTTTAGCCAGCGTTGAAGGAATCGGCAAGATCAAAGGGGCGAGGGTGCTCTACACCGATGAGGACCACGCGAAAATACGGAACCTGCTCACCTCCCGGGGTTTCGACATCGCTGCACCAGCTGGTGACTTTTCCAGAAGTAACTCCCCGCGGGGAAGTTCAGAAAAGTCCGGCGCGCTGCGCGTCTCAGATGATCTAGTCGCAGTGGTGCCTATAGCAATGCCAGCCTTCCAACACCTTCCAGGTAGCGTTCTCACACTTGGTTCGCATGCCGCGCAGGCCTTGCCCTACGAGGTCTTGCTTGTCAGCGAAAACTTGGAGCCCATGCTCCAAATGCACACCTACAGCTGGATGGGGACTTACACAAGAGGACGGCCGACATTGGCATTGTTTCGCGGAGCACCAGGTTACTTCCGTACCGATGTGGCTGCAAGGCTCATTCAACGAGACACGCGCCCCACACTAGCCTTCTTTGACTTTGACCCCAAGGGGTTGTCTATGGCGGCTTCTCTCCCTCGGCGGGAATCTCTATGCATGCCACCTTGGCCGAACTTGCTGACGGCAACAAAGGAAAACAGGCGTTCCAATCTTTTCACGCAATCAATACACGCCTCTCGCCCGCATCTCGATCATTCTGGTCACGATGAAGAAATTGCTCTAGCGTGGAGCCGACTCAAGGAATTGAGCCTTGGATTGGACCAGGAACACTTTCCGCGCTGAGTGACCGGACAGACTTGTTTAAACGAACGCTGCTGCAAGACGGCAAGGACTGGACTTCGGAGCCGGTGGACATGATCACGTGGAGTTCCGTTTCCCTTAGCGGAACGCACAAACTCCCCAACGGTTGTTATCTTCGACCGTTCAATGCACTACTTTCCATCCATTGAACGGTCGGGAACAGACAAGATAGTGCCTTACAGTTTGTCTATCTCTCAAATGGAGTCTGCTGTGGCCAGTGCCACCCTATCAAATATTACTGTTGCTCAATCCAAATCTGTTCACATCCTTGTGAGCAGTGAGCATTTCGACCTGAAACGGTTGAGCGACCCGTCGCAAGCAGAGCGCTTTCAGGAAGCGCTCGATGAAGCACGTCACAAATTCGGCCACGCTCTCTGCATGTGCCGCCCAACTCCCCTGAAATTGCAGGTACGCCTCCGGGATGGAAAGTACCATCTGGCTGTCTGGCCAGAGCAGGGGTCCATGCACGACAGCTCCTGCATTTTTTTCCGCGAAGACGAAGCCGGCCCAGAGACAGAGATCGCCACTCAGGTGAAAGAAAACGAGGATGGAAGCAGGGAAATCCGCCTGACCTTCACTCTTGACCGTTCTTCCGTTGCGAGTACGCCCCGGCCCCAAACTGCATCCCGGTTGAGTGTTGACGATCACAAGCAGTCAGAACAGGCATCCCTACGTGGCCTGTTGCATTTGCTGTGGGCTGAAGCAAACCTCACCCGATGGCATCCGAGCTGGGAGCGTGACTGGGGCCGCGCGCGGTACGAACTCTTCCAGGCTGCCAAACACCTGACCATCAAAGGCGCAACGCTTGGAGAACGCCTGTACGTGCCGCGCCCCTATCGCGAGTCTATGCAGGATGAAATCAACCGCGAGTGGGACAGATTCAATCGCAGCCTTACACGCGGGCAGGTTGAAATCATCAAAAGCGGCCTGATCGTGGCCCCTGTTCGAAAGTTCGTGGAGCTTCCTGCACAGGAGAGTGGCAAGACTGCAGCCTTCATGCACTTGCGTCATATGCGCACACCAATAGGCTTGAATGACGCGACCTACTCATTCCTGCAAAACCAATGCAAAACAGCGGTACGCCGAGTTTTCGTTAATGCCCAGGAAAATGAACGCGCAAAAGAACCGCGGCCGGCGGGCTGGATCCACTTGCCGCAGCCGGAAGTCATTGCCATCGCCCACGTCGAGGCAAACACCAGGGGCGGGATCTGGGCGCGTGGCGTTTGGCTGATGTCCGTTCACCCACGGGTGTTCATTCCTGCCGGAAACACCGATGACATCCTGCTCATTGACGCTTTGATGCGCGATGGCCACCAATTCAGCCGCTTGCTTACCTCGCAGCAGCCGATGGCACGCACCCGTCCAGAGTGGACGCTACGGCACGTTTACGACCCCCAGGGCATTCCGGTGCCACGCGCTGCGCTTGAGATATTGAGCAATGGGGCGATGCCGGAATTCGTGAGCAAACGCGCTGAACTCGCAGACGCTCTTGCCACCAAAGGCATTCCGGTGTGGACTTGGACGCCGTTGGGACGCCAGCTCGATAGGGTTGTTCCACCGCTTCCTCCGCCCGAGCGCGTGCAAAAGAGTATTGCCCTGCAAACACTTTGCGCGATGGCTTCGGCACCAGGCACGTTTTACGCGTACGGCTCACGCAATGAGAGCCAAATTAACCATTAAAGGAGAGCTTCAAGATGACACTTGCAACCACCACTGGACCCGAGGCCCAAAGCGGATCAACGCTGAGCCCGCCACTTTCTCGTATCCCGGAAATTCTTAAAGCCGATGCCACGGCGCCTGGATCTGCCTTGAACAATCCAACGTCACTCCTACCTGTGGCACCAGATTCACAAACTCAGCGCCCACCCGCTGACCATTTGCGTTTTGTCCAAAGACCCGCAGAGATCCGCCCTGCAGCAATACAGCCGGCTACTGAACAACTGCGTGAAGTCCGTACATGTGTCCTTCCAAAAGGTCTGACCTTTATTGGGGAAGCACACTACCCTTGCGATGTCCGAATTGACGGCGTAGTGGATGGCAAGGTGACTGCAGAACCAGACCGCACCATCACCGTCGAAAAAGACGGCAAGTTCAAGGGCTCGCTCAAGGCCACCAATGTCCGGATTGAAGGCGAAGTCGATGGCGAAGTTTCCGCAACTGGTGGGCTGGCCAGCTTTGGCCCGAAATCTGTTTGCAAAGGGCACATCACCTATGGCCGTCTGACGATTGCCGAGGGTGCCGACGTCGAAGCTTCCATGAAGAAGCTCGCGGCTTGAACCCCTAACACAGCCAACGAATAAAGGAATTTGATCATGAACACAATGGCCACGATTGCGAAGTCTACCGAACCCCGCCTGTTCCCAGCCAGCATCCTTCAAACACAACACACGGTGCTGCCCAAGTCGGCGACCATGAAAGGCGACATGGCGGCCTCCGAAGACCTCGGGATTCGCCTCGATGGTGAATACAACGGCAAGATCGAGCTGGGCAAGGCCGGCTCCATCCATATCGCCGGCAGCGCCACTGTTACCACCGATCTGCTCATTGCGGACTACATCTTCGTGGAAGGCACAGTGAACGGCAAACTTCACGCCCGAAAAGGCATTGAGCTCAGTCCCACGGCCAAAGTGAAAGGCAGCATCCAGTACGACGCGGACCTGGACATGCACCCCGGCGCCCGCATTTCCGGTCAAATCAACGGCCCCGAGATCAATCTGTAATTCCAGGGACTTCATGCAGAATAACGAAGAGCAGTTCTGGGCAAACATGCTGGTGGGAAGTAATCCAGGATGGTCGGTGAGCATGGCCGAAAGTTGGGGCGAGGGCGGTATAGCCCTTCCTCATCTATCGGCCAATATTTACGCCTTCGACACAAGCAACGGCTGGAGTGGAACCTGTGCGGTCACCCCTGACGACTTGATTCAGGCAGCGACAATTATGGAAGGCTCAAAAATCAGGCGGCATGCAGCCGTCAGCTTCGCCCACCGTGAACTGGTACGTGCCGCAGATGAGAAGTCCACCGCCAGCTCGAATGCAACGCGCCGCGCCATGGCGCTGAACATGTATTACCTGGCCCAGTCCCAAACAATGAAGGTGGTTCGTACACGCTATGGCTCGGTGCGAGGACATTGGCTGTGCTTGCTTTACCGCTTCAAGCTGGGCCAGAGCATGATGCGACCGGCGTTTCGCAGCAACGTAATTGGCAATGAGTCGTTGTCACATGAACTTTTGGCCCAGTGGGCCAGCGAAGTCATACACGAAGATCAGACTGCCCAGGATTCCGGGCTGCTGCGCCAGCTGCGCGCTGGCAATCAGCTACTGCTTAAAGAAAGCATCGTGACTGAATGATGAAGGCCATTAAGGTATTCGATCCAAAGACTTTTTATAACGGTAACTTGCAATGTTTAAATTAGCAGCACCAACATACAAAGGCCTTCAACAGGTCATTCATCCGCTGACCATTCGCGGGCTATGCTTCATGTTCTTAGGCGTCATGCAACTATTTGCGCTTTTGTTTTTCATGCAAAAGTTTAGCTCTGAACAGATGAATTTCAACAATTTGCTGCTTGCAAGAACAAATGCAAACGCCGCCGAACTTGCATATAAAGCCGTATCGCAAGGGCCAGAAATACTACTGGAATCATATGGAGTCCGCACTGCCGATGAAATGCGCACCAAGAAAGATGAAATTGTGAAGAAGGCTTCTGAGATTGAGAAAGCGTTCTTTGCCTCCAAGCTTGATTTCACCACTTCCCTGTTACTCGGTATCGTGATCATCGCCAATGGCGCCATCGTCTGGCTTGGGATGGTTGGAGAAAGACGAAAAGTGAAAGCCTCCGCGATGCCTCCAGCCCAGGCGTAAACGTATAGATTTCCTTCGGTGCGACGCATGAACGCATAAAGGATACAGTTCTCAACGTTCCGGCTCGATCGCATCTAGCCGCCAGGCCATCCAGGCATCGAAATTCTTGTCTTCGGGGTTCGTGAGAAACCGGTCCAAAACATCGGGCCGATCCGTTGCAAGCCACCCCCGCAGGATGCTCAGTGCACCAACACTCTTGGCACTCCATCCATTTTTGATCAGGAGTTGGGCCTTCGCCGCTGACGGGCTGGCTTCAAACGACCTGATGATCTCGTCCCGTTCTACCGCGTCCAATTCGTAGAGCTTGGTCGAGAAAACATCGGCCACGTGCTTTGAAAAATCCTTCTTCAGGCGTGCATGCCGCAATTCGGCCGCGAGTTGGGCTTCCTGCGCCTTCGCCTCGGCCTCCACCTTTTCATGGTCCAGGTCATCACCAACGGCGCCTGATGCAATGTTGGCCAGGATGCCATTGAAATAGGACTTTTTGGAGTTGATGGGCCGGCCTGCAGCCTTCAGCCGGTTTTCGGCCGCCTTGAGCCGCAAAATGGAATCTGCCACTTCCTCGTAGGAGTGGGCCTGGCTCAGGTTTTCAATTTCTGACTGCGTGAAGTCCAAACGCTCCAGGACTCGTAACACGTCCTCTGGCCAAGTGAGGGGAAGCCCGAGTGAAGGCTGCTTCTTTGGGATGAACTTGAACTGGAGCTTTGATACTCTGGTGCCGGAACGGTATTCCTTGAGCTCCAGCGTGTAGCTCAATGCCTGGATATCGTTGACCCGGCGAACGGCATCCATCAGCACACGCCGTTTGAAGTCGCCGTAATTGACCACTCGCTTGCCCTGCTCGGGATCGTCGACAACATACCGAGAATGGCCCATCAGCAGTTCAACCCATGTTGCGGTCGGCAGGACGGCCGTGACCTTGGCATGGGTGTTCACATACCGCCAGGCATTTTGATAAAGCGCGTAGCCGGCGGCGGTCCCCAGGCCTTCCATGGCCTGAAGCGAAAGTGTGGCCCAATTGCTGGGCTCCAGTACGATTCCCAGTATCGAAGGATCAATCGAAAAGCGTATGAGCCCGCGCTTGTGCCCACGCCCGTAGCCCAATGAAGAGAGGAAGTGGCTCTTCATCTCCCACTCCACCTCAGAGTCTTCCCCCACGATGTTCCAACGAAGGATCATTTCGAACAGCTGGTCCAGCTCTTCATAAATGCGCTCGTAATTCTTGCCAGGGATGCCGGCCAAACGCGCAAGATCGGTAACCCGAGTTTCAAACATTGGAGACAGGCGCTCGGTTCGCACGCGCTCCAGCATTTGCTTGTCTCGCTTGCGAAAGTCAATCTGAGCAACCAGAATGCAGGCATCGAACAAGCGCCGGCTATTGAGGCTTTGGCTGTGCTCCGGCCGCAAAGGGGTAGCATGGATGGCGCTCACCGCCTTGCGGATGCTCCTGATCGTCTCCGGGATGATCAGATCCTCGGTCGGGAAAAGTGACGGTTGGTCAGGCTCACGCCGCCTCATGTCGAAACCGCGGTCTTCTGGATCGATGGCAGTTGTTTCGGTGTTGCTCACATGGCAATCTTAATCGATGGCAGAAGTAGGGCGCTCTCTGCCATCGATCATGCTTATGGTGCGCGAGTATGCAGTTTTGCCATGGTTCGACTGCCCAACTGCCATGCCTGGTATGCACTTATGCTGGTTTGTTCTGCCTGTTGCCACCGATAGTATGCAGATCTGCCATTGAAGATGCGCTAAGTCATTGATTTATCAGGTGATTTCCAGTTGGAACATTCAGGATGTTTTTTGCAATCTTGAAACAAACTGGGAGCACCTCACCAACTTGAGTGCTGGAATCGGCAATCCCGGTTCTCTGTTCGGTATTAAATCGAATCCAAAAACAGGCGATTAACCCATTTTTTAGGCACTTATCCTCGTACAGATGGGAAAAGGGAGCCGAACAACCATGGCAAGTTTGCATACTTTATTTGAGTATGTTGGATATGCAGACCCAGCAAAATACCGTATTCAAGCAAAAATCACACAGCTGAGCGGTATGCAAGTCCATTGCCGAGCTTTGAAACGCTACACTCCGGTCTGTGCAAGACGACAGAGAAACCCGCAAGCTCAACGCCATCGTTGGCGCCGCAATCAAGGCATTGGCCGAAAGCGGTGCCGCGGATGAGTTCGTTGGTGCATTTGCCGCTTCACATCGTGCCAAGGTGGCCGGCATCCTCGGGGCCAATGAGCCAGTTTCCGATTCACAAGATCTGCTGGCGATCGTTACGCAAGCAGTTGGCATGGCCTTGGAACAAGCTGGTGTTGGCAAGCGCAAGGAAACCACCACCAAACGCGTTAACGTCGAGATTGCAGGTCGCCGCACTTCACTGACGCTCTCCCGCAATTCCCTGGACAAGCTCTCCCTGGCCAAGGGCACAAAACAGCAAGCCAAGGCTGTGATTCAGGATCTGGCAAACACGGCACCTATGGATGTGGAAAACCGCTCTGCATGGGTCGAGGAACGCCTGCATGGCTACCTGACGCTCATGGACCGGGACGGCCCATCGTTGGCGCACCATTGAGCCCTTTGGAAACGCAAAAGCTCATAAGCGAATGACGAATAGAAGCCGGGCAGGTCCAGGCAAGAATTATTTGAATTTCAGCTCGCCTTCGCAAGATTGCGATGGCCTGATCGCACGCCGCTTGATGACCTTAGGTGCTATTCGTTGACGATTCCAAAAAAGTCTGTTTAAATTAACTCGCTTTCGGACAATCCGAATTCGCTGACAAATGTCAGCCTTCAACAACCCCCGACGGGAACCAAGGTTCCCACTGGGGGAAACTCTTGGAACTCGTCAATCCCTTTAATGGAGATTGAAATGAAGAGCCAAGCAGTTTATGAAACCAAGTACAACGCTTTTTCTGCCCACGTGGACTTCCTTGTGTTGGCCATGTCGGAAGAAGCTGGCACCACTGTCAACAGTGCTGCTAAGGCTGGTGGCGAAGATGGCGTGCAAGCGCTGTTTGACGCCGTCATGGATGCCGGTCACCGCATGGTGCTGGTAAAGGCTCTCAATTCGCCCGCCATTTCTGGATGGGTGCGTGAGAGGCTGGAAGTGTTTTTGTACGGTCAGCACAAGCAGCAACCCATGCTGTTCAAGCGCACGTACCACTGACCAAAAGGAAATGGCGAGAAATACGCCATGTCGAGAATAGCTCCGGCTATGCGCAGTTCAATCTGCACTCGCTGAAAGTCACTGTCTATGGTGGCAATTTCATCCTGACCAGGCCACAAGCCTTGGTCAGGCCCAATTTCAGGAGCAGCCTTCGCTGTACCTTCAACGAAACGCCGCCGCAACACAGATTGCCGCGTGCACACATTGATCCGAATATGGCTTCGCGCCATATTTGCGGGCGATGTGTCGAGCTTCACTGCATCGGCCGAACGGCCTAACTCACGGGAACCATACTCACCCGCGGGGCAGTGTGGTTCTCAATTCTTTTTGAGAAACCACATGAAAACCAAAACAGCGTCATTGCAAACATCCATTGCAGACATGTTCCCCTTCGCTTTGGAGGAAACCAGCGACGTGCACGGCAAACCCATGGCGGGCTTCGTTCACCAGGGAATTGTGATTCACGACCCCACGGTGACAGAGTGCGGCCGTTTTGCGGCCACGCCTGACCTCTACGGCATGACAGAAGCGCAAGTGCTTGCACTGATGCAGCTGAACTCAACGCTTGATGAAGCAACGGAATCCGCCATCAACGCCGGTTCACTTGTGATTCAAAGGCACCTGGGCATCACCACTGGTGATATAGCCGGCGCATATTTCACCGGTGAAAGTCGAGAGCAGATCGAGAGCGCGATTCTTCTATACGCACTTACTGAGATTGCACGGATGCAGGCTGCATAAGCGGCCAGTTGACTGCAACCAATACAACCCGGATGGGCACTTTGCCCTGATGGTGCAGGTGCTCTCCATAAACAGGAGATTTTCAAATGAATGCTGTGCAAACAACACAGGCCCAAAAAAGGGCGAGCGCGGACAAGCGCGCCGACAGTTTCCCGTTCGTGGTCACTGCTGATCTTAATGATCCCTATGACGATGTAATCATTGGAGACCGAGCTGCCGATTACGACGGTATTGAGATTCAAGGGGTGAGAAACCTCTATGAGAACAACGATCCGCGGGGAACCTGCATCGAGGTAGACGCCGAGAATCCGCAGTTCTTTTCCGTGTACATCCACATCAAGAACGGCGGCGTCGAATGCGTCGGTGACTTTGGAACGCATGCGCTGGCCCAGGCCTACGCAAATGAACTCCATGTCAAATATGGCTGGAGTGTTTCTGACTTCACACCGAAGAAAATGAATTGCTTGAACCTGAGCGTTCGAGTCATGCTGGGGGATCAATCGGCATACGCGTGCATCAAGACCGATAAAACGAGTCTTGATGTTCGCTTGTCGCCAGGAAGGTCTGCCAAGACATCATTGAGTGAAACGGTGAAAGAAATCCGCGAGAAGGCCGCGCGCATGCTCAAACGCGCAGACCTAATCGAAGCGGCAGCGACGCAGTTGTAAAACCTAAACTAATTCCCTGGTTTCCTCGGAATTTGCAAACCCGGACGGGCACTTTTATGCCCTCTGGGCATGTGCTCGCCATAACTCAACGGAGAGAAGAAAATGTTGTCCCTACAACGTGTTCTTGCGAGCGAAAAACGACAGCGCTTCTTTGGCCATCTACGCGCCACTGAAGTCTTGCCAATTCACCATCTAATCCGAATCGCACGTTCCAGTGCTAACTACAGCCCAACCATGCGCGCAGCAGCGTTGCGGCAACTAATTGCACAGTCACCAATTGACGTGACCAAAGGGCGGCCATTCGCTGAACGACGACACCTGGCCAGGGCCCACTACGGGATCTGAACTCACCCCACCTGGCGGGCGCCATATGCCCTCTGGGCCGATGCTCTCAATTCATTAGGAGAAAAATATGAACCAACCCATGACAGGTTGCCTTTACGAAAGCGATAACGAAATATGACCGCCATCACTCTCACAACACTGTTTGGAGCGCTATCTGATGCAGCTCTTTACGTGGCAGCGAACTTGCCCGAAGTGATTGGAGCGGTCACGGGTATCTGTGGCGCTTTGATGCTCGCCATGAAATCACGGCTATCTGCCTGGGCCTGGCCAGTTTGGATCGCGTCCAACTTTGCCTGGATCTACTACGCCGTGTCGCTTCATGCTTATGGCATGTTGACGCAACAGGCGGTTTTTTTAACCATCAACCTATTTGGGACTTGGCAGTGGCTTTACCGCAAGGCGCCCGTCGACCAAGACAATGAGGTGAGTCGTTTGCTTGAACGACATGAGCAAGCTTCAAGCATCTGATGCTGACGACAACTAAGTGAACTTTCAAACCTCAAGGCAACCAATCCCCGGGGGCCTTTTTTTGTCTGCCTGTGACTAATTTCTTGAGCTTCTCACCCAAGACGAATTGGCCTGGTCGACAGTCCTCGCACTTATTATCAAAACCAAATGCCCTCAGTCCTCACCGGACTGGGGGCTTTTTCTTTGGGGGGATGAAATCCATTTCGCTGCTGCAATCCTGCATTAACTGAGCGATGTTTGAAAACGCCATCTAGGCTGCTATCATGGTGTGCATGAACACTAAGGCAATGACCAACAACGTGCGCTTGCGTAAGCTGGTCGAAGGCGCAGGCCTGTCACAGCCCGCCGCACTATCGATATTTAACCGCGGCTTCGGCATTATGGGCATCAAGGATTCGACATGGAAGGGCTACTTCTGCGATCCATCCACCACACGGTTTCGCAACTTCAATGATGAGCTGATGGTTCATGCTGAAAAGGTTTTCAAGCCGCTGCAAAAATAGTGCTTGCAGATGGTGTGCATGCACACCATACTAGAGCCAAGAATACAAACCGACTGAAGGTATACCGATGAACTCCAAGTGCGATCAGCTAATCGAAATCAACGAAGTTTCAGCCCTGTTGCGACGCAACGGCTACAGCTTCTCAGATTACGGCACTTCGGTCGTGGTCAATGACCCGGTCCATCGGATTGTTGGCGCCAAGCTTGTTCCTCACGGGAGCAATCAAGTGGTGTTGCAGAACGCCAAGCAGGCCCGCCAATTCATTGCTGCTCGCAGCTAACCAAGGGAAGCTTCAACATGGGACACGCTTTAACCAGTACCGCAGCCTGCAATACGGCTGAGGCAATTGCACTTGAAAAGGCAAAGCTTGGCGAAGGTGCGAAGGTGGTTTCACTGCGCCGTAAGGCCTGGGATAGCTTTGACCTGGCCTACGTCGTCCAGGGCGCCAAAGGTGAGCTTAAAGATGTGGTTGTCACAAACGCCGCCCTGAAACGCCGCATGGCTGCAGCAACGGCTTGAAAGGAAATCAAATGCATCGTCCTGACTATCTGGCGCTCGATGAGCAAGGCCGGGAATATAGGCGAAAGGCAAAGCTTATTGGTGAACTGCCGGTGGGAGCGAGAGCCTTCGCGCTGATTGAGGCCACCGCCGTGATTGCTACAAAGACCGGATTGAATCCAGTGAAACAAATCCCATTTGGCTCGCCAGTGTTTACTGCATTTGATGGTATGAACCGACCTAAGGCAAAGCACCACGCTGAGTCTAAGCTGCTGCTTACTCATGGCGATGATGTGTCTCTGGACTATTGCCCTTGCTACAACTGATTGGATACCTACGTGACCACAACAAGCGAACGCAAACCAACCTTCGATGAGGCCGTGGGAATTGCATGGTGGAACTGCCTCAGTGAGGCAAGTCGTGTCGAATGGGCAGCTACGGCTGGGACGGGCGTTGTCGCTGACGCCTGGGCGGCTTTCAAGAGTGCCAACAGGAAAATTATTCAAGAGGCCTCTGTCGAGAAGGCTAAGCTGCCAGAAGCAATTCAAGTGGCACAAATCGAAGCCATGAAGATCATGACTGAAGCGAAGAAGATGCTGGAACAAACAGGCTTGGAGGTCTCATTGATCACACGGTGTCCTAACGGATCGCAGTGGCCGGTGTTGATGCTTGAGGTTGGTGTGGCCTATGCGGATATTGAGAAAGTACGCAAGGGTGAACGTTAAACCTGTTTTGGGCGCTGAAACAGCCCTTGCGCGTAAGACTTCTTCCATTAAGCTGAATTAAAAATTCAAAGTGGAAAGCTAAGGGAGGGTAGGGAGAAGGCATCACTGCCTTCCCCCCCCCTAAGAACCGTACTTGCGACTTTCACCGCATACGGCTCACGCAC
>NZ_JBHSRS010000015.1:0-204164 GCF_042659145.1 Polaromonas aquatica | reverse complement strand
AATCAACGGTCTACCCAGACCACCCCCGCGCCAGTGCTAGCTTTGCGTACCGTCACTTATTGCACTGAAAACGAGGAGACCCCCTGACGCGCGAGGACCTGCTGGCCTACGAGGCCTTCCTGGCCCAACCCAGCGAGGACTGGATCGATCCGAGGCTGCCCCGGCGCGGCGGCGGCCGGCGGCTGTTCGACGGACCGCTGTCGGCGCGCAGCGTGCGCCACGCCTTGGGAATCCTGTCGGGACTGTTCAGCTACCTGGTCGCCGCGGGCTATCTGGCAGGCAATCCGCTGGCCTTGCGGCGCGGCCGCACAGGCCACACCGTGGGCGACCTGCGACGGGCCGCCGTCGAGCGCTATCTCGACCAGGCGTTGTGGCAATTTGTGCTCGACTTCGTCGAAGGCATGCCACGTGACACCGTGCGTGAGGAGCAGCACCGCGAGCGTGCGCGCTGGGTTCTGCGGCTACTGCACGGCGCGGGGTTGCGCGCGGCCGAGGCGGCGCAGGCACGCGCCTGCGATCTGGTGCAGCGACGCGGCAAATGGTGGCTCCAGGTCATTGGCAAGGGTGGCGTGCCAGGGGATGTGCCGGTCAGCGATGCCTGGATGGCCGACCTAGCGCGCTATCGCACCTTCCATGGTCTGGCGGCGCTGCCTCGACCCGACGAGCGCACGCCGCTGATCATGGCAATAGCCGGTGGAAACGGTCGCTGCCTCACATCGACGGCGGTCTACTTGATCGTCAAGGGCGTCTTCGTCCCCGCAGCCGATGCCCGGCAGGCCGATGATCCGGCCGGTGCCGCCACGCTGCGGCGTGCCTCCACGCATTGGCTACGACATACGGCGGCCACCCACCAGGCCGATGCGGGAACGGATCTGCGTTTCATCCAGAAAAACCTGCGGCACGCGTCGTTGGAGACGACCGCCATCTACCTGCACGCCGAGGACGATCGACGGCATGCGGCGACGACGGGTCAACCCTCCTGAGGCGGTCGTGGCTGCGATGCGCGCCGTGAAGAGCCGAGAACGTGATTTTGCTTAAATTTTAAGCAATCCTTGCGGCGACTGCCGCTCCTGACTTACGGTCTTGCAGCGTCGCCCGTTGACCCTGTGGTCGTCCAGGTTTGCACGGCTTGCAGCGCTCGATCAGCAGGCCCATCAAGCCTTCAATCCAGCCATGCCGGGCGTCATCTTGGGGTGAACGTACTTTTTGTACAAACTGATACGGTCAGCGGCGATATTCCGTTGGATATCAAGGCTTTACGGCGACCGGCGGTCACGACATGACCCGAGTTCGCAAGTCGTTGCAGCGCAAAGCGTTTTTGCTCCAAAGCGCACCAATTTCTGTGAAAAGTACGATCACCCCCTACCGCAATCCCCTGACAGAAAATCGGGAGCTGAAAGCCCGTTTGAATGATCCCAAAGTGGTGGATTTTGGTGCGTATTCCGGTGGCCACACTGACCGGAGTCTACCGGTAGGAGTTACCGAAAAGAACTTGTTGAACGATGCACGCTGTAACTGAGTCAGGGCCTATAAAAACGCCCCAGGCATTTGATGAATTCACGCAACGGGCTTCACGCCGTTGGCGTGTTTCTCCAGCGTGGCTGACTCATAGCTGGCGGCGATGAGTCCGGCCGCTTTCTGCAGATCAACAATGTGTTTTTTGACTATAACGTCGACTTTGGCAACACGCGCGATCCACACAATATTGATACACCCGACGACCTGATTTTTGACAAGAATCGGTACGGCTATCGCGGCCAGTCCGTCATCGTACTGGGCTTTTGTCTCGCTGAAATGGCCTCCCCATTGTGGGTCGCGAATTGAATAGCCGCGCGCATGTGTTGCTTCCAGCATTCGCTCGATGTCGGCATGGCCGCCCATGCGCATGTACCCGGGATCGCTCTTGCGCCGGAGTTGGCTAAGGATGCTCACCCGTTCTTTTTGCGGACAAAACGCGAGGTAAGCGCGCCCTGGAGCTGACAAAACCATGTTGATGCGAAAACCGGTGCTGAGGCGATTCACCAGAAAGTAGGACCGCAATCGGCTGGTCTCACACAGTTCCATGCTGGTGCCGTTACGTATCGAAAGGTCAGACGGCCACTGCACCGTAGCGACTAATTCGTCGAGTATCGGTCCAGCCACCTCTGCTAGCCGGTCGAGAGACCCGGGCCGATCACCAAGCAATTTCATTACCTGTCCGGCGTGGTAACGGCCATCGTTCAGGCCGCGCCATGCAAACCCATTTTCCTCGAGCGTTCGCAATAACCGGAGCAGCGTTGCCTTAGGCAACTGGAGCTGCAAATGCAGGTCGTGCAAGGTCGCGCCCCGCTTCTCCTGTAGATAGCGTAGTACCTGCAGGCCGCGCTCTAGCGCTCGGATGGATTTCACTTGCGGTGTAGTCATGAATTTGCGATTTCACACGTTTCACCGCGTGAAATTTTGACCGAAATGTGTTGCTTGCGAATGAGCATATTCCCTACTATTTGGCTAATCGGGTCCACAAAAAGCAAGCGGAAAAAATGCTCGATTTGTCGGAAGCAGGATTTTCGAACAGATACAAGGAGACAATATGTCATATGCATACGTCGTAGGTACCTACGACACCAAAGGCGATGAACTTCGCTACGTCAAGAAGATACTCGCATCGGCCGGCCTTGCCGCTAGGCTTATCGATGTGAGCACCAAAGCCAGTGCGCAGAGCAGGGACGTCGACGTTGATGTGTCAGCACGAACCATCGCAACTTATCACCCTGAGGGGGCAAATGCCATCTACGGTGTGACGGACCGTGGAGAAGCCGTTGCGGCAATGGCCATCGCGTTTCAGATGTATGTGCGCCAGCACAAGGATGAGGTTTCGGGCCTGATTGGAATCGGGGGGTCAGGTAATACGGCGCTGGTCGCGCCCGGGATGCGCGAGTTGCCGATTGGGACGCCAAAATTCATGGTTTCTACCGTCGCGTCGGGCAATATTGCTCCCTATGTCGGTCCCAACGATATCGCGATGATCTACTCCGTAGTTGACGTCGCCGGGCTCAACTCGATCTCACGCAAGGTATTGGGTAATGCGGCGAATGCGCTGGCCGGCACACTTCGGTTCCCCTTGCCTGACGCGGGCGAACGAGAGCTTCCTGCGGTGGGCCTCACGATGTTCGGTGTAACGACACCTTGCGTCGATCACATCGTCGATAAGCTGAAGGACAGGCACGAATGCTTTGTGTTCCATGCCACCGGCGTGGGAGGACAAACCATGGAAAAGCTGGTCGATAGTGGTCGACTCGTGGGGGTGATTGACGTCACCACCACCGAAGTTGCCGATCTGTTGATGGGAGGCGTCATGAGCGCAGGCGAGGGTCGCCTGGATGCGATCGCTCGCACGCGCATACCCTACGTGGGATCCTGCGGCGCCTTGGACATGGTGAACTTTGGTGCAATGGAGGACGTACCCGCTCAGTACAAACAGCGGAAATTGCTGGCGCACAACCCCCAGGTCACCTTGATGCGCACAACGCAAGATGAAAACCGCCGCATGGGCGAATGGATTGCGAAGAAGCTTAACGCCTGCGAAGGGGAAGTGCGTTTCTTCATCCCGCTCAAAGGGGTTTCGATGCTGGATGTCGAAGGGCAGATGTTTCATGACCCCGAGGCTGATGCCGCCTTGTTTGCAGCGCTGGAGGCGACTTTGGTTCAAACACCCAGACGCCAGCTGATCAAGTTGCCGTACGCCATCAACGACGGCGCATTTGCAGAGGCGCTGGTTCAGAGTTTCAATGAAATTACGGGAGCGCAGTGATGCCTAGCATATCCAGAGAGGAACTGATTCAAAAATTTCAAACCATGGTGCGCGAGCGGCGTCCCATCATTGGTGGCGGTGCCGGCATAGGGCTGTCGGCGAAATGCGAGGAACAAGGCGGCATCGATCTCATCGTTATCTACAACTCGGGCCGCTATCGGATGGCGGGACGTGGCTCGTTGGCCGGCCTCCTGGCATACGGTAATGCGAACGAAATCGTGGTGGACATGGCAAAGGAGGTATTACCAGTGGTCAAAAACACACCCGTATTGGCTGGTGTGAACGGCACAGACCCGTTTCTGCTGTTTGCCCCGTTTTTCGAAGAGTTGAAGCGTCTGGGGTTCTCGGGGGTCCAGAATTTTCCTACCGTCGGTCTCATCGATGGTGTATTCCGGCAGAACCTCGAAGAAACTGGTATGGGATACGCCCTGGAGGTCGAAATGATTGCGCAGGCTCATCGCGCCGGTCTGCTGACGACACCCTATGTATTTGGCGTCGATGACGCCGTGGCCATGACCAAGGCCGGTGCTGACATTCTTGTGCCGCACATGGGTCTCACGACTGGCGGCACCATAGGTGCTGAAACCGCCAAAACACTAGACGACTGTGTTGAATTGATTGATGAATGGGCGGCAGCAGCTCGGCGTATACGCGATGACGTTATTGTGCTGTGTCATGGCGGTCCGATTGCGACTCCGCAGGACGCGGCTTACGTGCTGCAGCGCACCAAATACTGCCACGGTTTTTATGGCGCGAGCAGCATGGAGCGTTTGCCCACCGAGCTGGCGCTGGTCGAGCAAACCCGTCAGTTCAAGAAAATTTCGTTTTAAAAATCTGGACGTCGACGAAAATGGGATCAGCCCGAAATCTCCTCTTCATTATGTGCGATCAGCTGCGGTGGGACTATTTATCCTGCTTTGGCCATCCGACGATCCGCACCCCAAACATCGACGCTCTGGCGCGGCGCGGCGTCCGATTCACCAATGCCTATGTACAGTCCGCATCGTGTGGGCCGTCACGGATGTCGTATTACACCGGTCGGTATGTCACCAGCCATCGCTCGTTCGGAAACTTTGTCGCGCTTCCGGTGGACGAGCTAACGCTGGGAGACTACTTGCGGCCACATGGCATTCGCGTTGCCGTCGACGGAAAGACCCACGTTGAGCCTGATCCCACTGCCCTGCGTCAGCGTGGAATTGACCCAGCGTCAGCGGCTGGGCAGTTGCTGCTCGAAGGAGGTTTCGAGCCATTCGACCGCCATGATGGTGTGCTTGCCGATCCCCACGATGAAGAAGCACGGACAAACCAATATTCGAACTTCTTGCGCCAGCATGGCTACGTGTCCGAAAATCCTTGGCTCGATTACGCAAACTCGGCGCTTGGTGCGGGTGGTGAAGTGCTGAGTGGTTGGCACCTGCGCTATGCCGATCTGCCTGCACGTGTCGAAGAGCGGCACTCGGAAACTGCCTACACCACTGACCGCGCCATAGCATTCATTGCTGAGCAGCGGGATAAGCCCTGGTGTCTGCACCTCTCCTATATCAAGCCCCATTGGCCTTATGTGGCGCCGAGCCCGTATCATCAGCTATACAGCGCCCGAGATGTCGTGCCAGCTGTCAAATCGGCGGATGAGCTCGTGGCACCTCATCCCCTGTACGCATCCTACCTGCGGCATCAGGCCAGTGTCACTTTCAGTCAAAATGCGACGCGCGAGCGGGTTATTCCAACCTACATGGGAATGATCACTCAGATCGATGACCATTTAGGTCGCCTTTTCGATTCGCTCGAAAAGAGCGGTCGCTTTGACGACACCCTAGTGGTATTCTGCAGCGACCACGGCGACTATCTTGGCGATCACCACCTTGGTGAAAAAGAGCTCTGGCACGATGCGGCAATCAAAATTCCCTTGATCGTCTATGACCCGGCCGCGCAGGCGCAAGCGTCCCGGGGCAGCACTTGCGACGCGCTCGTGGAGGCCATTGACCTCGTGCCGACTTTCTTGGATGCGCTCCAGGTGGAAGGACCCGTCAATAGGCTGGAGGGTCGATCGTTGCTGCCGTGGATTCGCGGCTACAACGTGCCTGAGTGGCGTGACTTCATCGTCAGCGAATTCGATTATTCCTTTCGTACCGCCACGCGCCGCGAACTGGGGCGGTCCGTCAGGGAATGCAGGACGATTACGCTGCGCGACCACAAATGGAAGTTTATTCACTGTGAGGGGTTTCGCCCCCTGCTTTTCGATCTGGAGGCGGATCCACAGGAGTTCCACGATCTCGCGCAAGAGAAGGCGCTCGCTCCCGTAATCGAACATTACTCGCACGAGTTGGTCAGCTGGTTGCGTGCGCGCAAAACCCGAACCACGGTGTCAGATGAGTTTGTGGATACATGGTTAGAGCAAAGCCGATTCAAGGGAATGAAAATCGGAGAGTGGTAGGTCCCGTGTGCGGGAAAAAGCACATACACATTAAAAATCCGGAAACAAAAGGAGACAGTGATGTTCAGTAAATCCAGAAGAGTAGCAGTTTTTTTAGCCGCAGCTGCGGTTCTTGTATTCAGCGCGAGTGCAAGCGCACAGGAGGCAAGGAAGATCCGCGTCGGTTGGCAAAAAGGGGTATTTAACCTGGCCATTGTGAAGGCGCAGGGTGATCTGGAACGGTCCTTCAAAAGCCGCGGCGTGGATGTCGAGTGGGTTGAGTTCCAGGTTGGGCCGCCAATGATGGAGGCATTGAATGTCGGCAGCCTTGATATTGCTGCAACTGCGAACACGCCGCCCATCTTTGCCCAAGTGGCCGGCGCCGACTTTGTCTATGTTGCATCCGAATCACCAACGCCGGGCGATCAGAAAATCCTGGTCAGAAAATCCTCAACGATCAAGTCCGCGGCCGATCTGCGCGGAAAGAAAGTGGCGATCCCGAAGGGTTCGATGGCACATTTTGTGGTGATCAAGTTCCTCGAGAGCAACGGAATGCAATTCAGTGACATCGAGCCGCTGTACCTGAGTCCAGCCGATGGACGCGCGGCGCTGGAAAGCGGTTCCGCCGATGCCTGGGCCGCTTTCGACCCCCTGATGGCTGGCGCCGAAGCTGGGGGGAATGTCCGTTCACTGGTAGACGGGTTTGAAGTCAAGGTGAACAACCGGCAAATGTATTTCGCTCGGCGTGAGTTCGCCGAAAAGAATCCCAAGCTGACAGCCGACTTGCTCGCGGAAATCGAAAAGAGTTCGCGCTATGTTTATGCGAAAACTAAAGAGGCAGCGCAAAAGTATGCGAGCGTCGTGGGTCTCGACCCGGCTACATTCGAGATTGTTCTCGGCCGCAACAAGGTCGAACACATCGTCTCGCCAATCGATGCGCAAATCGTGGCCGAGCAACAGGCACTGGCGGACACGTTTTTTCGGCTGAAGATTGTCCCCAGGCGTGTTGACGTAAGCCAGGCCGTATGGAAGCCCGTCCGCTAGTACTGCAAAAGCACATGACTGGTATCTTTTACCGACAAGGGAGTATTCGATGATCTCGCGAAAAACTGTCAGCCTCGGGCTGCCGTGGATATTGCCAGTGCTGGTAATCGTTGTGTGGCAAGTGGCTGCCCAGATGGGCGCGCTGCCGAGCCGCATTCTTCCTGCGCCAAGTGCGGTGGCGCGCGCGGCTGGAGCGCTGATAGCTTCTGGAGAATTGTGGATTCATCTGGCGGCCAGCTTCAGGCGCGCCGGCATCGGTTTTGCTGTGGGTGGTAGCATCGGCTTCGGACTTGGCTTACTGACTGGTACCTCGCGCCTGGCCGAACAGCTCCTGGATTCCACCATTCAGATGATCCGCAATATTCCTCATCTGGCGCTGATTCCGCTGGTCATTATTTGGTTTGGCGTCGGTGAGCCGGGTAAGTTGTTCCTGGTGTCTCTGGGCGTTATGTTTCCGCTGTATATCAACACCTACCATGGCATGCGCTCGGTGGACAAGGGCTTGATCGAAATGGGCCGTGTGTATGGTTTGACGCGCTGGGGGTTATTCAGGGAGGTCATGCTTCCAGGTGCCATGTCGTCGATTCTTGTCGGTGTGCGCTTTTCCCTTGGGTTTATGTGGCTGACATTGATCGTGGCCGAGACCATCGCGGCAAATTCGGGTATCGGGAAGATGGCAATGGATGCGCGGGAATTCATGCAGACCGATGTCGTCGTGGTGGCAATCTTGTTATATGCGCTTCTCGGCAAGCTGGCCGACGTATTGGCTCGGATTTTGGAACACCGTTGGCTGCGCTGGAATATGGAGAAAAAGCAATGAACTTGACCATCCAAAAATCTTCCGTCGTAAGAAACGTTGCGGCGCGCACTGCGCCCCAAAGTTCGGCGATCGAATTGCGAAGCGCTACCAAACGCTTCGGTGAAAAGACGGTACTTCACGCGCTGGACCTTGCCGTCCAGCCTGGCGAGTTTCTTGCCATCGTAGGACGCAGCGGATGCGGCAAGAGCACGCTGCTTCGCCTGCTGGCGGGACTGGACGACGCTACAGCCGGTGAGGTGACCATTGACAATGGGCGGGTCAGGGGAGTTAGTCAAGGTACCCGGATTATGTTTCAGGAACACCGACTTCTTCCGTGGCGGACACTGCTTCAAAACGTTGGCCTTGGCATGCATGGTGAATGGCAGCCTATTGCGCGCAAGGCGCTTGAGCAGGTTGGGCTTGGCGAGCGCGGTGACGATTGGCCATCGATGCTGTCAGGCGGACAACGCCAACGCGTGGCACTTGCACGAGCTCTCGTACATGATCCACGTCTACTTTTGCTGGACGAGCCCCTTGGCGCGTTGGATGCGCTCACGCGCATTGAGATGCAAAACCTCATCGAAGGGTTGTGGCAGAAGAAGGGTTTTACAGTTGTACTGATTACGCATGACGTCGACGAAGCCATTGCTTTGGCCGATCGCGTGGTACTGCTTGAAGGTGGTCGAGTCGGTATGGATATTCGGGTCAATATGTCTCGACCCCGTCATCGCAGCTCGACCACCTTCGGCGAGCTGACCGAGCAGGTACTCAATCGGGTATTGCAAAGAACGGAAGAACCGTCACGCAGTATGCGCAATGGCGTAAGTAGCCTGAAGTAAGTTTGGCGAATTCTTTCGTTCACGCTGATTAACACTGAGAGTAACGAGCAATGTCATATCTGGACGATCCCCGCGTCTTTTTTGCGAATGAAAGAACGCTGCTGGCTTGGCAGCGTACTGCGATTGCGTTAATGGGACTCGGCTTCGTGATCGAAAGATTCGGTTTATTCATGCGTGTCATGGGCGTGGGATCTTCTGTGCCGGCTGGTCACTTATCTCTGTCGTTAGTTTTTGGTGTGATGTTTCTGCTGTGCGGAGCCACCGTCTCTTTTCTATCGGCATTTCAGTTTTCTCGCTTTCTTCGCCACTTGTCCGCCTCAGAGATTCCTCTTCAATATGCGGTGTGGCTCGGGCCCGCGATCAACTACGTCGTGGGATTTTCGGCTTTAGCGATGGCATGCTGGTTCGTTCTTACGGGCTAGATATCATGGTCACCAAATCTTGACAAGGGGCGGCCGATCTCCATCATTGATGACTTCCTGGAGTCGCTGCAGGCTCAGTTAGCTTGCAAGGCGGCTCGGTCCAAGGCGTGAATGGCCAGCATCGAGCGTACCGCCTACCCACGCTTTCAGAGACTGCTGACGGCTCAGGATCTGCAACGCCTGTTCAGCCCTGCCCCGCAGGAGCTGAGCTGGGTCAACGGCTTCGCCCGCCAGTCCGACCGGCGTCTGGCCTTGATGGTGCAGCTCAAGTGCTTCCAGTTTCTGCACTACTTCTGCACCATTGACCAGATACCACCCGAGGTGATCGAACACATCTCGGCCTGCATGGGGTTGCCACCGCAACAGGAAATCACCTATCCGTCGGCCCACCGTTCGCTGTATCGCCATCACGAGGCCGTGCGCAAGCTGCTGGGCGTGCAGCCCTTCACCGGTCCCCGTGCGCGAAGCGACGCGGTGCGGATCGCGCGCGAGGTCAGCCTGATCGTCAACACGCGCATCGACATCATCAACATTCTGATTGCCGAATTGGTGCGGTTGGACTACGAATTACCGATGTTCGGCGCCCTCGTCAAGATTGCCGAGAAAGAGCACGAAGCCGCCGAGCAGGCGCTTTACACCGGGGTTTGGCAGCGCCTGACGGTCGTGCAGCGCCGCTGGCTCGACGAACTGCTGCTCAGCAAACTGCCCGAGCGACAAACCCGGTACAACGATCTGAAGCGCTCGGCCAAGAAGGCGTCACGCCAGCATCTCGATCAACTGCTGGAGCAACTGCGCTGGCTGGAGTCGCTTCCTGACAGTGATGCGCTGTTGGAAGGCGTTCCGGCCACCCGCCTGAAGCACCTCTCCGAAATGGCGGCCGTGATGGACGCCGGCGAAATGAAGGACCTGTCGCCGCCCAAGCGCCACACGCTGACGCTGGCTCTGATGCGGCAGATGCGCGTGCGCGCCCGCGATGACATCGCCGAAATGTTCATTCGCCGCATCGGCGCCTGCCACAACAGCGCGCGCGACGAACTTCAGGCCATCCAGGCGCGCCAACGCGAACTCAGCGAGGAACTGGTCGCCAAACTCGACGATGTGCTCGAGTTGCTGGCGCAGGACCTGGACGACGCCGAGACCGGCCGGCGCGTGCGCGAACTGCTGGCCCCTCACGGCAGTCTGGAACAACTGCGTGCGGACTGCGAGGCGATCCGCGTGTGGAGCGGCAAGAATCATCTACCGCTGCTGTGGAAACCGTTCAGCAGTTGGCGTGCAGCGATGTTCCGAATGGCGTGCGCCTTGCGCTTCGAGGCCACCACGCAGGACCGCCACCTGATCGACGCTCTTAAGATCGTACTGGCCAATGAGAACCGCAAGGCGGAGTGGGTGGCCGACGAAGTCAATCTGTCGTTCGCATCGCAGCGGTGGCACAAGCTGGTGCGCCGCTCTCACGGTCATGGCCATCCGACTAACCGGCGACACTTGGAAGTCTGTGTTTTCAGCCACCTGAGCAGTGATCTGCGCAGCGGGGACGTTAGCATCGATGGCTCTGAAGCCTTCGCCGATGACCGCAAGCAGTTGCTGCCATGGGAGGAATGCCAGAAGCGGCTCGCCGTGTACTGCGAGCGCGCCGGCATTGCTGCCACGGCACAGGGATTCTGCGACTCGCTGAAGCGCCTGTTAACCGACACCGCAGCGGAGGTTGATCGGGAATTTCCGCATCACGCGGCGGACGTGACCATCAGCCCCGGCGGCGAACCAACCGTCAAGCGCACGACGGCCAAGGAAATCCCGGCGTCGGCCGTTGCGCTGCACACCACGATCGGCAACCGAGTCGCGCCGCGCGACCTGCTGGACATCCTGCTCAACATCAACCACTGGACCGATTTCACGCGACATTTCGGGCCGCTGTCGGGCGACGACGCACGGCTGCGCAACGCGCGTGCGCGTTACCTGCTCACTACCTTCTCCCTGGGCACAGGCCTGGGCGTCAACCAGGCGGCCAGACATCTGGCCAACCAGGTGTCGCCTCACCAACTTTCGTATGCCAACCGGCACCACATGGGCCTGGAGCAGTTGGACGCCGCGCACCGGGACATGACGGAGCTGTACCTGCGGCTGCAGTTGCCCAAAAAGTGGGGTGATGGCACCAAGGTCGCGGCGGACGGCACGCAGTACGATTTCTACGACCAGAACCTGCTGGTGGGCATGCATTTTCGTTACAAGAAAATGGGGGCGGTGGCCTACCGGCATGTGGCCGACAACTATATCGCGGTGTTCCATCACTTCATCCCGCCTGGCGTGCTGGAGGCGATCTACGTGATCGAGGGCCTGCACAAAGCCGGGCTGTCCGTCGAGGCCGACACGGTGTATTCCGACACGCATGGGCAGTCCGAGACGGTGTTCGCGTTCACGCATCTGCTGGGCATTCAGTTGATGCCGCGCATTCGCAACTGGAAGGACCTCAAGTTTTACCGGCCGAACAAGGGCACACACTACAAGCACATCGACCGAATCTTCACCGACGTGGTGAACTGGCGGCTGATCCTCGATCACTGGAAGGACCTGATGCAGATTGCGATCTCGATCCAGGCCGGACGGATTGCCTCGCCCATGCTGCTGCGCAAGCTGAGCAATGAGAGCCGTCACAACCGGTTGTTCGCGGCGGCGCGTGAATTGGGCCGGGTTCTGCGCACCGTGTACCTGCTGCGCTGGATCAACAGCAAGGAGATGCGTCAGGAGGTGACGGGCGAGACCAACAAGATCGAGTCATATCATGCGTTCACCAAGTGGCTGAACTTCGGCGGCGACGTGATCACCGAGAACGATCCGGTCGAGCAGCAAAAGCGCCTGCGCTACATCGACCTGGTGGCCTCGGCGGTGATCCTGCAGAACACTGTCGACATGATGCGGGTGATCGAGGATCTGCGCGCCGAGGGCGTGGAGGTGAACGAAGCTGACGAGGTCTTCCTGAGTCCCTACGGAACAAGCACTACCAAGCGCTTTGGTAGCTTCCATCTGGACTTGAAGAAGCCGCCCGAGCCGTGGCTGCGCGAGTCGCAGTTCAGACAGGCCGCCAAACAGGCGCGCGCCGCCAGCGATAAGATGAAGGACAACACCACGCCCACAAAAGGAAAACGAGGCAAAAAATGAGTGACTCACAGCCATTCATCAATACCGTCTATGGTTGCCTGGATCGGGTAGCCTTGGAGAAGTTGCGCGACAGCTACGACACGACGACCTTGCTGCGAGTGGTCGATGAGCTCGCCGAACTGTTAGGCGAGGTGATCGGCGAGGAAGGGTGGCGTGACCGGATGCTGCGTCTACATGGCATGGCGCACACCGTTATCAACGACGCTGGTTTTGCCGGGGCGGCAGATGAGACCTTGCCGGAACTGGCATCGGAGATCACCGGACAAATGCGCGAAGCGATTGCGCGGCTCGAAACTTGGATTCAGCGCATTGAGCCGCTTGAGGAACTGGCGGCGCGGGACTGATGGCGCTGTAGATGCGAACAAATTGCATAAGAAGTGAGTTCTTAAGTCGTTTTTGGCTTAAGTATCATTTTGACCCGTATCCCGGCACGACCCCTTGTAGGCGGTGAAAAGGCTTTTGAGTTTCATGACACGCCTAGCACAAAGACTCGCGACGAGGTACAAAAGGAATTGCAGGCCTATCGGAAGAATCCTGTGATGGCCGATGGCGGCAAATCGCTGGCTGGCGGCGCCCTCTACGTTTTCCCGCAGCACAGCTATGCCCTCAAAGATGGCAAGTTTGTTCATACCGATACCCTGAAACACGACACACCAAAGCCCAGCTTGACGATGACACCCGATGAGCGCAGGGCAAGAGACAGGCTGCAAGGCCTATGAGGCGGCGGTCGGGGCATTGATTTAAAGGATCGATTGCACCGCAATCGACCCTTCCTCAATTTCACCAGGAAATTTCTCATGCAATCCACTCTCAAATTCTCATTGGCCGCCGCGCTTCTTTCCATTGGCAT
This sequence comes from Polaromonas aquatica, assembly GCF_042659145.1. Classification (NCBI taxonomy): domain Bacteria; kingdom Pseudomonadati; phylum Pseudomonadota; class Betaproteobacteria; order Burkholderiales; family Comamonadaceae; genus Polaromonas; species Polaromonas aquatica. The sequence continues at coordinate 190,854 of NZ_JBHSRS010000015.1, read as the reverse complement.
GAGCGGCTTCGCGGTTGCCGCGACGGATATGCCATCCAGCGCGACCGTCCCTGCGGCATCGCTGGCAGCAGTCAAGCTGACGGCGGGCGAAGTGCGCAAGGTAGACCTCGAACAGGGAAAGCTGAACATCAAGCATGAGGCGCTTGAAAACCTTGACATGCCCGGCATGACCATGGTGTTCAAGGCAAGCGACGCTAACTTGCTCAAGGATGTCAAACAAGGCGACAAAATCCTGTTTCGGGTAGAAAAAACCGATGCAGGGTTCATGATCGTCCGGCTGGAACAGGCGAAGTAAGGCTTCCGGTCAACTTCTATTTCTGCTGCGTAAGCGCAATGCATTGGTAATCACGGAGGCCGAACTTAGGCTCATTGCCAAAGCGGCGATCATGGGGGACAGCAACCAGCCGGTGAACGGAAACAGCAGGCCGGCGGCCAAAGGCACGCCCAGCGAGTTGTACACAAAAGCAAAGCCCAGGTTCTGCTTCATGTTGGCGATGGTGGCGTCCGAGAGTTCGCGCGCTGTGGCGATACCCCGTAAATCACCCTTGACCAAGGTGACCTGAGCGCTGTTCATCGCCACGTCGGTCCCCGTGCCCATCGCAATACCGACATCGGCCTTGGCCAGGGCTGGCGCGTCGTTGATGCCGTCGCCGGCCATGGCCACGACTAACCCTTCGGCCTGCAGCCGCTCTACCAGCGCCAATTTGTCGGCAGGTTTGACTTCGCCGTGGACCTCGTCAATGCCCAGGCGTTGGCCCACAGACTTCGCCGTCGTCAGGCCGTCGCCGGTGGCCATGATGATACGGATGCCCGCGTCCTGAAGCGTCTTGAGTGCGGCTGGCGTGCTTTCCTTGACCGGATCTGAAACGGCCAACAGGCCGGCAAGCTGTCCATCGACAGCCAGCGACATGATACTGGCGCCCCGTAGGCGGAGTACTTCTGCCTGAGCTTGTTTATCGCTGTCGGTGGTCACCTTGTCTTCGATCATCAAGGCGGCGTTTCCCAGGGCCAGTCGCTTGCCATCGACCACGCCACGGACACCAATGCCGGTGGCGGACTCAAAATCTTCAACTTTGGAAAGCGTCATGCCCCGGTCTCTGGCCGCCCGCACAATGGCGTCGGCCAAGGGGTGCTCGCTACCTTGGTCCAAGCTGGCCGCCAGACGCAAAACCTCGTCTTCGCTATACGGTGCCAGAGCAAAAACCTTTTCAAAAGCGGGGCGACCTTCGGTCAGAGTTCCGGTTTTGTCAACGATCAGTACCTGGACCTTGCGGAAATTCTCAATCGCAGCCGCATCACGAAACAGAATCCCCTGTGTGGCGCCCCGTCCTGTAGCGACCATGATGGACATCGGCGTGGCCAAGCCCAGTGCACACGGGCAGGCAATGATTAGCACAGAGACGGCATTGATCAGACCGTAAACCCAACTGGGTTGTGGTCCAAAGAATCCCCAGACCAATAGCGTCAGCAAGGCCGTAGCCACAACAGCCATCACAAAATATCCGGCGACCTGGTCCGCCATGCGCTGCATCGGTGCTCTGGAGCGTTGGGCCTGCGCGACCATCTGGACGATTTGCGAGAGAACGGTTGCAGAACCAACGTGTTCGGCGCGCATCACCATGGCACCTGATGTATTGAGCGTGGCGCCGATCAGTTTGTCACCCACGCGCTTGGTGACCGGCAAGGGCTCGCCAGTCAGCATGGCTTCATCGACAGCGCTGCTGCCATCGGTAACCACGCCGTCCACGGGCACCTTCTCTCCTGGGCGAACCCGCAACAAGTCACCCTCGTGGACATGCGTCAGTTCTACATCCTCTTCTGTACCGTCCGGCTGGATGCGGCGTGCCGTTTTAGGTGCCAGGCCAAGCAGAGACTTGATGGCGGCCGATGTTTGCGATCGCGCTTTGAGTTCCAGCATCTGGCCAAGTAAGGTCAGGGAAATAATGACAGCCGCCGCCTCAAAATAAACCGCCACACGGCCCATGGCAACGAACGAAGGCGGAAAGACGCCAGGGGCAACAGTCGCGACCACGCTGTAAATGAATGCCGCAGAAGTCCCCAAGCCAATCAGTGTCCACATATTCGGACTGCGATTGAGGACAGACTGCCAGCCGCGCACGAAAAATGGCCAACCTGCCCAAAGAACAATGGGCAGAGAAAGCACCAACTCCACCCAGCTTTGCGTCGCCATCGCGAACAATCCAAGCTGGTGTCCGAGCATGGCCAGTACGGTCACAACAACCGTCAGCGGCAACGTCCACCAGAAACGGCGGGTGAAATCCTTGAGCTCCGGGTTTTCGTCATCATCCATGCTGGGCATGAGGGGTTCGAGGGACATGCCGCACTTCGGACAGTGACCGGGGTGGTCCTGGCGAATTTCGGGATGCATTGGGCAGGTATAAATCGTGCCGGCAACCGCTTTGAAGGCAACGGTTTCCTGTTTTGGTTTTAGGTAGCGTTCCGGGTCCGTGATGAATTTACTCTTGCACCCCGTGCTGCAAAAATAATAGGGTCGCCCCGCATGCTCGTGTTTGTTTGGTGACTGCTCAGTGACGTTCATCCCACATACAGGATCCTTCTGCTGACCGTGGGGACTCGCTTGCGCACCGCCGTCGTGCATTGGCGCTCCGGTCGAAGCAGGAGAATGGTCGTGACCGTGCAGGGGATGCTCGTGTTTTTCCATGATGGGCAGCTTTCAGTGAAGGGTTAGGACGCTCAATTCTGATCACCGTCGTCGCTTCTTGCGAGTCCTGGAGGGCGAGCTTTTGGGATGGCTTCCTGGTCTTTTCAACTTTCTGTCGCGCCACAGAAAGTAAGCCATGATGAGCAACAGTATGATCGCCGCCACGCCTCCAGCAATCAGCGCATTGCCCAGCGTTTCGCGAGGTGCTGTGGCCAGATTACGAAATTCATGCGGCATCGAAATCCATCTGGTTAAAGTTGAACGCGCCCTCTGGTACTCCAGGGCTGTCGTCATGGCGTTTACACCGCCTTTGGCAACCCCGGCTCCAGATTACTTTGCCGGTTGCAAGTCAGTCACCACAAGGGCGCCATTGGATTTTTCGGCCTTGAAACGCACCTTGTCACCAGCCTTGACCTTGTCCAGCATGGCAGGATCCTTCACTTGGAAAACCATGGTCATGCCGGGCATGTCGAGGTTCTTGATCTCGCCGTGTTTCAGCGTGATTTTTTTGTTGTCCATATCCACCTTGCGCACTTCGGCTTCGGTCATATCGCCTGCAGGTGCCGCCATTTCTTTTTTACTGTCCATAGCCATAGGCGCGTCACCAGGCTTCATGGCTGTTTGTGCATGGGCTGCGCCTGCAGCAATGGCGGTAATGATCAAAAGGGTTTTGAGGTTTTTCATGACGATTCTTTCAAGAGTTGGTGGAAGATTTCTGGGGGTAAGACTGATAAATGCGAGAGTTGCGGTCATTGAGGACCAGCAAAACGTCGTAGGCATCACGGGCATTGCCCATTTCCATGCCAGGTGAGCCAGTAGGCATACCGGGCACTGCCAAGCCAAGAGCCCGCGGTTTTTCGCGCAGAAGACGCCGCATTTCCCTTGCGGGAACATGGCCCTCCAGCACATAGGTGCCCAGCAGCCCGGTGTGGCAGGATCCAAACTTCTCGGCAAGCCCGAGCTTTTGGCGCATGGGTGCCGTGTCTTTGACGTCGTGGGTCATGACTTCAAAGCCGTTGCCACGCAAATGGGAAACCCAGTCGCTGCAACAACCGCAGTTGGGTGTCTTCCAGACCGTCACGCGGTCTTTCGGCGACGCGGCCAGTGCTCCGAAAGACTGACCCAGTGCCGCAGCACCAGCCAGCCCGAAGATCAGCCTTGAGGCTGAACGTCTGGACGCCCGATCAGTGTTTGTGGTCACCATGACCGTCTTGTTTTGGGGCCGTTTTGCCGCCAGCGACAGTCACGATGCCTTTCATGCCAGCGTCGTAGTGACCGGGTTGCAGGCAGGCAAAGTCAATCTTGCCGGCTTTGGTGAACTGCCAGATGATTTCACCGGTCTTGCCGGGGGCCACGGTAACCATATTGGCGTCAGCGTGTTCCATCTCAGGGTTCTTCTTCATCACTTCATAGTGTTCCTTGAGTTCCTTTTCGGTTCCCAGCACCATTTCGTGCTTGATCTTGCCTGAGTTTTTAACCACAAAACGGATGGTTTCGCCTTGCTTGACCGTCACGTTGGGAGCGCCAAAGCGCATGTTGTCGCTCATGTCCATGGTAATGGTCCGTGAGACTTTGGATGCAACGCCAGGCTTGCCGATGGCTTCATCGTCATGCCCTCCGGCGTGGGTGCCGGATGCCATGGCGCTCACGGCAAGCAGTAGCGATGGCAGTGCGATAAGGAGGTTACGTGTTTTCATTGAGATACCTTTCTAGGCGTGGTTAAAAAAACTAATCAGTGCTTCATTCCGCCCATGCCACCCATGGCGGGCTTGCGGACCTGGACTTCAACTTCTTTGGCGGGCATGTTTTGAGCCTTCATGGCCTGGCCACCGCCGCTTGCGGAGCGGTCGGCAACTGGTGCTGCGCCATTCCATTCGTACGCGACGGTGCCCGCCGGGTGCTTGTACCAGCCGGGATCCTTGTAGTCGCCAGCTTTCTGGTCTTTGCGCACCTTGACCATGCTGAACATGCCGCCCATCTCGACGGAGCCGAACGGGCCTGCGCCAGTCATCATTCGCTCTGTGTTGTCGGGCAAGGGCATGTCCATTTCTGCCATGTCTGCCATGCCGCGTTCACCCATGACCATGTAGTCAGGGATCAGTTTGGTGATGTCGCGGGCCACCTTTCGATGGTCCACCCCGATCATGGTGGGCACGTCGTGACCCATGGCATTCATGGTGTGGTGGCTCTTGTGGCAATGAAAAGCCCAGTCGCCTTCTTCGTCCGCAAGGAACTCAATTTGCCGCATTTGTCCGACCGCAACATCGGTTGTGACCTCAGGCCACCTTGTGGACTTCGGCGTTGGTCCGCCGTCCGTCCCCGTCACCAAAAACTCATGGCCATGCAAATGAATTGGATGATTGGTCATGGTGAGGTTGCCGATCCGGATGCGCACCTTGTCGTTTTTTCGAACCACCAGCGGATCAATGCCCGGGAAGACACGGCTGTTCCAGCTCCAGAGGTTGAAATCGAGCATGGTCATGATCTTGGGTGTGTACAGGCCCGGATCGATGTCGTAGGCGTTGAGCAGAAAGACAAAGTCCCGATTGACCTCGTCGATCAAGGGATGCGCCGCCTTGGGATGGGTGATCCAGAAACCCATCATGCCCATCGCCATCTGCGTCATCTCGTCGGCATGCGGGTGGTACATGAAGGTGCCCGGGCGCCGGGCAACGAACTCGTACACAAAGGTCTTGCCCGCCGGGATGGCTGGCTGGTTCAGACCCGCTACGCCGTCCATGCCGTTGGGCAGGCGTTGGCCGTGCCAATGCACACTGGTGTGTTCCGGCAGTTTGTTGGTCACAAAGATACGAACGCGATCGCCTTCAACGACCTCGATGGTCGGCCCTGGTGACTGGCCGTTGTAACCCCACAGGTGTGCCTTGAATCCGGGCGACATCTCTCGTACCACGGGCTCGGCCACCAGGTGGAACTCCTTGACGCCAGCATTCATGCGCCAAGGCAGCGTCCAGCCGTTCAGTGTGACAACCGGGTTGTACGGCCGGCCGGAATTTGGCACCAGCGGGGCCATGGTGTCGGGCTTGGTCTGGATCATGGGCTCCGGCAATGCCGCCATGGCGACTTTGCTGACCGCAGCTGCCGCAACCGCCGTGGTGATGGCACCGGCACCGGTCAGGAAATTTCTTCTGTTGTTCATGGGTAATCCGTGTATGTAAGTCGGCCGGTCAGTGGCCAGCTGCGCTGGCGCCAGCGGCGGTGGGAGAGGCCATCGACATAGAGGTCGGTTTTCCGGTCATGGAAGCCGCAAGGGCAGCGTCTGAGAGCCAGAACTGTTGGTACGAGTTAATCGCCGCCATGACGCTGGACACCTGGTCACGGCTGTCGGCCAGCAGTTCGAACACGCTGATCAGCATGCCGTTGTAGCGAAGCCCGTTTTCTTCCGCCATAGCCCTGCGCAGTGGGACAATTTCATCCCGGTAATGCTTGGCCACGTCATAGGCCGTCCTGTAGGCAGAATAACTTTCACGCAGTTGTGACGATGCGCCTCGAACTGTGCTTTCGTACCGGTTGGCGGCCGCCAGTGATTGCGCATTCATCGTGGCACGCTGGGCTGACCCCCAGTCGAAGATCGGCAGGCGAATGCCAAGCTCATAGCCGTTCTTTGCGGACTTGGTCCCGGCCGCATTGTCAAACACCGTGTTGTGCCGTATGCCCAGTTCCACATCGACTACGCTGGTCAGCAGGTTCAACCCTTGCGCTCTCCCGGAGATATCGAGCTGACTACGTGCCAGTAGCACGTCCAGCCGCTGCTCCGCCGCAGTTGCCGACACGGCGCTGGCGTCTCGCGGCTGTTTCGGCATATCTGGCAAGCGCTCGGGCAGTTGCAATTTCTCGGACTGAGCATCCGTCAGGCCGAGCAGTCGAACCAGTTCCTCACGGGAAGCGGTGTTTGCGTGGCGGGCTGCCGCCAACTGTGCAACGCTGTCCGCGTAGAACACCTGCTGACGCTGTCGCTGGAGTTTCGTGAAGTTGCCAACCTGCTGCATACGCTGTGCCAGTTCAGCGCTGGCTTGTGCGCTGGCGTTAACCTGTTCGGCATATTGAAGGGTCTGCCTTGCTGCCACCGCGCGCACCCAGCCTTGACGGACCTGGGTGACCTCTTCCACCACGCTTGCGCTGAGTTGAACCTTTGCCTGACTAACCAAGCTGCGGGAAATACCTTGGCGATACGGCAGGGTCAACAGGTCGAGCAATCCAAACGACAGCAAGCGGCCAAGCTCCAGTTCATCGCGGAACCGCATACGCTCGAAAGTGAAGATTGGGTTCGTAATTCGACCGGCCTGGGTTGCCTGGGCAAGGTCGGACCAGCTTTGCGCCAGCAGCGCCTGTACGCCGGGACTGTTGGAAAGGGCAAGCTGAACAGCGTCATCCATGCTCAATGGCTTGGCTAGCAATTCAGCGCTTAGTTTCTGCCGGGCCTGAACCTGTTGCTCCGTGCGGCTGAGTTCCAGCTTGCCCTGGGTGAAGGCACCTGTCGTGTCGTTGGTGTCTTTGACGGCCTGGTCGATGTTCACTGATGCACAACCCGCCAGTACAAGAACCGCAGCAACTACCGCACCTGACTTGAAAATGGTTTTCATCGAAGGCGCGTTCATGGCTTGCTACCTCCGGTTTTCGGATCAGGCATGGTCGCCATATCGTGAGCTGGCGCCTTGTCGTCGGGCTGCCGGGCTTCCTTTGCATAGGCACGCCAACCACCAATGCGGCCAGTGGTGTCGTTAGCCTCTTTCCAGTTCAGGAGCTTGTCGTCGGTATAGGGCTTGTAGCCCTCAAAAGCCGAGCGGTAGTTCAGTGTTGAGGCTTGTTGGGTCGCCTCGGATGCGGGAGATGCAGGCGCGGGTGTTTGCGCAGTTGCTATCCCCGATAGGGAAAATATCGGAACCAGCCACACGGCAGGTAGGTTTTTAAACATGGAATCCTCGCGTTTTCATGAGACGGCGACACCAAGGGCATCCCCAAAGGGACGATTTGATGGTGGGCGATGAAAAGAGCGCCTGTCACTGCGACACGGATGGCCGCAGCAATCGGGCGCGTCAGGCGCGGGGAGGTTTTTCGGGGAGGCGCGAGGGTACGGCGTGGATCAGGACGAAGAGCTCGGTGAGATCAGCATGGGGAGAAGGTTGGAGCTCAACTGTCCTGGGGAAATCAGAAATCGCCAGGACACTGCAGCAGGAAGCGCAAACTCCGCACTTATGGGACGCGTCAGGCAATTGCTTTTTGCCATCCGGAGACTGCTTGGCCGACTTCGCAGTTTTGTCGTGCGAGGAATGGTCGTGCTGCGCTTCGCCTAGCCCATTCATGTGGTGATGGCCCGAAGCGACAGAGACCTGATCGTCGTGGTTTGGCCCCATGCCGCAATACAGCATAGATGCTGCAGCAAAGCCTTGCAGGGGCAAGGCCAGCAGCATCAAGCAAAGCAACAGGTAGCGAAAGCGCGACATATGAATGCGGATTCTATAGACAGTTTTAAATTCAGGGAAGTAACCAAAAGAACATGAGCCGCTCAAAGCCAGCGGAAGGGCTAGTCGTGCTTTGGATGCAGACTGGCACGTTTTCCTGAAGTGAGTCAATGGAATCAGCGATTTACGGCAAGGGATGGCTTCGCTGGAGGGTGAACCCCTTGTTACTCAAGGACTTTCCAAGTTGAAGCGCACTCCACTGCTCAAAAATATACGACTGCCCCTCAAAGCGGAGCCTCGAATGGCCCATACCTCTCTGCAACTCATCGCGGGTGGACGTCGTTGCGCTACTTTCGGATATGTTCGGAATTAGAGCGTGCTGTTGCCAGTGGCTTGGGCCGCATGAGCCGCGACAATGGCTTGGGCTCGGACCTCCGCACGAGTCACGGTTGATGGGGCCGCAGGTGCAGCTGCAAAAGCAACTTCTGGACTCGCGGGCAACTCACCCTTTTGGCGGGCCTGGAAATACTCTGCCTGAACCTGTGCACGAGTCACGGTTGATGGGGTCGCAGGTGCAGCTGCAAAAGCAGCTTCTGGACTCACGGGCAACTCACCCTTTTGGCGGGCCTGCAAATACTCGGCCTGGACCTGCGCACGGGTCACATTGCTGGTTGATGCAACTGGTGGAATAACCAAAGCGGCTTCGCCATACAGATTGTTTTGTGCAAATGCGCTTGCACCGCTCATTGCGGCGATGGCAAAAACAGTAGTGGCGATGAATTTCGTGTTCATGAAGAATTTCCTTTAGATCAATAATTTTTACAATGCGCCATTCCAACAGTGGAATGACTGCGATACATGCTCTGCATCACGGTCCCTACTTTAAAAAAATGGGTGCGACGCCGCGATGACCCGTAGATTACAAAAACGTTATCTACGCTTCACACTGAGACACAGGCGGATTGCAGAAAGTCGCTTAAGTGGCAATATGAGGCCGTCATGAACTGTGCTTTCGCGCAGCCCATGACGGGAACCGATGGCCAACACTGTTTTCAGGTGTTAGGCCGTTCTGGCTTACTTGGCTGTATCTTTGCAGGCCTTGACTTCGGCGTCATAGCGCGCTTTGCGCTGTTGGTTCAAATATGGCGTCGACTGTGCGCGTGGGCCATGGTCAAGTGGCAAGATAAGCGTCTGAGGCGGACATACCTTGCCCTGGCTTGGGGCAGCACTGGCAGGCAAACTGACACCAAGTGTCGCGGCGCTAACAAGGGTGATAAGTACGTATTTCATGATGATCTCCTTGGATAAAAAATGGATGCATAGTAGAGCGGGACGCATGGCTAGTTGCGCCAGCAACAGTACGCGACGCGCAAAGGCTGGCCGATTTTTTGTTTTGCCAGATTCAGGCGATTTTTCGTTGACGCAGACGACTGCGCCAGCAACTGCCAGACAGCTTGTTTGGGCTCCTCTTGCTCGCCAGTGAACCCATGCACGGCTGGTGCGGGGGCCATGTAGCAGCTCATACAAGGCACGCCGTTCATTGCGCCTGACATAGGATTTTTTTGAGCGCCAGCTTGTGTCATTTCCGACACGGGTTTCATGGTCAAGCTCGCGGCCTGGGCTGGGCTCACAAGCCCGGCAGCGCCTAGCAAAAGCGCAGCCACCAGGAACGCGCATCGAAGCGCTTGATCCAGGTGGCGCAGGAGTTCAAGCCGTTTCACGGTGCTTTCTCCAAAAGAACCACTGTCGGGTATGGCTCGTGCGCGGCCGGCGTATCAGCAGATACACCGCTGGAATCACGAACATCGACAGCAACGGTGCGGTGATCATGCCGCCGACCATGGGCGCGGCGATGCGCTGCATCACCTCGGAGCCCGCCCCTGTCCCCCACATGATGGGAAACAGGCCTGCAAGAATGACGGCCACCGTCATGGCCTTGGGCCGCACGCGCAACACCGCACCTTCACGGATGGCATCCAGCAAATCGGCAGCACTGGTTTTCCCCTGTTCGAGCCGATCGTCCCAGGCAGACTTCAGGTACAGCAGCATGATCACGCCGAACTCGGCGGAGACACCGGCCAACGCAATAAATCCTACAGCGCCCGCAACCGACAGGTTGTAGTTCAGCAAGTACAGCAGCCAAATGCCCCCCACCAGCGCAAACGGTAGCGTAGCCAGGATCAGCAAGGCTTCGTCGAAGCGCTTGAAGGTCAGGTACAGCAGGACGAAGATGATCAGCAGCGTGAACGGCACCACCACCTTGAGCTTGGCCGTGGCTCGCTCCAGAAACTCGAACTGGCCCGACCAGGAGATCGAATAGCCCGGCGGCAGCTTGACCTTGTCCGCCACGGCTTTTTGCATGTCCTGCACGGCGGAACGCAGATCGCGTCCCCGGAGGTCCACGTAGACCCAGCCGGAGAGGCGAGCATTCTCGCTGCGCAGCATGGGCGGGCCGTCGGTGATGCGGATGTCGGCCACATCCGAGAGCACCAGGCGCTGGCCGCGTTCCGTCACGATGGGCAAGCTACGCAGCTTTTCCGTCGAATCCCGGAGTTCACGCGGGTAACGCATATTGATCGGAAAGCGCTGCAGACCTTCAACCGTCTCGCCGATGTTCTCGCCGCCCACGGCCGAACTGATGACCGATTGCACGTCGGCGATGTTCAGCCCGAACCGGGATGCCGCATCGCGCTTGATATTGACGTCCACATAGCGCCCACCCGTCAGGCGCTCGGCCAAGGCACTCGTGACGCCGGGAACGTCCTTGAGTACCCGCTCGATCTCGCCAGTCAGACGGTCAATCGTTATGAGATCCGTGCCGGCAATTTTCACGCCGACCGGGCTCTTGATGCCGGTGGCCAGCATGTCGATGCGGTTGCGAATCGGCGGTACCCAGATGTTGGACAGGCCGGGCACCTTGACGATGCGATCCAGTTCATCGACCAGCTTGTCCTGCGTCATTCCAGGACGCCACTGGTCTTGTGGCTTGAACTGGATGGTGGTTTCGAACATCTCCATGGGCGCCGGATCGGTCGCGGTCTCGGCCCGTCCGGCCTTGCCGTACACGCTGGCGACTTCGGGCACGGTCTTGATCAAGCGGTCGGTCTGCTGCAGCAGCTCGCTGGCCTTGCCGGCCGACAAGCCCGGTAAGGCCGACGGCATGTAAAGCAAGTCGCCTTCGTCCATTCGCGGCATAAACTCCCCGCCGATGTGCTGCAGCGGCCAGAGGCTGATGACCAGAATGATGCCGGCAACCAGTAATGTGAGCTTGGGTGCGCGCAGCACCACTTCCAGCATAGGCCGGTAGATGGCGATCAGCAGGCGGTTCAGGGGGTTGGACTTCTCATCGGGAATCCGGCCACGGATCAGGTAGCCCATGAGCACGGGAATCAAGGTCACCGACAGTCCGGCCGCCGCCGCCATGGCGTAGGTCTTGGTAAACGCCAGCGGTGAGAACAAGCGGCCCTCCTGCGCCTCCAGTGTGAACACCGGGATAAACGACAAGGTGATGATCAGCAGCGAGAAGAACAATGCCGGCCCGACTTCGGCCGCCGCGTCACCAATCACCCGCCAGCGCGCCTCGCCTTTCAGCGTTTCGCCCGGATGGTCGTGGCCCCAATGCTCCAGATGTTTGTGGGCGTTCTCGATCATGACCACGGCGGCGTCCACCATGGCACCGATGGCAATCGCGATCCCGCCCAGCGACATGATGTTGGCATTGACGCCCTGGTAATGCATCACGATGAAGGCAGCCAAAATGCCCAGCGGCAGCGAGATGATGGCGACGAAAGCCGAGCGCAGGTGGAACAGGAAGATGAAACACACCACCGCCACCACCAGGAACTCCTCCAGCAGCTTGTACGTGAGGTTGTCCACGGCACGCTCGATGAGTCCCGAGCGATCGTAAGTCGGCACGATCTCCACCCCCTTGGGCAAGCTGGCCTGCAGGGTCTGGAGCTTGGCCTTGACGGCGGCGATGGTTTCCAGGGCATTTTTGCCGGAACGCATGATGATCACACCGCCGGCGGCTTCACCTTCGCCGTCCAGCTCACCAATGCCGCGGCGCATCTCCGGGCCGATCTGGATGCGTGCCACGTCGCCCAGGCGCACCGAAACGCCGCCAGGTGTCGTTATTAGCGGTACAGCACGAAAATCGTCCAGGCTTTGCAGATAACCGGAAGCGCGCACCATGTATTCGGCTTCACCGAGTTCCAGCACCGAACCCCCAGCCTCCTGGTTGGCCTTCTGGATGGCCTCGACCACCTTGGTATGCGGAATCGCATAAGCGGCCAGTTTGTCGGGATCCAACACGATCTGGTACTGGCGCACCATGCCGCCGACCGAAGCGACCTCGGCCACATTCGGCACGGTCTTGAGCTCGTACTTGAGGAACCAGTCCTGCAAGGCGCGCAGTTGCCCGGCATCCTGGGTGCCGCTGCGGTCGATCAGGGCGTACTGGTAAATCCAGCCCACGCCCGTAGCATCGGGGCCCAACGAAGCCTTGGCCGCCGCCGGCAGGCGGGACTGGACCTGGTTGAGGTACTCCAGCACGCGCGAGCGAGCCCAGTAAAGGTCCGTGCCGTCCTCGAACAGCACGTAGACGTAGGAGTCGCCAAAGAACGAATAACCGCGCACCGTCTTGGCCCCTGGCACCGACAGCATGGTGGTGGTCAACGGGTAGGTGACCTGGTTCTCCACAATGCGGGGTGCCTGGCCGGGATAGGTTGTGCGGATGATGACCTGCACATCCGACAGGTCGGGCAAGGCGTCCAGCGGCGCTCTCATCACCGAGTACACGCCCCAGGCCGCGATCATCAGCGTGGCCAGCAGTACCAGAAAGCGGTTGGCGATGGACCAGCGTATGAAGCGCGCGATCACTTTTTACTCCCTGTGGCCGCTGGCGCGGCAGCAGACGGAGCGCTTGAAGGCGACACCCGGGTCAGCTGAGGCAGTCCGTCCGCATCCATGTAAAACTCAAAGCTCACGCGATCGTCGGCTTTCAGGTTGCTCGGCAGGTCTTTGGCGGGCGGCGATTTGAACTCCATGGTCATGGCTCCCCACTTCAGCGAGGGAATCGGCCCATGCGAGAGGGTGATGGCGTCCTTGCTAACCGCTACAACCTTGGCCTCGCCCTCATGCCGCGGCGTGGTATTGGCTGCGACCGGCTTGGGTGCCTCATTGAGTCGGGCTTCAATCCCTTTGAGGCTGGCTTCCGAGTCGATCAGGAACTGGGATGACACCACCACACGCTGACCCGCTTGCAGGCCGCGCTTGATTTCGGTCTGCCCGCCGCTTTCAATGCCGGCTTCGACATCAACGGGTCGAAAGCGGCCGTTGTCTTCGGCCAGCATCACCACCGTGCGTTTGCCGGTCTGGATCACGGCTTCGGTGGGGATCAGCAAGGCCTTCTCGGCCCGCATGTCCATGAATTGCATGGTCACGAACATCCCCGGTATCAGGCGTGAGCCCGGGTTGGCCAGCTCCAGCCGGGCTTTGAGCGTACGCGTCGCCGCGTTGACGTCCGGCAGGATGGCTTGGACCTTGCCTTCGAAGGTCGTGCCGGGCACGGCCGGGCTGTGGGCTTGTACCTTGGCGCCCGGGCGCAGCAGCGCTGCCTGGCTCTCGGGCACCTCGGCATTGGCCCAGACCGTGGAAAGTCCATTGATGCGGAACAGGGTCATCCCGGTCGTCACCGTCATGCCCTCGCGCGCCAGCAATTCCACCACCACGCCGCCCAATGGCGCCGTGATCGTTGTTCGGGCCTGTGTTTTCCCGCTGGCCTCCACCAAGCGGATCTGCTCCTCACTCATGCCAGCCTGACGCATCCGCTGCCGGGCGCCGTCGACCAGCGATCCGAGGTCATTGCCTTGCATGCGCTTGATGGCCAGAAACTCCTCCTGCGCAGCGACCCAATCCGGGACATACAGATCAACCAAAGGCTGGCCCTTGGCCACCGGGTCCAGCGTGGCGCGCACATACAGGCGCTCCACGTAACCCGTGGCTCGAGCCTGGACTATGACTTGATCACGTTCGTTAAATGCAATGCTGCCCACAGCGGAGACCTGAGGCGACAGCGTGCCTTCGGTGACGGATGCAGTGCGTACGCCCAGGTTCTGCTGGACTCGCGGGCTAACTGTGACCTTGCCCTGGTCGGAATCACCATCCGCATAGACCGGCACCAGCATCATGTCCATGAACGGGGACTTGCCCGGTTTGTCGAACTTGTTGCCCGGCACCATGGGGTCGTGGTAATACAGAATCTTCCGGCCGCTGGCCGGATCGGTATCGCCTGCCTTGAGGCCAGCACTGATGTGGCGGCGCGTAGCCTCTTCGCCTTCGGCAACGCTCTGAGGCCCGGCTGCGGGTGCGGCCGTTGGTGTTGAAGGTGCTTTACCTGGTGTGGCGGTGGCAGTCATACTGCTGCCGTTTCTCATGCCCAGCGTGTACAGGCTGTAGCCTGCCGCGCCGAGGACGCCGGCAGCGATCAGCGCGGCAATGAGGTATTTTTTGTTCATTTTTGGTCCTTGGCGGGTGCCGAAATTTGGTAGTCGGGAATCAGGAAATTGATTTGTGCCCAAGAGCGCGCCGTTTCCATCTCCAGGGTCAGGGCCTGCATGCGGACATCAATTTCGTCGCGGCGTGCTAACAGGCCTGCAGCCAGGTCGCTTTTGCCAGTGCGATAGGCCGTGAGCGTCGCCTCGGAGCGCTGTCGGGCGGTGGGAATCAGCTCATCACGGTACCGGACCAGCCGGTCCTTGCCTGTCTGCCATTCGTTGAGCAGGCTGCTTACTTCAGCTTCGTTCTTGCGCAGCATGTCCTCGTACCTGGCCTTAGCCTCATCGACCATGGCCAGCTTGGCGCCTAACTCACGGTTCTGGCGATTTTTCTGGTCCCACTGCAAGGGGATGGATACCCCGATGGACAGCATGTTGGAGAAGGCTGAGCCGCGCTGTTGGTAGGCCGCCTCGACAGTCCAGTCGGATTTCGTGTTGGCCTGAGCAAGCCGGGCTTCGGTTTCAGCCGCATCAATTTCGGCACTGATTGCCAGCAGATCAGGATGCCGCTTGAGGTGTTCGCTCGAAACATCACCTTGTAGCGGCGTGCTTTGCCATGGCGGCGATCCGGAGGTTGGTCGTTCAGCGGCAGCAGCGCCCACCCATCGGGCCAGCATCAGGGAAGCGCTGCGCGACTGGCGATCAATTTGGCTGAGGCGGTCCTGCAGCGTGATCACTGCGGCGCGGGCTGCGAACACGTCAGCCTGGCTGCCCCGGCCGGTGCGAAAGCCGCTGTCGGCAGCTTGAACCTGCAGTCGGGTCTCCTCAATTTGCTGCTGCAACAATTCACGCTGGGCCTGAGCGTAATAGCGATCCAGCCAGGCCAGCGCCGTGTCGCGCTGTACGTTGGCCAATGTCAGTTGTCGCTGTGCCTGAACCCGCTCGGCATCACGTTCAAACTTTTCCGCTCTGAGCTGGCGTTTTTCGGCGCGTGGAATCTCCTGCATGACGCCGATGCGGCGCATGGTCATGAAGTCACGCGTCAGGCTGAGACGGTCCGGGCCGTTGGCCGGCAGGTTGTCGATGCCAAATTTGAGTACCGGATCGGGGAGCTGGCCGGCCGCTACGGCCTGTTCTCGGGCCGCGGTGGTGAGCGCGCCTTGGGCGACCAATTGCTGGGACCGGCCGACGGCGATGCGCTGCGCCTCGATCAGGGTCAAAGGGTCAGCGGCCCACGACGCGGACGCCGTGACCACCATCAAGGCAGCGGCGGCAGTCCGATAAATCGGAAATGGAATAAACATAAAACCTCCAAAGCACAAAGAACGACCTGTCGATGCACACGAAATGCATTAGACAGGAACTAAGTGGTCTGGGAGGTCAGAGACGGAAGCAGCAGTTCCGGATGGCTACAGGGGGCGCGGTGGTGCGCTGCAGATGAGGTGCCTGCAGCGGCGCTTCCAAAAATGGCGGAATGACGATTTGTAGACTGAAATCGGCAGGCAACGCATCAATGGCTATCGGCGATGGCAATTGATACTTGTCGGCAGACTGCTGTCCCGCCTGGCAGTGCGCGTGGCATAGACCCGGCTGTTCATCGTCCATGTTTATTGCCATGGATTCGGCGCAGGGCATGCCCGCCTCGGCCATTGCAGCGACTTCGGCGACTTTTGCCCGGGTGCCCGGACAGGCATAGCCAGCCACCGCCAGCTGCATAAACAGCAGGCTGACCAGTGCGAAGAGCACTGTGATCAGGCGGGTGCGGCGGTTCCGGGTCATGGCTTGAGTGTAATGAGTCTGTGACCCCAAGCGCTGAAAAAAGTTCTCATGCACAACAGTTTGACGCAAGGCCTTTGTCCTGGATGGAGGGACATGGCATCGTTCCGTAGGAACAAAATACGCAGCAATCCCCCTGTTTGGGACGCAGTACCGTGTGGCATTGCTCGCACTCGTAAAACCACTGGCACGCGTCTTCGGGCATTTTTTCTGTTTTCTTGTGGCCACAATGTGGACATGTCAGGAGCGAATCCAGGGTCAACTGCTTCATGGCATCACCCCTATCACTTGCGAAGGATAGCCGGCGTCTGCAGTGGCCCGAGTGAGCGCCGCGGCATTCGTCTTAGCATCATCGAAAAAGACGGTTGCCTGCCGTTTTTCGTAACTGACGTCAGCTTTCGAGACGCCGCGAATTTTAGTCAAAGCCACCTTGACCGTGATCGGGCAGGCGGCACAGGTCATGCCGGGGACCGACAAGGTCACCGTTTTGGAGCCAGCCCACGCTGGGGCGGCACAGACGGCGATCAATGCGAGCAAGGGGATATGGCGTTTCATGGGTAGCTCCTTTTCACATTTCTCACTTAATAAAACAAGGGCAATACGTAGGGGAAAGCAAGTGCGACCAGCGCCAAAGTCACAACCGTCCAAAAAGTGACTTTATAGAGAATGCGAACTCGCGGTAAAGCACAGACTTCACCTGAAGTACAGGCCTTTGTGGGTCTATAGAGGCGCCGTCCGGCCAGGAACAAAGCCAGCAAAGCAATTCCGATAAAGACGGGTCGATAGGGCTCTAGGAGAGCCAGACTGCTGATCCAGGCGCCACTAAAGCCCAACAGAATCAGCACCAATGGGCCGAGGCAGCAGGCAGATGCGAGGAAGGCCGCAACGCCGCCGGTAACCAAGATGATGGTCCCGTCCGGTTGTTCGGGGGCGAGCTGCTCTGTAGCTGTAGCAAGGCGTGATTTCATGGCGTAAGATTACTTCCGTACTCAAGTACGGAGTCAAGTGCATGGAAAAAATTGCGAACCACCTGACGATTGGCGAGTTGGCCGCTTCTGCGGGTGTCAACGTCGAGACCATTCGGTTCTACCAGCGCAAAGGATTGCTAGCGGAACCGGAGCGCCCATACGGCAGCATTCGGCGATATGGGGACGCGGAGGTAAGTCGTGTGAGGTTTGTTAAATCTGCCCAGCGCCTTGGCTTTAGCCTGGACGAAATTGCGGAGCTGCTGAGGCTGGAGGATGGCACTCATTGCCAAGAAGCCAGAGGTCTGGCCGAACACAAACTGGTGGATGTTCGCGAAAAGCTGAATGATCTGCGCCGCATAGAGTCGGTCCTGAGCACTCTGGTGGAGAACTGCCGCGCGGCAAGGGGATCCATTTCCTGCCCCTTGATTTCCGCACTCCATGATGCTCACTGACCGGCGCGGCACAGCTGGTGCAACCAAGGGAAGTGGCTATCATGGATAGACTTACATAACTCGGCGCTTCATGGAGCCCAAATCGCATTGGGAAAAGCTCTATACGACCAGATCGCCGGAGGCCGGGAGCAGGTGCCAGCCGCATGCCACGCTGTCGCTGGACCTGATCTGCCTTGTGTGCTGCACTAGGTCAAGGGTTAAGGGCGCGAATATGCATAACAAGGGGGCCTGCTCTTGAAATCACTCACACAGCCCGGCGTGCTGGCCACCCTGCTGGCGGCTACCTTGTTCGGTGCGGGCACCCCGCTGGCCAAACTGCTGTTGGCGCAGACCAGTCCCTGGCTGCTGGCCGCCTTGCTGTACCTCGGCTCGGGTGTGGGCCTCTTTGTTTTGCGTCTGCTGCGCAGGGCGCCATCTGTTCAATTGCCCCCTGGCGAATGGAAGTGGCTGGCCGGTGCAGTGTTGGCCGGTGGCGTGGCCGGGCCTGTGTTGTTGATGGTGGGCCTGTCCGGCATGCCGGCTTCCGGCGCTTCGTTATTGCTCAATGCCGAGGGCGTGCTCACGGCCTTGATTGCGTGGTGTGTGTTCCGGGAAAACTTTGACAGGCGTATCGCGCTGGGTATGTTGGCCATTGTGGCGGGCGGTGTTGTGTTGTCCTGGCCGGGCGAGGCTCGTTTTGGCGAGTTGTGGCCGGCCCTGGCCGTCGTTGGCGCGTGCCTGGCCTGGGGCGTGGACAACAACCTGACGCGCAAGGTTTCGCTGTCGGATGCGTCGTTTATCGCCATGGTCAAGGGCCTGGCTGCCGGCGCGACCAACCTGGTGCTTGCGTTGATGCTGGGTGCGGCCTGGCCGGATGTTTCCATTGTGTTGGCGGCCGCTGTGTTGGGGTTTGCCAGTTATGGGGCCAGCCTGGCGCTGTTTGTCCTTGGCTTGCGCCACCTGGGGACTGCGCGCACAGGTGCGTATTTTTCCATCGCGCCATTTGTAGGCGCTGCGCTGGCCATCGTTGTTTTAGGAGAGCCGATCACGCCGCCGTTGATTATTGCGGGCGTTCTGATGGCGTGGGGCGTCTGGTTACACTTGACTGAAAGCCACCAACATGCGCATACCCATGAGCCGCTTGCGCACAGCCACGAGCATGAGCACGGCTCCGGTGACGAGCATCACGATCACGGTCATGACGAAGTGCTTGCGGCCGGAACGCGCCATACCCACCCGCACCTGCACAACCCCATCACGCACAGCCATGCGCATTTTCCTGATGCCCACCACCGCCATTCGCATTGAGTGACGGCACAGACACAAAACGACACACCTGCCGGTTTCATGAAAGTTTTACAGACCCTCCTCGATTGGGCCAAACGGTTGAAGCGGGACGCGGTAACCCTGTGGTTTGCCTGCAAGCACCCGGGAACGCCGTGGTACGCCAAGGCCATTGGCGTATTTGTGGTTGCCTATGCGCTCAGCCCTATTGACCTGATTCCTGACTTCATTCCCGTGCTGGGCTATGTTGACGACCTGTTGCTATTGCCTGGTCTGATCTGGCTGGCGATCCGGCTGACTCCGGCGGGCGTGTTGGACCAGTGCAGGCGGCAAGGTGACGAGTGGATGAGGCAGTCCGGCGCCAGGCCGCGCAGCCTGTGGGGCGCAGCCGTGATCCTGGCCATCTGGACAGCGGCCGGGTGGGCGCTGTGGTCCTGGTGGGTTGAGGCCCGATAGTTACCGGACTATTCGCGGGGTGATTTATGTCTGTCAGAATTGACGACGTTTCGTATAACCTCAATGTCCGCGTACCGCGATTAATGATCCCAGCGTTGAGAAACGGAAATTCGTCGAAAATCGTCCTGTAACGCCCCTGAAATGAGTCGTCTTGCCCAGTATCTTGAGGCTGCCGAGCGCGACAACACGCGCCGGAGCTACGCTTCGGCCATACGGCATTTTGAAATAGAGTGGAAAGGATTGCTGCCTTCCACGGCTGACGCCATTTCTCGCTACCTGGCCGATCATGCGGCTACCCTGGCCATCAACACGCTGCGCCAGCGGCTGGCGGCGCTGTCCCGCTGGCATACCGACCAAGGTTTTGCCGACCCTACCAAGTCGTCACTGGTGCGCCAGGTCCTCAAAGGCATTCGCTCCGTTCACGCCGTGCCAGAAAAGCGCGCTCGCCCCTTGGAACTGGCGGTGCTCCAGCAGATCGATCAGTGGCTCGATGCCGCCATCAGCAACGCCCAACAGTCTGGCGACCGGTCGGCATTGCTTCGGCATACCCGTAACCGCAGCTTGCTACTGCTGGGGTTCTGGCGCGGTTTCCGCTCCGACGAACTGGTCAACCTGCGCGTTGAGAACACCGAAGTCACCCCCGGCCAGGGCATGGCCTGCTACCTGGGCCGCAGCAAAGGAGACAGGCAGTTGCAGGGCCGGACCTTCCAATGCCCAGCCTTGTCCCGTCTGTGTCCCGTGACCGCCTTCAATGCCTGGATCGACCTGGCCGGTTTGATGGAAGGTCCGTTGTTCCGCAAGATCGATCGCTGGGGCCATGTTGCCGAGGAAAGCCTGCACGCCAACAGCCTGATCCCCTTGCTGCGCAGTCTGTTCGCCGAAGCCGGCGTCGAGTCGCCCGAGGAATACAGCAGCCACTCCATGCGCCGTGGCTTTGCCGGCTGGGCCCGCGCCAGCGGCTGGGACATCAAGGAGCTGATGGAGTATGTCGGCTGGAAGGACGTCAAATCGGCTATGCGCTACTTGGATGCTTCAGGTGCGACGCTGCAGGCACGGTTCGAACTGGGACTGACGGCCGTGGCACCAGCGGGAACCCAGCAACCGCCTCCGTTGCTTTTACTGAGGAAATAGTCCGCCCGCCGACCCTGTCCGGCCGCGCAGACTGCGCCACGATGTCACTGGCCCGGTTCAACAAGCAACCACGCGGTCTGACCCGTGGCTACCATCGTCGTGTGCACAGGCGCAAGCCACCGCCAGAAGTACGAATGTTGGTGGTTTGGCCTTGATGTATACGAGCCACCAATTGCACCTTAGCTCATTGATGTCTTATCAAGCGATCCGTTTGGCCTGTGCCGTTGTTTGGGTCAACAGCATGTCCGCATACCGTGACACACCGAATTTGAACATTCCCCTGAAATTCACGTGCGCAAAGTGCGCCGGGCCCATACGAGCCAGCCACGCGTCCTCGATCTTCTGATTGGCGCGTCGCCACTTGTCTACGGTTTCCTGCATTCGGTGAGTATTCCAGGCCACTACCAGGTTCGTCAGCAACGTGTGTGAGCCGGAAATCGCAATCATCTCGTCGCGACGCCGCCCCCGCTCAGGGGAAACCTTGCCAAAATAGACTGCACGCTGCAGTTGATGCACCGACTCGCCCCGGTTGAGGATGGTGTGGATCTCCCGGCGAAATGCCGTATTGCTGAAGTAGTCGCACAAAAAGAGTGTCCGCAGCAGCCGTCCGAGCTGGTCGGCAGCCCGATGCACAGGGTCACCCTGCGCGGCGCTGCCGAAGCGCTGCAAGGCCACGTTGGCGCTGACATGACCGCTACGAATAGACGCCGCCAGACGCAGCAACACGTCCCAGCCTTTACGGATCGCGCCTAAAGACACATCGCGTACCAACACCTGGTCCAAGCCCTCGGGTGCCTCCAGAACGCGCGGTAGGAACAGCTTACGCTCGGCCAGATCGCGCAATCGGGGACATAAGTCAAACCCCAGTAACTTGGAAATGGCCATGGCCGGATTGGTGTAGCCATGCGTATCGACGGCCAACAGTGACAGGCGCACCCGGTCGGTACTGTCGTTGTAGCGGACTACGCCTTCAATGGCCGGCCCCGCCTGACGCTCATTGAGCACTATCGGCTGGTCATAAATAATGCCGTGCTGGTCCAGCACATGGGTATACATGCCCGCCGCATGGGTGCGCCGGCGGGGATCCACCCTGGCGTTCCAAAGATGCTTGGAGGCATCGAGGCTCATCATGTCGCTGGACGCCGTTTTGCCGCTCCCCCAGAGCTCGGCAATGGCATGCTTGCCCTGGAATTCGACCACGCACGCATTCGCCCGACGCAGTCGGCCGGATGCCTCCAGAGCCCGCATCGCTACGGAAACCTGGTCGGGATCGAGTTGTGGCGTCATGGCTGCCACGCTTTTTGCATCGATTTCAGTACCGTGGGCGATCAATGCCGCATACAAGGCCACCAATTCCCGTTCATCCTTGGCCCGGCGTGCCAGCAAGATTTCGCTGAAATTGGTTTGCGCATCCATTTCCAGCAGCAGATCTGGAAATTGCACATCTCCGATCTGTTTGAACATCAGGTCGCGCGTTCGTTTGGGATCAATCTCTTCCGGCAATGCCTGCAGCGCAGGCAAGTGCAGCGTGCCTTGCGCATCGACACTCAGTTTGCCTTGCTGTTTGGCGTCAGCCACGGCCTGCAGGCCGGCCTCGATGTGCTTGAGCAATGGCCTCAAGAAGGTGTCCGCGTCAGCCGGCAGGTTGAGAATGGACAGATGACGCTCCCGGTCCTTGGCCCAATCAGCCGGGGAGATCAACATCTGGTCGCGTTCTCGATAGGAGAAGCTGTGATCAATCCAAACCGAGCCGCGGCGCAGGCTTTTACGCAAGCCCAGCATGGCGCACGCCTCCATGGCTTTGAGGGCTTTTTTACGATCAGGGTCATCGACCAGTTCCCGCCAGGGCTTGTCGATGGGGAACACTTGATCTTGCGGCAACTCTGTGAGTTTCCCGGCGTAGATGTCTTTAAGGGAGGTGAGCAGCTTCAGACTGTTGTCATTGGGACGCCCCTGGAAGTTCAGATCTTGCAAGCTGCTGAGCAGGGCCCGCACCCGCGTGGGCTCTTCGGTAAGAATCTGACGAACGCTGGCGGCGTGGCTGTTATTGGCGGCCTGCGCCACGTCAGCTACCAGCGCACTGATGGAGGCCAAACGTTCGTCGGCAGAGCGGCTCGTATCGTCGACCACGCTTTTGATGGATACCAAGCGTTCGCGATACTCGACGGACGAGCGCGCCTGGCGAGTTTGGGTTTTGTCGTAAGCCTGGCGCACCAGGTCGGACACCCGCCGGCCGGACTGGTAGATCACCATGTCCGTGAGTTCCAGCAGACTGATACGCAAAAAGAACACCAACTCGATGGTCTGGGATGACTCTTTTAGCTCCCTCGTCTTGGCCGGGCGACGTGCCTGGATTGCCTGCGCGTAGCCGCGCTGTTTCTCCAGCGGGATGGACTCGAATGTCCAGTTATGCACCTCAAGACCCTTGAGGAACTGAATTTTTTCGAGGGTTTCTGCCAGGGTGGTAGGACTGTGGCGCTTGGGCGGCGTCTTGAGCCACTCCAGCACCGTGAAAGAACCCTCCTTGTGCAGCCCAAAAACCACCGCTTGGCAGCGTGTGATGGTGCCGCTGGGGATGGCCGCCTTGATGGCCTTCAGGATGGCTGCATCGACACTGGCGTGGCATTGGCGGGCAAGATCGCGTACCTGCCGGTCACCGGGGATGAGCAACTTTTTCTCATAGAGCCAATGGGTGGCGGCAGTGACCAGTTCATCGACAGAATTGACCTCATTGGCCTGGGCGCTGAGATACCTGACTAGGAGGTCGCTACCAGCCTGGTCAACGTCCTTGAGGCCTAGGTAGTTCTTCAGCCAAAGTTGATGCTCATACAGCGTTTGACGCCGGGCATAGAGCGAGCGGAGCGTTGCAATCGTAGGCGGCTGGACGCCAAACGCTTCGCCAATATATGCAAGCAAAGTCTTGGGAAGTGCTGAAAACCGATCGAGGGGCCGCCCGCAAGCACGCAGAAACACCAGCAGCACCGATACGGCAGTGCGGCGATCTGCTCGAAATCGTTCATTTATGGCAGCGATATCTGCGGCCGAAAGCCGGAAATACTGCTGAACATCAAACTCAGAGAGGCGACTCGGCAGGCTGTCGGCGCCTACATACCGGAATTCATAGTTGGCCATGAAACACCCGTGAATGGACGATCTGGCGACTTTAATTGAAAGTGGGAATGGCTGCAGCCCGCGCGCAGCCTAGTTTTCAGCTGTAACCGTGTCAATTTGCACCGAAAGTACGATTACCCTGAGCCGGGCGCATCACGTGCGGTAGGGCAGGCGTTGGGCCACAACCCCTTTGCCCCCGTTGTGCCTTGCCACCGTGTCCTGGCTGCAGCCAATCATTCTGGTGGTTTTTCAGCCGGTGGGGGCGTGTCCACCAAGTTGAAGATGCTTGAAACTGAAGGCGCACGTTTTGGTGCGCAGCCGGGCTTGTTTGACAGCGGCGCGCCGTCTCGGTAGCGGGGCTCTCAACTTACATTGAGTTTTCCAGCATGGCCTCGTAATCGGCAATAGATGCCAGCCGAGGGTTGGTTTTGTGGCAATGATCAGCCAGAGCGCCCGTGATGATCTTGTCGAACATTTCCTTTCGCACACCCATCTCAGCCAGCCCTTTGGGCAGGCCCAGGCGCGCATTCATGTCGTGAATCGCATCCTGGATATCGTTGGCTGAGCCCAGCCCCATGGCTTTGGCCATGCGCTCCAGTCGTCTGTCTTTCTGGATCGACTCGGTGCTTGCATTAAAGCCTATGACCGCAGGCAGGAACATGGCGTTCAGGGTGCCGTGGTGCAGGCGCGGGTCCACGCCGCCCAGGCTGTGGCTCAAACTGTGCACACAGCCCAAGCCCTTCTGGAATGCCATGGCGCCCTGCATCGATGCACTCATCAGGTTAAGGCGTGCTTCGCGGTCGCTTCCGTTGCGTGTGGCTCGTTCAATGTGCGCCCAGCCGCGCTCCAGGCCGTCGAGTGCAATGCCGTCTGCGGGCGGGTTGAACGCGGCAGACATAAAGGTTTCCATGCAATGCGCTATGGCATCCATACCTGTTGCCGCCGTCAATTTGGCAGGCAGCCCAAAGGTGAGTTCGGGATCGCAGATCGCTGTTTTTGGTACCAAATGCCATGAATGAAAACCCAGCTTGCGATGGTCATCCACGATGATGATGGCGCCACGTGCCACTTCGCTGCCGGTGCCGCTGGTGGTGGGCACGGCGATGAGCGGTGCGGTGCGCTCGGTGATTTTGGGCGATCCACCTTCAATCGTGGCGTAAGTCGTCAGGGGACCTTCGTGTGTGGCCGCAATCGCCACGCCCTTGGCGCAATCGATGGCTGAACCACCGCCTACGGCAATCAACCCGTCGCAGCTTCCGGCCTTGTACAACTCCGCCGCAGCACGCACGGCCGTTTCGGTCGGATTCGACGGTGTCTGGTCAAACACCGTGACCTTCAGCCCCGGCAAGGCATCCAGAGCCTTTTCCAAAATGCCGGCTGCCTTGACGCCTGGGTCCGTCACGATGAGGGGCCGCGTGATGCCGACACGTTCGCATTCCTGCTTAAGCAGCCTGATGGCGCCGAATTCAAACTGGACCTGGGTGATGTAATAAATAAAAGCCATGGCGTGCTGTTTTCCGCGTTGTACGATATTGGCGTGATTGCCCGAATCGAATGACACTACTTTAATGGCTCAAGACCCGAATGACCTGCAAGCAAACCCTCATGGTACGGATTAACCAACTGCGAAACGCCCGTGGTGGCCGGTACATGGAGCTCGATCTGGCGAGCAGGCTGATTGAACTGGTGTCCGGACTGGTTTCAGGCCGATAAATGAGAACGCCCCTGACACTGCTGACCCCCGCGATGCAGGATGTGCTCAGCCGAATGGCACGTGCGGGCCGCCCATCTCTTGAGACGCTGGCACCTGAGCAGGCCCGGGCGGCCTATGAAGCAGGCGCAGGCGTGCTGGAAATTCCCAAACCGGTGCTGCCGCACGTGAAAGACTTCCAGATACCGGCGCGGGACGGCCACCTCCTTGATGCACGGCTTTATGTGCCTGACGCGATATCGCCCATATCCAGCCCATCTGCCGGAAGCTTGCCTGTGCTGCTGTACTTTCACGGAGGCGGCTTCACGATTGGTAGCATCGCCACCCATGATGTGCTGTGCCGGCAGTTAAGTCACCTTTCAGGTTGCGCCGTCGTCTCGCTCGACTATCGTCTTGCGCCTGAACATAAATTCCCCACAGCAGCAAACGACGCCTGGGATGCCTTGCAATGGCTGGCGGCCCACGCGCCAGCACTGGGGCTGGATGGCGCGCGCATGGCGGTGGGCGGTGACAGCGCGGGCGGCACACTGGCTGCCATGTGCGCCATCCTGGCCAGGGATGCCGGGCTTGAGTTGATGTTGCAGCTGCTTTTTTACCCCGGCTGCGCAGCACACCAGAACACGGCCTCACATCAGAGGTTTGCACAGGGTTTTGTGCTCAGTGAAGCGCAAATCACGTGGTTTTTTAGTCAATACCTGCGCAGTCCTGCTGATCGCGATGACTGGCGTTTTGCACCGCTGAATGCGCCCGATGTGGATGGCGTGGCCCCGGTCTGGGTCGGGCTTGCAGAATGCGACCCGCTTGTGGATGAAGGCGTGATGTATGCCGACAAGCTGCGCGCCGCCGGCGCTACGGTCGATCTTGAAATTTACCGGGGGGTCACCCATGAATTCATCAAAATGGGGCGAGTGATACCCGAGGCGCGGCAGGCTCACTCAGACGCGGCGCGGGCCCTCCGTTTGGCTTTTAATCTTTAATCTGTTTTTAAACATGACCAGACAAGACTTTCGATTTTTTCACCCTCTGCGTGTGCGCTGGGCGGAGGTGGACATGCAGAAAATCGTGTTCAACGCGCATTACCTGATGTACTTTGACACGGCGATTACCGATTACTGGTGCGCGCTGGCACTGCCTTACGAGGAGGCCATGCAGCAACTTGGCGGCGACCTGTATGTCAAAAAGGCCAGTATTGAGTACCACGGTTCGGCGCATTTTGATGACCGGATCGATGTGGCGCTCAAGTGCACACGTATTGGCAATTCCTCCATGGTTTTTTCTGGCGCGATTTTCAGGGACGATGAGCGCCTGATCACCGGCGAACTGATTTATGTGTTTGCCGATCCGCTGACGCAAAAGGCCCAGTCCGTGCCGGATGCATTGCGCAATGTCCTGATGCGGTTTGAAGAGGGCGCATCCATGGGCAATATCCGTGTCGGCCCATGGGCAGAACTTGGGCCGGATGCGGCCAAAGTGCGCACGGAGGTGTTTGTTCAGGAGCAGGGCATTCCCATGGACATGGAATGGGACGAGGCGGACCATACGGCGCTGCATGCGGTGGCCTATAACGGTCTAGGGCAAGCAGTGGCTACCGGGCGCTTGCTGAACCACACACTTCGCGTCAGCAAAGTTGGACGTATGGCGGTCAATCGGGTGTTGCGTGGATCACACCTCGGGCGTGATATTTTGCACGCTTTGATGCAAGCCGCCCGGGATCGTGGTGATACCGAAATCGTGCTGCATGCGCAGCGCAGCGCCCAGGGCTTTTATGGGCGCGCGGGGTTTTCCCCAGTGGGGGAGCCGTTTGACGAGGTCGGCATCCCGCATATCGAAATGTCCAAACGACTTTAATCTGGCCGGCAGCACTCACTGCAAGGGCTTTGTCGCTTTTGCCAAGCAGCGACAATAGCGGGTCGCAATTCGCGTGGGACCCAAGTGTTCCCCAGGCACCAGAAAGACTATTTATCTCCATGGCCAAGAAAAAACGTATTAATCGCAACAGATCTGGCAATGTTGGCAATTTGGAAAATCAGGGCGTCACGGCGCCGTCAACCGCAGACATCCCTGGCGCTGTAAAGGCAAACAACGCCGCAATCGGTGCAAAAGGGCGAACTTCGGCAAAAGGTGCCCTTTCAGCATTGTTGCCTGCAGAGGTGGAGCGGGGTGACTGGACAGTTGTCATTCTGGCTTTCATGATGTTTTTGGCTCCCGCGATTGGTGTGCCCAACGAAGAAATGCTGCAGGACACCCTGAAGTCGATTGTGGTGTCGTTTGCGGCCCTCTCGGCCGGCTTGCTGTTCTTCTGGCAGCAGCGCAACCGGCGTGACGGCCTGCGCTGGCACGCACTGGTGTGGCTGCCACTTGCGCTGATGGCATATGCCTTGGGCAGCATGGTCTGGTCGCACACCTACCTGGGCGGTGTTGAAGCAATCCGCTGGTTCATTTTCAGCCTGATCCTCTGGTTGGGTATCAATACCTTGTCGCGTGCCCGCATTCCATATCTGATGGAGGGAATTCACTGGGGCGCGGTTATTGCTTCGTTGTGGACAGCCTTGCAATTCTGGATTGATTTCACTTATTTCCCGCAAGGGCCGAATCCAGCTTCGACTTTTGTGAATCGCAACTTCTTTGCGGAATTTGTAGTCTGCACCATTCCTTTTTCAGCCTATTTGCTGGCCCAGGCCAGAGGATCGGCGCGTATCACGCTGATGGCGTTCACGCTTGGGTTCAATATCGTTGCGTTGATGATGACCGGGACGCGGGGCGCTTTGGGTTCGATGTGGATTTTGCTTGGTGTTGTACTGCCTGTCACGGCGGTTCTTTACCGCAAGCAGTTCACTTTCATAAACTGGGATGCGGGGAAGCGGATTCTGGCCAGTGGTGTTCTGGTTGCGACTGTTGTCGGACTCGGTATTTTGAGTACCAACAATCCCAGATTGCTGAAAGATGCGGAAGTACTTGGAATTGGAACAAGTGCCTTTGACCGGGCCTTCAAAAGAACCGCTTCTATTTCTGCCGATGATGGCTCTTTAGGCATCCGCTTCATCATGTGGAAGGCCACAGCCCGAATTATCGAAAGCAAACCGTTAACAGGCGTAGGTGCTGGTGCGTGGGAGGCGATGCTGCCGCTTTACCAAACCGAAGGCTCCCAGCTTGAAACCGACTATTACGTACACAACGAAGTCCTTCAGTTGCTCGCGGAGTACGGTTTAACGGGTTTGCTTTTCCTGCTTGCCCTGATCGGTTACCTGTTGTTTGCAGCCTGGAAAACCATCCGGAACAGGTCACCCGAGGGACTGGCTGAAGCGCCCATGCGTGTTATTGCGCTGGCGAGCCTGCTGGCATTCCTGATTGTCAGCAACATCGGTTTTCCGTGGCGGCTTGCCAGTACCGGATGCCTGTTTGCCTTGAGCCTGGCCCTGCTTGGGGCCTCCGATGCAAGGCTTCAGATTCGAGGTCCGGCTGCGGCGATGCGCTTGCCCTGGAAACCTGCATATTCGCAAATCCTTGCAGTTGTCATGATGGCTTGCCTGGTTTTGGCGGCCTACATCAGCCAGCAAGCAGCGGCCGTGGAGCAAAAAATCGTCCGGGCCGTAAAAATGTCCCTGGGAATTTCCCAGTCGGGGGATTACAACAATCCGAAATGGGATAAGACGAAG
Organism: Polaromonas aquatica; assembly: GCF_042659145.1. Classification (NCBI taxonomy): domain Bacteria; kingdom Pseudomonadati; phylum Pseudomonadota; class Betaproteobacteria; order Burkholderiales; family Comamonadaceae; genus Polaromonas; species Polaromonas aquatica. The sequence continues at coordinate 161,733 of NZ_JBHSRS010000015.1, read as the reverse complement.
AAGGAAATCCTGACGCTTACAAAAGACGCTGTTGCCATCAATACCCACTATCGCAAGATCACGCCAATGGTCGCCGATGAACTGGCCAAATGGGGGGACTGGAAAAATGCTGTCTGGGTGTGGGAGTCGGTTGTGGTGTCCAGGCCCTACGTGGTGGCCATCATGTCCAATATTGCCCGGGGCTATGCGCAAATGGGCAATAACGACAAGGCCATGGAGTTTTTGCTGCGTTGTGAAAAACTCCAGCCAAAGGCCGCTTCGGTGCGTTCCCTCAAGGTGATTTTGCTCAGTCGCATGGGCAAGGAGCCAGAGGCCGCCCTGCTTGCCAAGCAATACCTCGATGAAGGCACCTACGACTTTGACCTTGTCAATGCCGCCTATGTGTTGGGCATTCGAAAAGGGGACTATGACATGGCGATCAAGAGCCTGGAGTTCCGGGTCAAGAGTTGGCCAAACCTGCAGGCAGACTCATTCCTCAAGCTGGGCAATATTTATGCGGCCCAGAAAAAGGACGACGCCAAGGCGCTGGAATCATTCAAGGCGGCACTGAATGCAGCACCGGCTGCCGAGAAAGAGGCGATCCGCAAGCAGGTCCCCACGGCTTACCAGGCACGACTGTGATGTTTGCAGGATCTAGCGCACAACGCTTGTGCGTTGCCAGTGAAAAACCTGGCTGGCTCTAACGTTGCTTTGCTCCTGGGTAGCTTTGCCCTTCACGGGTTGAAGATGCGTTTTCTCTTCCACTCGCACTGTCCAGCGATGTTTGTCCTGCTGGTTTTCAGCTGCGCTGGCGACCAGCAGCGTGCTGCAGCGGGTTCCATAGGCGCGCTCGGGTGAGTCCACAAAAGCGCTAGATAAAGCTTGTTCCATCGCAACAGGCAGCCCGGTATCGGGCAGGTTCCCGGGATCCGCGCGATGGCGGCTGGCCAGGGCAGTCCATAAGGGCGTATCCATCGCGCCGGCCTCCTGTGAAGTAGCACCAGCCAATGCATCAGTCAGCGCCGCCTTCAGAGCAAGCGTCTTGGGCCAAGGCGTATCCAGCGCCGCATTGGACAGTCCATAAACCCCGGGGGCCAATGCCCGCGAATGCCATCCCGAGCGCTGAGGTCGATTTCCGGCGGCGCCACCCGGGCCGGAGTCAAAAGAACGATTGCTGAGCCAGGTCCAGCTGTCTGTGGACCAGTCTCCAACGACCAGGTTGAATCCCGCATACGCTGTGCTGTCTGTATGCGTCATGAACTGACTTGCATCCATGTCATTTTCGAGCCAGCGCATGACCAGTCCGCCGCGGGACCTTGGGGCGGGCGGCTGCGATAAAGCCGGCCGTTCCCGTACATTGGTCAGCAGGGCGATACGCCCACCCGGGGTCATGCCGAGCCAGGTCCCCCCGGCCCGCTCATCACGCCCTGAAATAATGGTGTGGCCCGATTCGCTTTGCCAACGTGCCAACGGCAAGGTCGGGCGGTCAAAAAATTCATCGCGGTTGGATGCGATCACCAGCGGCCAGCGCTCCGAGGCGTTGATGGCAAACGCGACAAGACACATGGAGTCGTTCCCCTGTTCCTGGTTTCGTAAAACTCAGATATCTTCGAGCAAGGGGTAGGGCAATGGCAGCAAAGTCAATGCCGGCCCATCGGCATGTCCCAAGGTGAGGCGTCCGTTGCCCGCATCGCTCGCCGCCGAGGTCTGCATGGACACAATCGCGTCAAATCCACCGGCCGGATTCGCTGCGCTGGCGGCGACAAGGCCGCAAGGCTGCTCGGCGTCATGGGTGTGGAAAACCTCTTGCCCGACAACGGGCTCAGCAGCGCCCTGCACCAGGTAGGCGCGGCGCTTGAGCGTGCCGCGAAACTGGCTCCGCGCAACGACCTCCTGGCCGGGGTAACAACCTTTTTTGAAGTTGACGCCGCCCACGGATTCGTAGTTAAGCATCTGGGGTACAAAAGCTTCAAATAGGGGCTGGGTGATCATGGCGATGCCTGATTGCACCTCCAGCCAGGCCCAAACACCGGGCGGCAGTGCCGCCGCTTCGGCTTCGGGCGCTGCTGTGTCGGCTGGCGCACACCACAAGGCGCGTGCCTGGCCTGCCCCGGGATACAAAAATACCAGGTTTGCGGCACCGATATCCTGCTTGGCCCATGGTGCCTGGACGGATCCAGCTATTGATTCAATAGCACTTCCAGTGAGGCCAAACAGCGAAAAATCCGCACTTGCGTCCGTCAATTTGGCCTTGGCCCGCAGCACAAACATCGACAGCCGCTTGAGCGTTTGCGCCAGGATGTCACGGCTGCAGACCATGAGTATTTCTTCGTCACTGCGTTTGAACACCACAAAACTCGCCCGCATGCGGCCCTTGGCATTGCAGAACGCAGCCAGACGGGCTTCCGTCAGGCTCATCAATGCAACATCCTGTGTCAGCTGGCCCTGCAGGAACTTGACAGCCTCCTCGCCAGCCACACGAATCACGCCCAGATGAGCCAGTTCTGTTACGCCGGATAGCACGGGCAGCGAAGGGTTTGCGCCTGGCTGCACGGCCGGTTTATCTTGTGTGGGTGTATGCATGGGCTGAATTATCATAGGCTTGTGGTTTTTGCCCGCACCGGGCTGGAAGTAGCTGGAAAGGTAGTTGGGTTTTGCGTCGCATTTTTACAAGCTTGTTGGTACTGCTTTTGCTCGTGTCCGGTGCCGCCGCCTGGTGGCTGCACGAGCCCATGCCCCTGAAGCTGCAGCCCGGCGCGCAAGTGGTAGACCTTGAGATTGAACCCGGCACCCGGGCCAATACAGTAGCCGAAGTGGTTGTGGCCAGTGGTGCGGACGTGCCCACCCTGCTGTTGCAATTGTGGTTTCGTTTATCCGGCCAGGCCCGGCAGATCAAGGCCGGGAGCTACGAAATCGTACCAGGCACGACGCCGCGCAAACTGCTGAGCATGCTGGTCCGTGGCGAGGAAACCCTGAAAAATGTCACCCTTGTGGAGGGCTGGAACTTTAACCAGGTCCGTGCAGCACTACAAAAAGCAGAGCAGCTGGTGCCCGATACACAAGGATTAAGCCCTGAAACCATTATGGAAAAGCTGGGCAGGCCAGGCATTCACCCTGAAGGCAGGTTTTTTCCTGACACCTATACCTATGCCAAAGGCGCGAGTGATGTCGCGGTGCTCAAGCGGGCCGCCAGGGCAATGGACAAACGGGTCGAGGCCGCCTGGGCACTGCGCAGCCCTGATACGCCGCTGAAAACCCCGGAGCAGGCCTTGATCCTGGCCAGCATTGTGGAAAAAGAAACCGGGAAAGCGTCCGACAGGGCGCAGATTGCCGGCGTTTTTATCAACCGGCTTCGTATAGGCATGCCCTTGCAAACCGACCCTACCGTGATTTACGGCCTTGGCGACAAGTTTGACGGCAATTTGCGCAAGCGCGACCTGCAAACCGATACCACCTACAACACCTACACGCGTGCTGGCCTGCCCCCCACGCCCATTGCAATGCCTGGCAAAGCTGCATTGCTCGCCGCAGTGCAGCCAGCACCAACCAAGGCCCTGTATTTTGTGGCCCGCGGCGATGGCAGCAGCCAGTTCAGCAGCAACCTTGACGAGCACAACCGCGCCGTCAACAAATACATCAGAGGTCAATAGATATGGCCCCCACGCTGGTCGCTTCGCGTACTGCGCTGCCCTCCTTGGGGGCTGTTTCGCCTAGGGGCGGCCTGTCGGCGAATTTGGCCCCCACGTTCGTCGCCTCACATACTCCGCTGCCTCCCGAGGGGGCTGACCTTGCTCGGGGCGGCGCTTCGCTGCGATCGTCTTCGCTAGAAGGCCTGTTTATCAGTTTTGAAGGCATAGACGGCGCCGGCAAATCCACACACATCGCTGCGCTGGCCGATGCCTTCAGGCTTGCAGGCCGTACCGTGACCCTGACCCGTGAGCCCGGTGGCACGCCGCTGGCAGAAAAGCTGCGCGCCCTGGTGTTGAACGATGCCATGGATCCCCTGACTGAGTCCCTTCTGATTTTTGCGGCACGACGTGACCATCTGGTGAGCGTCATTGCGCCGGCGCTGGATCGGTGTGAAGTGGTTTTGTGCGACCGCTTTACCGATGCAACATTTGCCTACCAGGGCGGTGGCCGGGGATTTAAGCTGGATGTCCTGCGGACGCTTGAAACGTGGGTGCAGGGCGAAAACTCCCGTCAATCGAAAGAAAGCAGCGAAACCCTGTTGCAGCCCCATCTCACCGTCTGGTTCGACCTGTCCCCTGAAGAGGCCGCACAGCGGCTGGCCGGGGCGCGTCTTCCGGACAAGTTCGAGGCTCAACCAGTCGAGTTTTTCCGCCGCGTCGCCGGTGGTTATGAGGACCGCCTTCAGGCCGATCCGCAGCGTTTTGCGCGAATTGACGCATCGCAAACCCGTGAAGCCGTCTGGAACGATGTCAAGCAGGTCTTTATCTCCAAAGGCTGGCTTTCATGAGTACACCATCCCTTGCCCCCTGGCTGAAAACCCAGCTCAAAAGCCTGCTGAGCCAGCGCGGCCACGCCTGGCTGTTGAGCGGCCCCTCTGGTCTCGGCCAGTTTGAGCTGGCGCTGGAGCTCGCCAGAACATGGTTGTGCGAGGCCCCTACGCCCGACGGCGCCTGCGGTGTGTGCGGCAGTTGCCATGCGGTGGAAGTGCATACCCATGCCGACCTGTGCATGCTGCTGCCGGAAACCCTGTCCATTGAGTTGGGCTGGCCACTGGACGAAAAGACCCAGGACGACCTTGACAGCAAAAAGCGCAAACCCAGCAAGGAAATCAAGGTTGATGCCGCACGTGAAGCGGTGTCATTTACCCAGTTCACCCGCTCCCGCGGCACGACCAAAGTGGTGCTGGTTTTCCCGGCCGAGCGGATGAATGGCATCACCGCCAACACCTTGCTCAAGACACTTGAAGAACCGCCCGGCGCGGTCAAGTTCATCCTTGCCACGGAGGCCGCGCACCAGTTGCTGCCGACCATACGCAGTCGTTGCCTCGGGCACACCATGCACTGGCCGGATTTTGAGGAAGGACTGGCCTGGCTGCAGGCCATGAGCAGCCCAAGGGCAGGCGAGGGCAGCGATAAAAAAGCCCTCAAACCGCCTTCGGAACAAGACCTCAAAACCTTGCTGGTCGCCGCAGGTGGACGCCCTGCCGATGCGCTGGCATGGATACAAAACAACCAGGCCGGCCACATCGCCCAAAGCTGGCAGGCCCTGCCCAAAGCCATGGCCCGCGGTGACGTGACCGTGTTGGCTGACTGGGCGCCCGCGCAAGCCGTGGATGCCCTGCAAAAGCTTTGCCACGATGTATGGGCTGTAAAGGCTGGCGCGCAGCCCCGGTTTTTCAGCCTTGAAGACCTGCCGCCAACTGCCAGCGCCAAAACGGGCATGTACGCACTGGCCACCTGGGCTAAAGAATTGGCGCTGACGGCCCGCACCGTGGAGCATCCCTACAACCCGGGATTGATGCTTGAGTCGCTGGCCAGCCGGGCCAAACTCGCCCTGACATCCAGGTAAGTCCTCAAAAAGAGGCTTTAAATGCAGGCAGCCCGGCATCGCAACCGATAAACTAGAGCCATGAGCACAACGCCCCCCGCAAGTTCACCCGCCACTCCAGGCGCAGCCGCCCGGCCCAGTGTTGTGCAATTGGCAATCAAGGAAAAAGCGGCACTGTATGCGGCTTATATCCCGCTGTTCAAAGAGGGCGGGGTGTTTATCCCGACTTCCCGCGAATACCAGCTTGGCGCTGATGTGTATGTGCTGTTGACGCTGCCGGAAGACACGCAGCGCTACCCGGTGGCTGGCAAGGTCGCATGGGTCACGCCCGCCCGGGCCGCAGGCAACCGCACCCAGGGTGTCGGTGTGCGTTTCCCCAGTGATGAGAAATCGCGTTTGCTCAAACTGAAGATAGAAGAAATACTTGGTGCCCATCTGGCATCAGACCGGCCGACGCAGACCATTTAGCCGTTGCTGCGGCAACGCGGCTGCCCGCCAATATTTACTATTCTTTTTATAGCTGGCTGCGCTCATTTCTATTGGGCTACAGCCACTTTTCATATTTGATTTACCCGCTTAGGCCAGCCTTTTGATGTTCACCGACTCCCACTGCCACCTGAGCTTTCCGGAGCTCAAGGCCCAGTTGCCCCAGATACGCCAGGCCATGAGTGATGCCAGGGTCGATCGGGCCCTGTGTATTTGCACCACCCTGGAAGAGTTTGAGGACGTCCACGCGCTGGCCACGGCCTATGACAACTTCTGGTCCAGTGTTGGTGTGCATCCCGACAATGAAGGCGTGACGGAACCCAGCGTTGAAGACCTGGTACGCCGCTCGGCCTTGCCCAAAGTCGTCGGCATAGGTGAAACCGGGCTGGACTACTACCGCCTTGGCGAGCGCAGCATCACCGACATGGAATGGCAGCGTGAACGTTTCCGGGTGCATATCCGTGCGGCCCGCCAGGTCGGCAAACCGCTGATCATCCACACCCGCAGCGCTTCCGACGATACCCTGGCGATTTTGAAGGAAGAGGGTGAGGGCGCCGATGCCGCAGGCCGTGCCGGCGGTGTTTTTCACTGCTTTACCGAAAGCCAGGCCGTGGCCCGCGCAGCACTCGACCTTGGCTTCTACATCTCTTTTTCAGGCATTCTGACCTTCAAAACTGCAGCTGATTTGCGGGAAGTCGCCCAGTTTGTGCCCATGGACCGCATCCTGATAGAGACTGACAGCCCTTACCTGGCGCCCGTCCCTTATCGGGGGAAAACCAATAACCCGTCTTATGTGCCCTACGTCGCCAAGCTGATCGCAGAGCTAAAACAGGCAAGCCTTGAAACCATTGCCAGCGCCACGAGTCTCAACTTTGAGCGGCTTTTCAAGGGTGTCAAGGCATGAATAATATCTTTAGAAATTACTTTAAATATCCTATATACCTATTTGTTTTAATTGGATTAAATATCTCATTTGCAGGTTCTTATGACGACTTTTTTCGTGCGATAAGGATGGACGATGCGGCCGAGGTGCGGCAACTTCTGGCGCGAGGTTTTGACCCGAACACCCTGGATCCGCAAGGTCAGCACGGCCTGCTTATCGCCATCAAGGAGCCATCGCCCAAAGTCGCAAAAGCGCTGGTAGATGCGCCCAACATAAACCTGAACATATTGAATAGGCAGGGCGAAAGTCCGCTCATGCTCGCAGCCTTGAAAGGCCAGCTGGATCTGGCCAGCCAAATGGTCGAAAAAGGTGCTGATGTCAATAAAACCGGCTGGACCCCACTGCATTACGCGGCCAGCAACAGCAATTTGCCCCTGATCAAGCTGCTGCTTGAAAACAGTGCCTACATAGATGCGGAATCGCCCAACGGCACCACGCCGTTGATGATGGCCAGCATGTATGGTTCAGCTGGGGGTCGTCTCAGAAAACGGAAAATAAAGCACGCTAAGGCATAACCGAACCCGTCAGGTTTGCTCCGCCCTGTAGCGACGCGATCAGCGGACACGAAACATTCCCTTGCCGCGCATGGCAGGCGCACACCAACTCAGACAGCACGGCCTCCATGCGCGCCAGGTCAGCCATTTTCTCGCGCACGTCCTGAAGCTTGTGCTCGGCCAGGCTGCTGGCTTCCTCGCAGTGGGTGCCGTCGTCGAGCCGCAACAGCTCGGCAATCTCGTCCAGGCTGAAGCCCAGCCGCTGGGCTGATTTCACGAACCGCACCCGCGTTACATCGGCCTCGCCATAGCGGCGGATGCTGCCGTAAGGCTTGTCCGGCTCCAGCAGCAAGCCCTTGCGCTGATAGAAGCGGATGGTCTCCACGTTGACCCCGGCCGCCTTGGCAAAAACGCCAATGGTCAGATTCTCAGAAATATTTTGCATGTCGCTTGACTCCGTACATGAGTACGGAAGTAAGGTTACGCTATCCCATTCCAATTCGAAAGGACAAACGCATGTCTGAACCACAAACCGGGCGCGGCGCGCTCTTCGCCGGCGGGCTGGCCGCCATCCTCGCCTCCGCTTGCTGCCTCGGGCCGCTGGTTCTGATCGCCTTGGGGTTCAGCGGCGCTTGGATCGGCAACTTGACGGTGCTGGAACCCTATCGCCCCATCTTTATCGGTGCGGCGCTGGTGGCGCTGCTCTTCGCCTGGCGGCGCATCTACCGCCCTGCGCAAGCCTGCAAACCGGGTGAGGTCTGCGCGATTCCCCAAGTGAGAGCTACTTACAAGCTCATTTTCTGGGTCGTGGCCGTGCTGGTTCTGGTCGCGCTCGGATTTCCCTATGTCATGCCATTTTTCTACTGATCGGAGTTCACCATGAAGAAACTGTTTGCCTCCCTCGCCCTCGCCGCCGTTTTTGCCCCCGTGTGGGCCGCCACCCAGACCGTCACGCTGTCCGTACCGGGCATGACCTGCTCCGCCTGCCCGATCACCGTCAAGAAGGCGATTTCCAAGGTCGAAGGCGTCAGCAAGGTTGACGTGACCTTCGAGACACGCGAAGCGGTTGTCACCTTCGATGATGCCAAGACCAGCGTGCAGAAGCTGACCAAGGCAACCGGAGACGCCGGCTATCCGTCCAGCGTCAAGCAGTGAGCCACTGAACCCGAATCTGGGGCGATCATGGGACTGATCACACGCATTGCCGACAAGGCTGGCGCGCTTGGCAGCGTTGTTTCCGCGATGGGCTGCGCCGCCTGTTTTCCGGCGATCGCCAGCTTGGGTGCGGCCATCGGCCTGGGCTTTCTACAGGAATACGAAGGGTTGTTCATTTCTACGCTGCTGCCGCTGTTCGCCGTCGTCGCTTTGCTGGCGAACGCACTGGGCTGGCTGAGTCATCGGCAATGGCACCGCAGCCTGCTCGGCATGATCGGGCCAGCCATCGTGTTCGCCGGAACCGTCTGGTTGCTTGGCAACTGGTGGACAGCCCGCCTCGTATACACCGGCCTAGCCCTGATGATCGGCGTGTCGATCTGGGATTTCGTGTCGCCAGCGCATCGCCGTTGCGGCCCGGACGGCTGCGAACTCCCAACAAAACACGGCTGACGGCATGAGCCAGCGTCCAACACAGAAAAGGAACGATGAATGACCACCCTCAAAATCACCGGCATGACTTGCGACTCGTGCGCAGTGCATGTCAAGGAAGCCCTGGAGAAAGTCCCCGGCGTGCAGTCGGCGGATGTCTCCTATACCAAGGGCAGCGCCAAGCTCGCCGTCGAGGCCGACACATCGCCGGACGCGTTGACTGCCGCCGTGGCCGGACTCGGTTATCGGGCCACGCTCGCCGACGCGCCCGTGCCTCCGGTCGGCGGCGGCTTGCTCGTCAAGATGCGCGAATGGCTAGGTAGCGGCGACAAGGCTGGTGGTGACGGTGGCGGATTGCATATTGCCGTTATCGGCAGCGGCGGGGCCGCGATGGCGGCGGCGCTGAAGGCCGTCGAGCAAGGCGCGCACGTCACGCTGATCGAGCGCGGCACCATCGGCGGCACCTGCGTCAATGTCGGGTGTGTGCCGTCCAAGATCATGATCCGCGCCGCCCACATCGCCCATCTGCGCCGCGAAAGCCCGTTCGATGGCGGTATGCCGCCTGCTCCGCCGACGATCTTGCGCGAGCGGCTGCTGGCCCAGCAGCAGGCGCGCGTCAATGAACTGCGCCACGCCAAATACGAAGGCATCCTGGATGACAATCCCGCCATCTCCGTGCTGCACGGCGAAGCCCGTTTTAGGGGCGGCCACAGCCTGACCGTGCAGCTCGATGGCGGCGGCGAGCGTGTGGTGACTTTCGACCGTTGCCTGATCGCCACCGGCGCGAGTCCGGCCGTGCCGCCGATCCCCGGCCTGAAAGACACACCCTACTGGACTTCCACCGAAGCGCTGGTCAGCGACACCATTCCCGAACGCCTTGCCGTGATCGGCTCGTCGGTGGTCGCGTTGGAACTGGCGCAAGCCTTTGCCCGGCTGGGCAGCAAAGTGACGATCCTGGCGCGCAGCACCTTGTTCTTCCGGGAAGACCCGGCCATCGGCGAGGCAGTGACAGCCGCTTTCCGTGCCGAGGGCATCGAGGTGCTGGAGCACACGCAAGCCAGCCAGGTCGCCCATGTGGACGGCGAATTCGTGCTGACTACCGGACACGGTGAATTGCGCGCCGACAAACTGCTGATCGCCACCGGTCGGGCACCGAACACACGCAGCCTGGCGCTGGACGCGGCAGGCGTCGCGCTCAACCCGCAAGGCGCTATCGTCATCGACGCCGGTATGCGGACCAGCACGCCGGACATCTACGCGGCCGGCGACTGCACCGACCAGCCGCAGTTCGTCTATGTGGCGGCAGCGGCCGGCACCCGTGCCGCGATCAACATGACCGGCGGCAATGCAGCCCTGGACCTGACCGCAATGCCGGCCGTGGTGTTCACCGATCCGCAAGTGGCGACCGTGGGCTACAGCGAGGCGGAAGCGCATCACGACGGGATCGAGACCGATAGCCGCACATTGACCTTGGACAACGTGCCGCGTGCGCTCGCCAACTTCGACATGCGCGGCTTCATCAAGCTGGTGGCCGATGCCGGCAGTGGGCGCTTGATCGGTGTGCAGGCGGTCGCGCCGGAGGCCGGCGAACTGATCCAGACGGCCGCCTTGGCGATCCGCAACCGCATGACGGTGCAAGAACTGGCCGATCAGTTGTTTCCCTACCTGACGATGGTCGAAGGCTTGAAGCTCGCGGCGCAGACCTTCAACAAGGACGTGAAGCAGCTTTCCTGCTGCGCCGGGTGAGAAAAAGGAGGTGTTCGATGAACGCCTACACGGTGTCGCGGCTTGCCCTTAATGCCGGGGTGAGCGTGCATATCGTGCGCGACTACCTGCTGCGCGGACTACTGCGGCCGGTGGCGTGCACCCCGGGCGGCTACGGCCTGTTCGACGATGCGGCCTTGCAACGGCTGTGCTTCGTGCGGGCTGCCTTCGAGGCCGGCATCGGCCTCGACGCGCTGGCGCGGCTGTGCCGGGCACTGGATGCTGCGGACGGCGACGAAGCGGCCGCGCAGCTTGCCGTGCTGCGTAATTTCGTCGAACGCCGGCGTGAAGCGCTGGCCGATCTGGAAGTGCAGTTGGCCACTATGCCGACCGAGCCGGCACAGCACGCGGAGAGTCTGCCATGAACAGCCCCGAGAGCTTGCCGACCGAGACACACAAGCCGTTCACCGGCTACCTGTGGGGCGCGCTGGCCGTGCTTACCTGTCCCTGCCATTTGCCGATTCTTGCCGTTGTGCTGGCCGGCACGACCGCCGGTGCCTTCATCGGCGAGCACTGGGGCGTCGCAGCGATGGCGCTGACCGGCTTGTTCGTCCTATCCGTGACGCGGCTTTTGCGGGTCTTCAAGGAAAGATCATGAGCACATCACTGCCCGCCGGATGGACGGCGACCGAGTTGGCGCATGCGGTTGTGCGCGGGCAGCTTGAGCTGCACTACCAGCCGATTGTCGATTTGCGCAGTGACCAGATTGTCGGCGCGGAAGCCCTGTTGCGCTGGCGTCATCCGACACTCGGAATGTTGCCGCCGGGCCAGTTCCTGCCCCTGGTCGAATCGTCCGGCCTGATGCCGGAAATCGGCGCTTGGGTGCTGAGCGAAGCTTGCCGCCAGATGCAGCGTTGGCTGTCATTGAATTGGCAACCGTTCCGGCTGGCCGTCAATGTTTCGGCGAGCCAGGTGGGACCGGACTTCGACGGGTGGGTAAAGGGCGTGCTGGCTGATGCGGAGTTGCCCACCGAGTATCTTGAAATCGAACTGACCGAATCGGTTGCGTTCGGTAATCCTGCGATCTTCCCCGCTCTGGAAGCCTTGCGACAGATCGGTGTGCGCTTCGCCGCCGACGACTTCGGGACGGGTTATTCCTGTCTGCAACATCTGAAGTGCTGCCCAATCAGCACGCTCAAGATCGACCAATCGTTTGTCGCCGGACTCGCCAACGACCACCGCGACCAGACTATCGTGCACACCGTGATTCAGCTTGCGCACGGGCTGGGCATGGATGTGGTGGCCGAAGGCGTGGAAACATCGGCAAGTCTTGATCTGTTGCGACAAGCGAACTGCGACACAGGACAAGGCTTCCTGTTCGCCAAGCCGATGCCGGCGGCGGCATTCGCCGCCTTTGTCAGTCAATGGAGGGGCGCCACCATGAATACAAATGATCCGACCGCCACCAGTTGCTGCGTGTGCTGCAAGGAAATCCCGCTCGATGCCGCCTTCACACCGGAAGGTGCGGAGTACGTCGAGCACTTCTGCGGGCTGGAGTGTTATCAACGCTTCCAGGCGCGGGCCAGCAACGCGACCGAAACGAGCGCCGAACTGAACGCTTGCGGTTCGCCGCCGTCAGGTTGAAGCATACCCTAACCGGATGTCAGGGTAGACTGCCTCACAACGTCAGAATAGAGTCGGTTGTGTTATTTATTGACACTAGCTGAAAAAGGTCATAGATTTCTTCCTGACATTTTCGTCCAGGGAGGCATCTTGCAGGGTCAACGCATCGGCTACGTCCGGGTCAGCAGCTTCGACCAGAACCCGGAACGGCAACTTGAACACGTCGAAGTCGGCAAGGTGTTCACCGACAAGGCGTCGGGCAAGGACACCCAGCGGCCCGAGCTTGATTCGCTGCTGGCCTTCGTGCGCGAAGGCGACACCGTGGTGGTTCACAGCATGGATCGCTTGGCGCGCAACCTCGATGACTTGCGCCGCCTCGTGCAAAAGCTCACCAAGCGCGGCGTGCGCATCGAGTTCGTCAAGGAGAGCCTGACCTTCACCGGCGAGGATTCGCCGATGGCGAACCTGATGCTGTCGGTCATGGGGGCGTTCGCTGAATTCGAGCGGGCCTTGATCCGCGAGCGGCAGAGGGAAGGCATCGCGCTCGCCAAGCAACGCGGAGCCTACCGGGGCCGCAAGAAAGCGCTGTCGCCCGAACAGGTAGCCGATCTGCGGCAGCGGGCCGCCGCCGGCGAACAAAAAGCGAAGCTGGCCCGCGAGTTTGGTGTCAGCCGGGAGACCCTGTATCAATACTTGAGAGCGGATCAGTAAATATGCCACGTCGTTCCATTCTGTCCGCCGCCGAGCGGGAAAGCCTGTTGGCGTTGCCGGATACCAAGGACGACTTGATCCGATACTACACGTTCAGCGATACCGACCTCTCCATCATCCGGCAACGGCGCGGGCCTGCGAACCGCTTGGGCTTTGCAGTTCAGCTCTGCTACCTGCGCTTTCCCGGCATCCTCCTTGGCGTCGATGAGCCGCCGTTTCCGCCCTTGCTGAAACTGGTCGCCGACCAGCTCAAGGTCAGTGTCGAAAGCTGGGGCGAGTACGGGCAGCGGGAGCAGACCCGGCGCGAGCATCTGGTCGAGTTGCAAACGGTGTTCGGCTTCCAGCCCTTCACCATGAGCCACTACCGGCAGGCCGTCCACACGCTGACCGAGCTGGCCATGCAAACCGACAAGGGCATTGTGCTGGCCAGCGCCTTGATCGAGCATCTGCGGCGGCAGTCGGTCATTCTGCCTGCCCTCAACGCCGTCGAGCGGGCGAGCGCCGAAGCGATCACCCGCGCCAACCGGCGCATCTACTACGCCTTGGCCGAACCACTGTCGGACGCGCATCGCCGCCGCCTCGACGATCTGCTCAAGCGCCGGGACAACGGCAAGACGACTTGGCTGGCCTGGCTGCGCCAGTCACCCGTCAAGCCCAATTCGCGGCATATGCTGGAGCACATCGAACGACTCAAGGCATGGCAGGCGCTCGATCTGCCTACCGGCATCGAGCGGCTGATCCACCAAAACCGGCTGCTCAAGATCGCCCGCGAGGGCGGCCAGATGACACCCGCCGACCTGGCCAAGTTCGAGGCGCAGCGGCGCTACGCGACCCTGGTGGCGCTCGCCATTGAAGGCATGGCCACCGTCACCGACGAAATCATCGACCTGCACGACCGCATCCTGGGCAAGCTGTTCAACGCCGCCAAGAACAAGCATCAGCAGCAGTTCCAGGCGTCCGGCAAGGCGATCAACGCCAAGGTGCGGCTGTTCGGGCGTATCGGTCAGGCACTGATCGAGGCCAAGCAATCGGGCCGCGATCCGTTTGCCGCCATCGAGGCCGTCATGTCCTGGGACGCCTTCGCCGAGAGCGTCACCGAAGCGCAGAAGCTCGCGCAGCCCGAGGACTTCGATTTCCTGCACCGCATCGGCGAGAGCTACGCCACGCTGCGTCGCTACGCGCCGGAATTCCTCGCCGTGCTCAAGCTGCGGGCCGCGCCCGCTGCCAAGGATGTGCTGGAGGCCATCGAAGTGCTGCGCAACATGAACAGCGACAACGCCCGCAAGGTGCCCGCCGACGCGCCAACCGATTTCATCAAGCCGCGCTGGCAGAAGCTGGTGATGACCGACACCGGCATCGATCGGCGCTACTACGAACTGTGCGCGCTGTCGGAGATGAAAAACGCCCTGCGCTCCGGCGACATCTGGGTGCAGGGATCGCGCCAGTTCAAGGACTTCGAGGACTACCTGGTGCCACCCGCGAAATTCGCCAGCCTCAAGCAGGCCAGCGAATTGCCGCTGGCCGTGGCCACCGATTGCGACCAGTACCTGCATGACCGGCTGACGCTGCTGGAAACGCAGCTCGCCACCGTCAACCGCATGGCGCTGGCCAACGAGCTGCCGGACGCCATCATCACGGAGTCGGGCCTGAAGATCACGCCGCTCGATGCGGCGGTGCCCGACACCGCGCAGGCGCTGATCGACCAGACAGCAATGATCCTGCCGCACGTCAAGATCACCGAACTGCTGCTGGAGGTAGACGAATGGACAGGCTTCACCCGGCACTTCGCGCACCTGAAATCGGGCGACCTGGCCAAGGACAAGAACCTGCTGCTGACCACGATCCTGGCCGACGCCATCAACCTGGGTCTGACCAAGATGGCGGAGTCCTGCCCCGGAACGACCTACGCCAAGCTCGCCTGGCTCCAAGCCTGGCATACCCGCGACGAAACCTATTCGTCGGCGCTGGCCGAACTGGTCAATGCGCAGTTCCGGCATCCCTTCGCCGAGCACTGGGGCGACGGCACCACGTCATCGTCGGACGGCCAGAATTTCCGAACCGGCAGCAAGGCCGAGAGCACTGGCCACATCAACCCGAAATATGGCAGCAGTCCTGGGCGGACTTTCTACACCCACATCTCCGACCAGTACGCGCCATTCCACACCAAGGTGGTCAATGTCGGCGTGCGCGACTCGACCTATGTGCTCGACGGCTTGCTGTACCACGAGTCCGACCTGCGCATCGAGGAGCACTACACCGATACGGCAGGATTCACCGATCATGTATTTGGCCTGATGCACCTGCTGGGCTTCCGCTTTGCGCCGCGCATCCGCGACCTGGGCGACACCAAGCTGTTCATCCCCAAGGGCGACACCGTCTACGACGCGCTCAAGCCGATGATTAGCAGCGACAGACTGAACATCAAGGCTATTCGCGCCCATTGGGATGAAATTCTACGGCTGGCCACGTCGATCAAGCAGGGCACGGTGACGGCTTCGCTGATGCTGCGCAAGCTCGGCAGCTATCCGCGCCAGAACGGCCTGGCCGTGGCCCTGCGCGAGCTGGGGCGTATCGAGCGCACGCTGTTCATCCTGGATTGGTTGCAAAGCGTGGAGCTGCGCCGTCGCGTGCACGCTGGGCTGAACAAGGGCGAAGCCCGCAATGCGCTGGCCCGCGCCGTGTTCTTCAACCGTCTGGGTGAAATCCGCGACCGCAGCTTTGAGCAGCAGCGCTACCGTGCCAGCGGCCTCAACCTGGTGACGGCGGCCGTCGTGCTATGGAACACGGTCTATCTGGAACGGGCTGCGCACGCGCTGCGGGGCAACGGCCACGCCGTCGATGACGCGCTGTTGCAGTACCTGTCGCCGCTCGGCTGGGAGCACATCAACCTGACCGGCGATTACCTCTGGCGCAGCAGCGCCAAGATCGGCGCGGGCAAGTTCAGGCCGCTGCGGCCGTTGCAACCTGCTTAGCGTGCTTTATTTTCCGTTTTCTGAGACGACCCCAGCTGAGGCAGTCAAGCTATTGCTTGAAGAAGGAGCGGACCCGCAACTCAAGAACCAGCAAGGCATGACAGCGATCCAGTTCGCCCAACGCGCCAATCGCAAGGACGTCGCGGAGCTCATCGCCAAATCGATACGAAGCCAACGCCCGCCAGGACAGTGGTAACAGAGCGGCTATTCAAGTGCGGCGGAGCCATTCGGCGTTATTCGCCGCGCTAGAACGGTTCGCAAAATCAGGCTGGGTTTGCCCCGGCTTCTTGCTGCGCGTCAACTTTTGCTTCGTCGCTGGCCTTGGGTGGGCACGTCGTTGCCAATTTCGGTGTATGAGCGTTGTTCGGCTTGCCCTAATTAGCTTGGGGGAGCGTCAGACGTACAAGGATTATTTAAGGAGTGTTCGAAAGATTACTTAAGATTTCTGAATGTGGATTCTGAGGTGTGCTTTCATTACTCAATAGTTCCACGATGTATATTATGTTAAATAATAGAGCGGTGTGAAGCACCGCGATACTACCGCAAACGGCCTTTTTGGTTGACTGCAGCGTTAGTGACCATATTTGTGGGGGCAACCTACGTCAGCACCCCTAAAAACCATGGTTAACAGGTGTCAAATGACCAAGGAACTGGACGCATTGGGAAATCCCAAAGCCACATAGCTTTCGGATGCTTCGGCGGATGCTGTCTGTGTTTGCTCCACGCCGGCAAATGCTGACGGATGTTGCTCCCGCTGATCCGTCTCCTGTCCGTCTTTACTTCCCCCGGTTGAATGCTGTCGTAGGTTGCTTCGGGTTCGCAGGTAGCGAGGTCCGACAGGGTTAATTGCCTTTTCTTTATAAATCAACCACTTAGATCGTTGGCGACATGGTGGTGGTTGCTGAAGTCGTCCACCCTTTCCTTATTCCATGCGGGTTTCCGTCAGTTTCAACTTAAGACGGCCTTGTCCGGTTGGACATCAATGAGATTTGTCACGCCTTTAACGCCAGAAATTTTGGCTACGACTTCCTGAGCATGAAGCCGTTTGTAGTGCAGTCCTACACGTCCTGTCAGGGTGACCCATCCGTTGTTGATCGAATACTGAACCTGTCGCCTGGGAATACCCACGATCCACTCAAGGACGTGATCCGTGGCTGCAGCAATTTCTTCTTCGAGTTGCTTCGCAGAACCATGCGGAATTGACTAATCTCGCCGGCTTTCCGCATCGTAGGTGCTTTGTCGCTTCATGAAAAATCGCCCATCCTCACCAAATGCATTGGCGCTGTCGGTTTAGAGCTCTTTTGGCCGGTTCCCGCGTGTTCTTGCGATATATCAAATGCCATTTCCCACAACCCGGCGATGCTTCTGATTCACGTCAATCTTGGAGAAGATCATGATGCCATTACCCAAAGAAAGATCCAAGCGAGATCTTTTGCTGGTAGTTATCGCGGTCAGCAGCTTAGTGGCGCATGCTCAAACGGTGCCGGTGCAAACTCGTGGGGAGTTGTTGTACACGACGCATTGCATTACTTGTCACACTTCGGAGATGCACTGGCGCAACAACAGGCGAGCCTATGACTGGACCAGCCTGAACGCACAGGTTCGCCTTTGGCAAGGCAACACCGGACTGCAATGGAGCGAAGCAGATATCGCAGCGGTCGCAGGCTACCTGAATGACACGATTTACCAGTATCCGCAGACGTCGCCCTATGTTGAGGCAGTACGTCAATAGGTATCAATGTAATTGCCGGCGGCGCTTATGGCTTCGGTCAGATCGCAACTTGCGCGAAATCCATATAAGTTGATAAAAAGCAATCGAAATAAATCCTGTCCAGACAGAATCAAGAACATCAGGAAGCATCGGCCAAAACAAAAGGAGCGCCGGCCGACTATACGGGCAGCCAAACAGATAGACATCCGGAAACAACAATGAACTCTCCAGATCAAAGCACACCGGATGGGCGATCAGGCTCGCAAGGCGGGCGTTCGTCAGACGTTTTCCTGTGGCCTGACTTCCTTGCAGGTCAGCCCAGTCGGCCAGTACGGGTCGCGCTCGTAGACGACGATGCATTGATCAGAAGAGTGATTTCCGGTGAACTATATAAAGATGCGCGTACTGACGTCGTCATGCAGTCCGCCACTCTAAGGGACGCTAGGCGCCTGATTTCCATGCATACATTTGACGTCCTGTTGGTCGATATCACCCTGCCCAATGGCAATGGACTCGATCTAATCGCCTACACAAAGTCCGTACACCCCAAAGCGGAGATTATTGTTATTTCAGTTCTGGATAATGAGCAGTACGCGCTACTTGCATTTGAGTTGGGGGCGGTAGGCTACCTTGTGAAGAATTCCTGGTTCGGGAACTTCGTAGAGGCGGTGCTTCAGGTCGCCAACGGTGGCGCATACATTACGCCCAATATTGCGCGAAAACTCCTGAGAAAGCTTGAGCCGTCACAAGGGGGGATTGCCCCCTCCCCCAGCAACAAACAAGAGACCCTGTCGCCCCGTGAAAAGGCTGTACTCTCAAATATTACGGCGGGCTACACCAGCATCGAGATAGGGGATCGTTTGAAGATCAGCACGGAAACCGTCAATACCCACATAAAGCACATATACAACAAGCTCCAGATTCACTGCCGGGCTCAGGCCGTAAGCGTCACAGCCCAGCGTGGACTCATCTAGTCAAAGACGTCCACTCATGGGAACGCAGGACGGCCCTCTATGGCCGATGCACCCAGGTCCAACTCAGGCGGGGATTCATCTACAGCCGACTCGGAAGGATACTGATTGGTGGACGACATGAAAACGCTGATTCCGTCTTTGTTAGGGGCTCGGCAACCAAAGCAAGCTCTTTCAAGGTATCTACCGTCGCTTCCGACGCATCATTCCGGCGCTTTATCAGACGCTGCTGGAGGACGCTTTGGGATGCCTTGCATTCCATGATCACAAATGGCACGGCGGCCTCGACTGCCAGTTCCCTGAAAATTTGACGATCGGCCTGGCGCAGGAATGCCGCGTCAACAATGACCGCAAAACCCGAATCCATTATTTTCTTTGCTAGGCTTCGCAGGTGTGCGTAAGTTCGAGCGCTGGAGCTGTCGCTGTAGATGCTCAACCCATTGGCAAGAGATCGATCGAGCATATGCAGACCAGAAAGTCGCTTGCGCTCAACATCGGAACGGATCCGAATGGCACCATCTCGCTCAATCAATTGCCCGGAAAAGAATGTTTTGCCCGAACCTGGTAGTCCGGTTGTTATGAATAGCCATGGATTACCGCCGTGTGCCCACGCCAGTGCGGTGTTGAAGTAGCGCCCTGCACTCACCAGTCCGGATGATCCTCGGAGGTATTCAACCTGTGCCCGCACTAATGCTCGATAGACTACAGAAAAGCGAAGTCCGGTAAGCGCGTCATGATCCCCGGTATGCTCCAGCCAGGTATTGAGAAGGTGATAAGCAAAATCATCCCTGCCATGCGCTGACAGGTCCATGATGGGAAAGGCTATATCGTCAAGAACATCGATCCATCGAAGGGCCGGCGAAAATTCAACGCGATCAAATACGGTTATTCGAGCATCAAGGCTACCGACATTCCCCAGATGAAGGTCACCATGGCATTCCCGTACGTGCCCATCTACATGCCTCTTTTCCCAGAATGGCCTGAGTGATTCAGCTTCGGTGATCAACCAGTGTTCCAGCTTCCTTGCTGCAGCGGGTGTAGCGATTGGCCGTACGCCGTTGAGCGCAGCGAGAGCGCTGCCAGCTCGTCTCGCCGGATTTGCAAATCGCGCAACGGCGGCCTTTGGGGCACACATATGCAGCTCTGCCAGTAGGACAGCGAGATCCTCAATGTCGGACATGCTCAATGTTTGCGCCGCCAGTCTTTCTGAAAAAAGCGATCCGGGTGACAACCTGCGCATGTGCACCGCATAGTCCAATACAGGACCTGGCCCGTCGAGCAAGGGAAGATGGGGTGAGCCACCGATTGGAACTACACCAAGATACATGGCCGGCGCCAATTGTTTGTTCAGACGGAACTCCTCCAGGCAGTAGTGATGCCTGGCTTCAAGCGTGCTGTAGTCTACAAAAGGCAGGCTGACTTTTTTCTTGATCTTCCATGCCGAATCACCGGACAGCAAAACCCAGGAAAGCGGCGTTTCCAATACCTGGGCATTGATGGAGCGCGCCAAGGGCGCAATGAGCGCACCAACCTCCGGCTCAACCGCACGACTCTCCAACGAAAGCCTGACTCTGCGCGATTGCGCTGCGAGGGTCGGTAACATGTTGAATCTCCATCGATAGGGTTAACGCTTCGCCCTGCAACGGCTGTTGCCTGGCACATGAGGTCGCTTGGTTCCGTGGGTCGCAAGAACGTCATCAGAAGCTGCCCAATCTGACTGACAAAGTGCGCTTTGCGAATTTGTCTGGCGTGATTTGCTTGTTGGCGTTCGGGTAATTGTCTGATTGGAGTTCGGCTGACGCATTGATTTGGCGCAATGCATCAGGCAGTTGTCTGGCAGCTATCGCGACCAGAGGTGCTGATTTCCCAGTGCTTTAGACTGGCCTGGTTTTCCATTGATTGAGCCAATCGCGCGCCCATACAGACAGGCTTCCATCCATATTCAGCAGCGTCACATCAGCATGCAACGGTATCTTCTAGAACGCAGGCACCGAGGGCAAAAAGTCGTCGTAATGTCTCTTGTATGGAAACCGGCCATCAGTGCAGTTGCAGTCGCAGTCGCAATTCCACCGTGTCGTCTGAGGGGCCGTTTGAGACTAAAAATCCGGCCTGCCTGGCAAGCGATGCCATACCGATGTTCTCTGGCAGGCATTGCCCCACGACTTCACTTGTGCCCCGCTCGCGCAGGTAGCAGGTCAACTTGTCCAGCAAGCGCCGGCCCAGCCCCTTGCCTTGCCAGTCGGACGCCACCTGAATCGCAAATTCCGCCTGCAGATTGTCGGGATCGCACACAGCCCGTACTTCTGCCACCATGGTTGGGTTCTCACACTCCCCGGGTGCCAGCGCGATGAAGGTCATCTCGCGGTCATAGTCGATCTGGCTGTAGCGCGCCAGCTCGGAATGCGGCACCTCGCGCCGCGCCATGAAAAAGCGCAGGCGCATGTCGGAGGGAGATGCCTTGGCATAGAAGCCCATCAGGCGCTGACCATCTTCGGGACGGATCGGTCGCAGCAGCAGGTCACGCCCCGCCAACTGGAGACGCTCTTCCAGCGCCGACGGATACGGGCGTATGGCAAGCTGGCTACCCTCTCCTGCCGACGCCGGCCGCAGCCTGACCCGGGTATCCAGTGCGAGAACCCCCAGTTCATCAACCAGCAGCGGGTTGATGTCAAGTTCCGCCAGCCAGCCAAGGTCGCAAGCCATTTGTGAGACTTTCAACAGTGTGGCCAGCAACGCGTGTTCATCGGAGGGTGGGCGGCCGCGGTAGCCAGCAAGCATGGGAGCAAGCTGGCTTTTGACAATCAGGTCACGGGCCAGATTGCCATTGAGCGGCGGCAGTGCCACCGCGTGCGCTTTGCTCAGTTCGACAGCGGTTCCACCCTCGCCCAGCAGGACAACCGGGCCGAACACGGCATCGGTGGCGATACCCACAATCAATTCATGAGCTCCGGGTCGCCGAACCATGGGCTGGACGGTGAAGCCGAGCACCACGGCCAGCGGCAGCAAGCGCGCCACCTGCTGGCGCATCTTCATGGCGGCCGCCCTGAGTTCGTCCGCAGTCGCCAGACCAAGCGCCACGCCGCCGACGTCCGATTTGTGGATGACCTGGGGCGAAACAATCTTCAGTACGACGGGATAACCCATGCGATCGGCGACGATGACTGCTTCTTCAATGCCCTGGATCTGCTCAGTCTCGACGATGGGGATACCGCAAGCCTGCAACAACATTTGTGCTTGTGCCGCGTTGAGCCACTCCTGGCCGTCACGCAGCGCCTGCTCCAGAAGCAACTGAACGCATTGTTGATCGGGCATGAGGCCGTCCAGCGCAGCGGACGGGATCTGCTGAAGGGCTTCCTGGTTGCGTGCGTGGTTGAGCAGTTGTAACCATGCCGTCGCCGCGCGTTCCGGCGTGTTGTAGCTGGCAATGCCCGCCGAACCGCAGGCGGCGCGCGCCGTCGCCACGGCTGCGCCGCCCAGCCAGCAACTCAGCACCGGCTTGGCGGACTGCTGGATCAGCGGCAAACAACTTGATGCAATCGCTGCTGCAGGAACGATTGCTGTAGGCGCATGCATGAATAACACCGCGTCCACATCGGGTGCAGCCAGCAACACGCGCAATGCGTCTTGATAGCGGGTAACGGGTGCATCACCGATGATGTCGACCGGATTGCCGTGCGACCAGGAGGCTGGCAGGCATTGATCTAGGGCTGTCAGAGTTTCTTCGCCCAGGCGGGCCAGCTTGCCCCCGCCCAGCTCCAGCGCATCGGCCGCCAGCACGCCGGCGCCGCCGCCATTGGTGAGGATCACCAGCCGCTCACCGCACCAGGGGCGTATATGGGCTAGTGTTTCGGCGGCATCGAACAGCGACTCCAGCGTGTCCACCCGCAGCATGCCGGCCCGCATGACGGCAGCGTCAAATACCTCGTCAGAGCCAGCCAGGGCACCGGTGTGCGAAGCGGCGGCCCTGGCGCCATCAGGCGCCCGTCCAGCCTTGACCATGATCAAGGGCTTGTTGCGCGCGGCCGCCCGCGCGGCCGACATGAACTTTCGCGCCGCCTTGATCGATTCCGCATACATCAAAATGGCCCGGGTCCCCGGCTCGCTGGCCAGGTAGTCGATCACGTCGCCGAAATCTACATCGGCGCTGTCGCCCAGCGAGATAAAATGTGAAAAACCGATACCCCGACTGTTAGCCCAGTCCAGCATGGCAGTCGCCAGCGCGCCCGACTGGGTCACAAAGGCCAACCGGCCCGGTTCCGCATTACCCGGCGCAAAGCTTGCATTGAGGTGGGCGCCAGGGACCAGCGCGCCTATGCAATTCGGTCCCAGAATGCGCAGCAGGTAGGGCCGCGCAGCGTCCAGCATGCGCTGCTCCAGCGAAAGACCATCGTCGCCTGCTGGCTGTTTCAGGCCTGCCGTGAGCACCATGGCGGCACGTGTTCCCTTGCGCCCCAAGGCAGCAATCAACCCCGGCACAGTGGTTGCCGGTGTGCAAATCACGGCCAGGTCAGGCGCCTGCGGCAGCGATTCGATATCTGGCCAGGCCTGCTCACCTCCGACACTCGCATGCCGGGCATTGACCGGCCAGACTGGTCCCTGAAACCCTCCAAGCTTGAGGTTGCGCAGCACAACCGCCCCTAAGCTGCCTTCACGGTCGGAGGCTCCGATCACAGCCACCGAAGCGGGCTGGAGCAGGGCTTCGAGATTGCGTACGCTCATGAATATCCTTGAACTCCGATGGGTCATCCCGCCTGATAACTTCAGGTTAACGCAATGATCACGCCATCACTTGCGCCAGATCAAGGACCGAACGCTTGCGCGCCAGAAAATGACCTTTAAGTAGGACCATTCAGTACGACCAATGAGGAAATTCCTGTGGACACATACAACAGTAGCCTGGCCCCCCGATTCAGCCAGCTTCTTGCTCAACGCGAGGCGGAATTACGCGCCATCCTGCGCGCTGGAGGGAGTCTGGCTGACCAGGGGGAACGAGCTGCGCCGCATGATGTCATGGACTTCAAGGATATGGCCACGGAACAGTCACTGTCCACGATCAGCGAAGCCAAAGCGGAGCATGCCGCCCAAGATCTGGCGCAAGTTCTCGCGGCCCGCCGCCGCCTTGAAGACGGCAGCCGCGGCAAAGCTTCGAGCTATGGCCGTTGCCTTGATTGCGGCGAAGCGATCGACCTGCGGCGGCTCTCGGCACTACCGGAAACACCTTATTGCACCGCATGCCAATCCATTCACGAGCAGGCGCGATCACCAGCCCTGCGACATTGATCCCGTCACCGCCAACCACCCCGAAAGGAGCCCTCATGAGTACAAAAACTTCCCACGCCGCCCCGTCCACCGAGACTATGACCGCCAGATCGGCGCCCTGGAACCTGCTGGCCGACCTTGGTCGCCAACAGCTTATTCTGGCAACTGAAAGCGCCTGCGCCGTATTTCGCGGCTCCGAAGCCATGCGGAAAATCCAGCAGCAAGCCGCGCATCATGCTTCGGTGCATCATGAGGCGGTCGCGCAGAAGCTGCGCAGTCAGAGCGAACCATCCGATTGGCTGGCCATTCAGTCGGAGTTGATGCGCTTTGACCTGCAAGGCGCGACCCAATATTGGCAGCAGTTGGCTGCTGCGATGATCAAGACGCAAGTCGATATGGCGACTTGCGGCACTCATCTGCTCCATACAGCACCCGAGAATGGCCTGAAGCCGGCATTCGAGGCCTGGCAAGCGATCTTGCATAACTCGCTGAACGGCACAGCAAACCAGGCAAACACGCACTGACCGCCAGTCGGGCCTCAGTTCGGGTGCACATAACCATCCGGTGCAACCTGAATAAATGTGGATACCTCTGAAGCACTTTGGTGTATCAAGTAGCGTGGAGTTTGCACTTTTGATCAGGGTATGTGGAGCCTGACGCCCTGCCCTTGGCAAAAAAAAACGGCATCGGCACACAGACATAGGTTGTTCGAATCGATATGGTGCAATGCCGCAGGGATTGATCGCACCGACCCCAAACTGGAATTCAGCCCATGATGCGCGCGATGGTTCTGCACAAACCTGGCGAGGCGCTACGCCTGGAGAAGCGCCCGGTTCCCGAGCCGGGGCCGGGTGAAGTGCGTCTGCGTGTCGAAGCGTGTGCGGTGTGTCGTACCGACCTGCATGTCGTTGACGGGGAGCTACCGTTGCTGCATCTGCCGCTGGTACCTGGCCACGAGATCGTCGGCATTGTCGAGTGCATCGGAGATGGTGTGTCTGAGCTGGTCCCTGGCGATCGTGTCGGAGTGCCTTGGCTCGCGCACACCTGCGGACATTGCGCCTTCTGTCGCTTGGGCCGCGAAAACCTTTGCGACCAGCCATTGTTCACCGGCCACGGACGCGATGGCGGTTTCGCCACGCATGTGGTCGCTGAAGCCGCTTTCTGCCTGCCGTTGACAGTGCTGACAGATGCGGTTCACGTTGCGCCATTGATGTGTGCCGGGCTGATCGGCTGGAGATCGTTGCGTATGGCCGGCGATGACGCCCTGAAACTCGGCATTTACGGCTTTGGCGCGGCTGCGCACCTGATTACCCAGGTTGCGCTACACCAGGGTAGGAACGTCCACGCGTTCACCCGCACCGGCGATATACAGGCACAGAAGTTTGCCCGCTCGTTAGGCGCAGTGTGGGCCGGCGGATCGGATGAGACGGCATCCGAACTTCTGGATGCTGCCATTATCTTTGCGCCTGTCGGCGAGTTGGTACCCCTCGCGCTACGCGCGGTGCGCAAGGGTGGCCGCGTCGTCTGCGGCGGGATCCACATGAGCGACATCCCGTCTTTCGCATACAGGCTGCTGTGGGAGGAGCGGCAATTACTATCAGTAGCCAACCTCACACGTGCCGATGCGGCGGAGTTTCTCCGCTTCGCATTGAAGGTGCCTTTGCGCGTTGTAACGACAACCTATCCGCTGGAGAACGCCAATGAAGCGCTGGACGATTTGCGGGCGGGTCGACTGCTAGGTGCTGCCGTGCTGGTACCTTGAGCTGATCTGAAAATTCAGTGAGCGAATGTCTTGAAGGCATGCCCGGAAGGCCCCCGAAAGTCCCAATGAAACGGCTGGAGAAAGCACTCTCACCCCCTCAATTCCGCCCTGACCACTTCTGCGACGAAAGAAATTTTCCAATCAGGCTCACATTGCCGGTTCGCACTTGACTTTCATCAAAGGTGGATCCGCGGTCTATGCCATCCTCGGTCATGCGTATCCAGGTTCTGGCACGATAGGAAAGGCAAAGAATGTTCAGCAACATCCTCGTTCCATTCGACGGAAGTTCAACTGCTGAGAATGCGTTGCACGTCGCCATTGGCCTGGCAGATCGAAAAGCCACCAAACTGACGTTGCTGTATATCCTGAATGAATATGCCGCGATTGGTGAAATGCAAATGGCATCGCCTTCGCTGTACCTCACTCATATGGAGGGGCTGCGCCGCCACGGTAACGAAGTGCTGGAAGAAGCCAGGATCATCGCCGCGAGTGCCGGTATTGAAGCTCGTGTGATTCTGTGCGAAACCAGGGTTCGACGAGCGGCAGACGCAATTTGTGAAGAAGCAGCCAAAGGCTACGATGCCGTAATCATGGGAACGCATGGCCGTCGCGGTTTGCAGAAGCTGATGCTTGGCAGCGATGCAGAACGCGTATCTCGCGCCTGTACCATTCCTGTATTACTGGTGCCCCAGGTGAGTACCCCGTATGCCATCGACTCACCTTTTGAATCGATGGCACAACACTTGGAAGCGGCGCGCATCAGGGCAAGAATTCCGGATGATGCACCGCGAGTCCTGCCCAAGCCGCGCATGGAAGGCGGCATGCCACTTTTGAGCGCACTGAAATTGCGTCGCTCTGTACGCACATTCCAGTCCAGGCCGCTGCAGCCTCAAATATTGTCTGATTTGCTATGGGCTGCGTTCGGGATCAACCGCCCTGGTGATAATAGAACTGCTCCGTATTGGCGACACGTGAAGGTGATCGAAATCTATGTAACAACGGCAGAAGGAACATGGGTCTATGAACCGGCACGGCATCGCCTGCTTCCATGCAGCACCGAGGACCTTCGCGATCGCACGGGAACGCAAGACTTTGTCGCCTTGGCGCCGGTGAACCTCGTTTATGTTGCCCATGGGGAGCGGATGACAAACCTTTCCATGCAGGATCAGCGTATCTATGCTGGCGTGGACGCCGCATTCATAGGACAAAACGTGTATCTGTTTTGCGCCTCGGAAGGCCTTGCCTGTGTTTTTCGTGGTGCGCTGGATCCGGTGATGCTTGCCCGAACCCTTAATTTGCCAGAAGGCCAGTTCGTAACGTTCGCTCAGACGGTAGGTTTCGCGCCAATGTGATGCAGCGGTCCTATGCACAACGCTCCTGTCGATTAGTGGTCTGGGATCCGGAATGCTACGGAGTCGTTGAGCGGCTGTCCATGAAGTACGCAGCTATTCACAAGCAACTGGCCTGACGGAGTCGACTTTGGGGCTGGCGCCAGGTCTGTTCATGGCCTTGATTTCACCCAGGCACCATCCACCTGGCCGTGGATGGCGTCAAGTGGCGAACTGGTTCGTTCGGTGCAAGAATCAGGGCATCGGTTGCTGGGCGGTATTCCGTTCAGCACAGCTTGTCTAAGGAGCGCGGGACATGAAACGTGATCGTATTGGCCGGTCTCAGGATCTGACGGTCACCCAACCCATCAGCCTGGACGTTCTGAAGGAGAAGTACCTCAAATCCGGCGAATCCGGCATGGAAGATGTATACCTGCGCGTGGCGCGCGCCCTGGCCTCGGTCGAGCCCGAGACAGAACGAGCAAAACACGAGGAGATGTTTCTCGAAAACCTGCGCGTTGGCGCCATCGGTGCTGGCCGCATCATGAGCGCTGCAGGAACCTCCATACAGGCAACCCTTATCAACTGTTTTGTCCAGCCGGTGGGTGACTGCATCCAGGGCACTGACGACGGAGGCTTTCCCGGTATTTACGAGGCGCTGCGTGAGGCGGCCGAAACCATGCGGCGCGGTGGCGGTGTGGGTTACGATTTTTCGCGAATTCGACCGCGCGGTGCGGAGGTCAAGACCACGGCGTCGATGGCGTCGGGTCCGTGCAGTTATATCAATGTGTTCGACCAGTCGTGTGCCACTGTGGAAAGCGCTGGTGCGCGGCGCGGCGCGCAGATGGGTGTGCTGCGCATCGACCATCCCGACGTGCACGAATTCATCACAGCCAAGCGTACACCGGGTCGTTGGAACAACTTCAATGTCTCCGTAGGCGTGCCGGACACCTTCATGCACGCGCTTGCCGAAGGACATCCCTGGGAGCTGGTGCACAAGGCCAAACCTGGCGCCCAACTGATCTCGCAGGGCGCGTTCCAGCGTGCAGACGGCCTGTGGGTTTACCAGACGGTGGCGGCGCGCGCGTTGTGGGACACAGTAATGCGCTCGGCCTATGATTTTTCCGAGCCCGGCATCCTGTTTCTGGACCATATCAACCGGGACAACAACCTGCGCTACTGCGAGGAGATTGCGGCGACCAATCCCTGCGGCGAGCAACCGCTGCCGCCCTATGGCTGCTGCGACCTGGGGCCCATCATCCTCACGCATTTTGTGCATCATCCCTTCGGTTTCAGTGGTACTCCGGACTTCGATTTCGAGGCTTTCGCCAAGTCGGTGACGACCCAGGTACGTGCGCTCGACAACGTGCTGGATGTCACTTTCTGGCCGCTGCCGCAGCAGAAAGCCGAGGCCTCCGCCAAGCGCCGCATAGGAGTCGGTTTCACCGGCCTGGGCAATGCACTGGCCATGCTCTGCCTGCGCTACGACCTGCCGGAGGGCCGCGAGATGGCCGCGCGCATTGCCGTAGGCATGCGCGATGCAGCCTATGCTGCATCGGTGGAATTGGCAAAGGAAAAGGGTGCGTTTCCGAAGTTCGATGCGACAGGCTATCTTGCCGCCGGCACCTTTGCCAGTCGCTTGCCACTAGCCCTGCAGCAGCTCATCCGTGCGAACGGCATCCGCAACAGCCATCTGTTGTCGATTGCACCGACCGGCACCGTCAGCCTGGCGTTTGCCGACAATGCGTCGAACGGCATCGAGCCTCCATTCTCGTGGGTGTACCGGCGCAAGAAACGCGAGTCCGACGGCGGCACCACCGACTACGCAGTGGAAGATCACGCCTGGCGCTTGTTCCGCAAACTCGGCGGCAATATAAAGCAACTGCCCACCTACTTCGTCTCAGCTCTGGAGATGTCCGCAGCCAGCCACATCGCCATGATGGAGGCGGTGCAACCCTTCGTTGATACGGCTATCTCCAAGACTATTAACGTCCCGGCGGACTATGCATACGAGGACTTCAAGGGCCTGTATCAGCAGGCCTGGCTCGCAAAGCTCAAGGGCCTTGCCACCTACAGACCGAATGCCATACTCGGCTCAGTGCTGGAAACTCACGCCGCCTCCACCACCATGCCGTTGGCAGACCCGATGCGGGCGGTGATTGAGAGCCGTCCCAAAGGCGCGTTGGCGGCGGTGGCTGAAAAGGTCGATTACTGGACACAGGAGGGGCGCAAGACGCTGTATATCGTGGTGTCTTTCTTGCCCGTACCGGCCGTCGTGGGCGAAGGCATGGCTGAGCGTGCCATCGAATTTTTCATGCCCGTCGGTCAGAGCGGTGAATCGCAGCAATGGATTACCGCCAGCATGCGCATGCTCTCGCTGGCGGCGCGTGGCGGCTTTCTCGAACGTGCGCTCAGCGACATGCGCAAGGTGGCGTGGGACCGCGGCCCGGTCCGCCTGGGAACATACGAAAAGGCCGACGGCACGCGCGTTCCCCTATGGCACGACTCGGAAGTGGCAGCCATTGCTTACGCGGTTCAGAACATCATCGCTCGCCGCGCCGGCACACGGGTCGCTGGTGGATCGATACCCGTGGTTGATCCTCTGGTCGAGGCTGCCCTGTCATCGCCGGTGATGGCTGGAAAGAAATGCAGTGAGTGTGGTGCACATGCCGTGATCCGCAAGGACGGCTGCGATTATTGCACCCAGTGTGGTCACCTTGGGCTCTGCGGATGAGCGAGCTCTCCGTGGTGGTTCTTCCCGCAGGTATGGCTTGATTTCGCCATATCACCGCTGGGCATACCTTGCGTGCTGTGCCGTGCCTGGTGCCTGATCTATTTGGTATTCAAGAGGGCGTAAAGGAGATACCCACACCACTTCCTGTGCCAGGGAGCAGGCAACAGGCAAAGTCGACGCCGGATATTTCCCGATGTGTAGGCGATGGCGGGCCGCTCAGGGGGCGAGCACGCGCCCTATGCGCAGCTCCAGTTCGCTGAGGCCAAAACTAGTGAGGTCCAGGTCATGCGTTGTGGATAGAAGACGCTTGGTCACCGCTCCCAACTCGGCCTTGAGCTGGCCCAGGAAAGGTGATGATGCAAATATGACAAGCGAGCGGCATTTCCCCTGGGTCGCAGCCTTCTCCAATTGATCTGCCAATTGCCGGGCAAACAGTGTGTGCTCCTTGCTCTTGGCATCGTGGCGTGGCTCGAAAACTGCACCGCCGTAACTGCGATCGGTGCTTTCGTGACCAGCCCGATCAGTGGCAAGGGCGCTGATTTTTTCCCTGCTACTCGGGTGCGCGAAGCTTTCGAGTATCACCATCGGGCTGCCCCTCTCTTGCTCCAGTAGCCGTGCATGGGTTGCATTCGCGATCAGTATCCAGTCGGGTTTCATGCTCATGCCTTTCGAAGTGGAGACAATGATCGGCTTGGCCCGGCCGGGCAGCCTTGATCATTGTCAAACCCGGCTGCAAAAAAATGCGAGCCAGGGATCGCAAACGCCATCAAGCACCGTCCGTCAGACCCATCAAATTTCCCGCAGCGGGCAGCACATTGCACGACTGGTTTGCGCAATATCAAATACATGACCGGCCATTTGCATAAAGTTGAGTTGGCCATTGCGTCCCGCAATGGTATGCAATATTCCACAAGGAGAGCCTACTCATGAAAACGGATTCTCAACTAAAGGCAGACGTCACTACGGAACTCGCGTGGGACCCGTCTATCAACCCCATCGGTATTGGTGTCATGGTCAAGAACGGGATCGTCACCCTGAGCGGACACCTTGACACCTTCGCTGAAAAGCGCGCCGTTGAACGGGCTGTGCGCCGTGTTGCCGGCGTGCGCGGCATCGCCCTTGAACTGGATGTCAAACTGTCCGCTGAACATAAACGCAGTGATTCCGACATTGCACAAGCTGCAAGCTCGGCTTTGCGCTGGAGTTCATTGGTGCCCGATGAGCGCGTCAAGGTAGAGGTCGAGAATGGCTGGGTAACCTTGACTGGCGAGGTCGACTGGAGCTACCAGTTCACCAGTGCCGAGCATTGCATCCGGCCGCTTGTCGGTGTTCGGGGATTGACTAACCTGATCACCATCAAGGCTCATGCGAGTTCAAAGGACATAGGTGCCAATATCACCGCGGCGCTGACGCGACAGGCCATGCGTGAAGGCAAGCATATTGACATCGAGGTGGACGGCGGTGTGGTAACACTGAACGGCAAGGTGCATTCCCTGGCTGAACATGATGCCGCCGTCGGTGCTGCATTCACTGCGCGCGGTGTTTCCCGCGTAGTGGACAAACTGGAGGTCAGCGCCTGACGCACTGGCTTTTTCTGAAATTACCCAACCAAATGACGAGGACCATCATGACAACCCATCTGCGTGTGCTTGAACCCGGCTTTCCCGCATCCTTCGAATCAGCCCTGCACAGATTCTTTTCCCCAACCCAGTTCGACGTGGGAGTCCAACCATTACAGATGCGTCTGGACGTTTCGGAGAAGGACAACGCCTACCAGGTCAAAGCAGATCTTCCTGGCGTCAAAAAAGAGGATATCAATGTTCGCATCGATGGCAATGTTGTGCAGATTGATGCGGAAATAAAGCAGGAAAAAGAAACCAAAGGAGATGGTGGAAAGATGCTACGTAGCGAGCGCTATTACGGCAGTGTTTCACGCAATTTCAGCCTTTCCCAGGACGTGGACGACAGCAAGGCGCAAGCCAGGTATGCCGATGGCGTGCTAACCCTGGACTTACCGAAAAAAGCTACATCCGCTTCGAAGAAAGTGACGGTGCAGTAAACATTGCCGCGTGTTGGCTGCGCCATCACGCGGCAACCAGACAGAGGTCAAGCCACAGAGCCTGTATTCCCGTTGGCCGAAACAACTATGCGTATTCGTTTAATAAAGCTACGCCGACAGCAGGCATTCATGTGGATGAGGGATGGCCGGCATCAGGTCAATACATATGCTGACCACCATTGATCGCCAGGTTGGCCCCCGTGACAAAAGCTGCACGCTCCGAAGCAAGGTAAGCGACCAGCTCGGCGACCTCCGCCGGCTCGCCGAGTCGGCCTACCGGTATTTCAGGAAGAATTCGCTCCTGTAACACATTGGGTGGCACCTTTTCGACCATGCGCGTACGCAAATAGCCGGGAGAGATGGTATTGACCGTGATGTGTTTGCTGGCGAATTCGAGAGCCAGCGATTTCGTGAAACCGTGAATTCCTGCTTTCGATGCCGCGTAATTGGCCTGGCCAAATGCGCCGCGCTGGCCATTGACCGACGATATGTTGATAATGCGCCCCCATCCGAGAGAGAGCATGTCCTCTATGACCTGTTTGCTCATATTGAACATTGAGTCGAGATTGGTCCGCAGCACGCTATCCCACGCTTGCGGCGTCATTTTCCGGAAACCCGCATCGCGGGTAATGCCTGCGTTGTTGACCAGAACCGACACGGGGCCATGCTGCTTGTGGATGGATTCCACTGCAGCGACACAGGCATCAAAACGCGAAACGTCGACCTCGACCGCCGTGAAGCGATAGCCTAGTATCTGCTGCGTCTCCAACCAGGCAGCGACCTGCAGGTTTTCTGGTGAATGCATGGCCACAACGGAAAAGCTGTCGTCGGCCAGCCGTCTGCACACGGCCTCTCCCAAGCCGCCCGTTCCGCCCGTAACCACTGCAATGCGCTGTGTCGTTGTCACGGAGCACCTGTTCGAAAAATGAGAACCATCAGCATCATGGCCCGATGCGCGTACGCATCACAACCAGATCACAATCTGTCTTAACAGGCCCCCCCAGTTGTGCCACCCTGAACGGCGCTGCTGTACAGAAAAGTGGCGGTTGATCGCCGTCATATCCACAAGGCATTTCCTGACACCGCTTTCAGTTAGCTGTTGCCGTTTTAAGTCACTGTTTGGCGTCCGATCCCTTTTGCATTTGTTTCCTGCCTGCGACCATGGCCCTGTCAGCGGACTCTTTGGTGGCCTGAGCTGCCGCCCGAGTGGCCTCACCCGCCCGCTGCAGCGCCTCTCGGGTAGCTTGCGCGGCCTTGATAGCATCCTCCTTTGCTGCAGTCGCCGCTTGTCGCGCCGCATCAGCGGCCTTCCCTGCCGCCTCCTCGGTCGCCAGCACTGCTTTTTCCGCAGCGTCCTCTGCCTTGAGTGCGGCATCCCTGGTTTCTCCGGTGGACTTCAGCGTGGCCTCCCTGATTTTTTGCTGGGCACGCCGCGCAATCTCGGCGGTTTTTTGTGCAAGCCTGTTGATGGTTTGTGCGGCACTTTGGGAAAAGTCCCCAATAGATTGCTCCGCCTTGCGCGCAGCTGCTTCAGCTGCAACGGCCGCTTGGTGAGCGCTCTGCGATGCGCGCTGTGCAGATGTCACGTTGGCCGAATCCCGCTGTTTCGCGTCTTTTTCGGCGGCTGTTGAAGGAGCACCGGCGGGCTCGTTCGCAGCGTGGCTGGCAGCACCGATCACCAGCGCAGCAAGAATCAGGATGGATTTGATGTTCATGGCTTCTACTCCGCCTGTTTATGGATTTACAGGTTCACAGCATGACTCCAAAGATATAAGCAGGATTGACCTGGCGCAAACCATCTTCAAAAAAGCCGAGCGCTCGAATGAGAAGTAAATCACCCCTTCAAGCATTGATGGTCCGGCTCGCCAGTCATGTCATCCTGTTGTCCTCATCCAGGCCTCCTGCCCGTCAATCTCACCTGAGCGATCATTTCTTGCGCCCTCTGGATAAATCCCGCAACTGTGACCAAGTGTGAGTGCGGATGAGCTTGATCACAGTTTCCCGCGGAAGCGGTCCTCTTCGCAAAAGTGTGGGTCAGGTGTAAGCTATTACATGAGGGTTGCCTTCATCCAGGAAGTGTTGAGGTGCTGTCTCTTGGCTGCGGGAGACGTTAGCTTGGCGGTATCCGAAGAAAAAGGATTCAGAAAATGACCTCCAAAGATCTGCAAATACGGATACTTTTTCAGTATATTGTCGGATTGTCGGAGTGTCCGCGAGCCAGTGTTTATGCGGTCAGCCTACGTGTGTGACTCAAAATGAACGCCCTCATTCACATCGCAGTTCTGGATGACGATGTCGATATCACCATCCTGTTGGCGAACTATCTGCATGCTCATGGCTACCGGGTCACGCAGTTGCACAGTGGTGAGTCTCTGATTGCTCTCATGGCTTCCGATGCACCGGCACTGGTCCTGTTGGACTTGGGGCTGCCCGGTGAGGACGGATTCTCGATCGCACGCCAGTTGCGTGAGCACTGGCACTGCGGCCTTGTCATTGTCACTGGTCGCGACGATGCAGTGGACAAGGTGGTCGGCCTGGAGGTCGGCGCTGACGACTATGTGACAAAACCCTTCGATTTACGCGAACTGGTTGCCCGCATCAAGGCTATCCTGAGACGCCTGACACCTGCAACCCCGATGGCGACGCTCGCCTCTGCCCATGACCTGCTGTGCTTTTCCGGCTGGAAACTGGACTGTGGCGCACGGCGTCTCACCGATGACGCGGGGCAGGAAGTCGCGCTAACCACGGGGGAGTTTGAACTGCTGAGCGTTCTCGCGCGTCATCCGGGCAGGGTTCTTTCGCGCGATTTCCTGCTTGAGCAGACGCGTGGCCGGGAAGCAGCGCCTTTCGACCGGACAATCGACGTACAGATCGGTCGATTGCGCAAGAAACTCGAGGTCGATGCCGATAATCCCGGCATCATTAAATCGGTGCGAGGTGCCGGCTATATTCTTGTGCCGCCCGTGGAAAGGGCCTTGTCGTGACGCTCCCCTCGGATTCCGTGCCGGTCATTCCAGCCATTCCCCTCGGTATAGATGAAAAAACGGTCTTTCGCGCGATATTCACGGCCTACCCGGACGCACTGCTGCTCGTCGACAACAAGGGCACCATTGCGCTGGCCAACCCGATGGCCGCCGGGCTGCTCGGCTACACGATGGGGGAACTGATCGGCATGAGCGTGGACACGCTGGTGCCCGACACGAACCGTCCTCGCCATGCGGCCTACCGGGAAGCCTATGGTCATGCGCCTGTCCCGCGCCCCATGGGTACGCATATGGAGCTGACGGCCAAGCGTAAGGATGGCTGCGAGGTCATGGTAGAGATAGCCCTCAGTCCGTTGCAGATACATGCACTGCCCTTTGTTGTGGCGGCCATCCGTGGCATCGGGGCGTACCCACGCGTCAAAGAAGCGATACAACGCGCGCGTTACAGTGAGCACTTGGCACAGTTCGGACATCTTGCGGTCGATATGCGAAACACGCAGATACTACTTGACCAGGCGCCCGTGATTGCCGCGGCAGCACTCCAGGTAGAGACTGCCATGGTGTTGCTACTCGAGCCAAATCGGGCGGAATTTCGTGTCGCCAGCGGAGCAGGTCTGGTACGGGGCGAGGAGGTCGGTGCCTACATCTCCAGCAACCCCAGCACATCCCCCGGCTTCCTCCTGCGCCAAGGTCAGCCGGTCATCATCACGGATTACCGCACCGAGCGCCGCTTCACCGTACCCAAGGCCTACCTTGACGCAGGCCTCGTCAGCGCGATGGCGGTGCCGCTGCTTGATCGCGGGCGCGTCATTGGAACCCTTGCCGTGCGATCACGCGACCCGAAGCGCTTCGGCGATGAGGAACTGCGCTTTCTGGGTTCCCTGGCCAGCCTGCTTTCAACCAGCCTTCAGCGGGCACAGACAGAGGAAGCCCTCATCCATGCTCAGCGATTGGAGAGCGTGGGTAAACTGACTGGAGGTATTGCGCATGATTTCAATAATCTGCTGACCGTCATCCAGGGCAACTTGCAGGTACTGGAGGAGCTCGGCACCATCGCAAAGGACCGCACTGCAGCCCAAATGGTCAACGCAGCGGCGCGCGCCAGTCGGCGCGCTGCCGAGCTGACGAGCAAGCTACTCGCATTTGCGCGCCGGCAAGTGCTGCAACCCACCGCAGTGGACGTGGATACCCTGCTGCTATCGATGGCCGAGATGTTGCGGCGTACACTCGACCAACGCATACGCATCGAGGTGGTTACACCGCCCTGCTGCCCCGCGATACAGGTAGACCCCGGTCAACTTGAATCGGCGCTACTTAATATAGCCATCAATGCGCGCGATGCCATGCCTGAGGGCGGAACGCTCAGCTTCAGCGCGGAGGTTCATGACACGCTGCCCACATGGGCTCGCCAACAATTGGACGAGCCGGATGCGCATGGCGAGTGTTTTGTTGCCATCAGGGTCACCGATACGGGTACAGGCATGTCGAACGAAGTCAAGGAACGCGCCTTTGAGCCGTTCTTTACGACAAAAGACATGGGGCGCGGTACGGGTCTGGGCCTGAGTACCGTGTATGGATTCGTAAAACAGTCAAAGGGCGTGGTGACCATTGACAGCGAACCCGGTGCCGGAACAGCCGTGACACTTTACCTCCCGAGCACGTGGAAGAGTGGTGCATCGGTTGACCCGGATGTCCGGGAGTTCTGCCAACAGGCTGTGCCTCGTGGCTTGAGGGTGCTGCTGGTGGAGGACGATCCCGAGGTCAGCAAGATTACACAGGCGTTTCTCGGCCTGCTGGATTGCAAAGTGACCACCGCGGTGAACTGTGAGCGAGCCCTGAGCGCGTTGGGGTCCAGCGCACCGTTCGATTTGCTACTTACCGATATTGCGTTAGGCCCGGGCATGCGTGGTACTGAACTCGCAGCTCATGTTCAACACCGTTTTCCTGGCATCGCCATTCTTCTGATGTCGGGCTTCTCCTCTGAGTTGCTGGACTCCGCCCGCGACACACCTTCGGCCTGGGAACTGTTGCTCAAGCCCTTTAATCGCGCCGAACTTGCGCAGGCGATAGAGAGCATATGGATCAGGCGTAAAACCGGAGGCTGAGTGTTCATAAAACATCTGCCAAGGCGATATTCAATGTACCAGTAATGGCTTTGATGTGGGCACTGGCGCGATGCAGCGTTGAACAAATGCCGACAAGGCATCAGCGTCGGGAATCCGCACTTCGCGACGTCCTTTCCGGGCGAAGGCGATGATCTTGTCGCGCGCCAGCCTGGTAAGCGCACGACTCACCGATTCCAGAGTCATGCCCAGGTAATTGCCAATCTCTGCGCGCGTCATGCAAAGCGTGATCTCGTCCGTGCGCATGCCGCGCTCTGTCAGCGACTCCACCCAGTGACGCAAAAACTCGGCAACACGGGCGTCGGCCGGCAGTGTACAAACGGACATCAGCGAGTCCCGGTCATGGGCGATTTCGCGACTCATTGCCTCATGCAATACGGCCAGCAGCATGGGCTGGACGGCGCAGGCGCAAAGCAGCTCATCGTAGCGGAACCCCCAGACCTCGCCGGTCTCCATCGCAACTGCGTCGCAGACGTAATGACCATCAGCTATGCCATCGAAACCAAGCCAGTCGCCGCGAAATTTGAGGCTGACAACCTGCTCGCGCCCATCAGCGGAGAGATTCACAATCTTGAAGAACCCGGAGTTCAGAATGTAGAGATGGCCAAATCGCTCGCCGGCCTGGTAGATCACATCGCCTGCATGAACCATCCGGCGTTGCGGGGCAACTTGCCCGCTTAACCGGGCCATCATGTCGGAGATTTTTTGACCCGGCTTTTGCCTGGGCATGCAGGGCATTGCATGGGGGGCACTGGTTGCGCGGGTAGAAGCAGCCGTTGCGAAGGACTTCAACGGGGCGGGAATGGCAGCAACAGAAACAAGCATCTCAAACTCCTGTGTGGGTGATATGAAGTGACAAAGCCCATGCTAGGGGGCGCCGGGCAAGACCATAACAATGGTGCGCATCACTCGGTAACACTGTGTCAATGCTTTGTGTCAGATGTGGCTTGACAGGTCACGTATTTGATTCATGTCAAGGGAACTGCGGCTGCTCTTATTAAGCTGACGCATCGTGAATGCACAACTTCTCAACATTGGCTGCGACGGTTTCCGGGGGCTGCCGCCTGAATACACGAGCAAGGTCTTCTCCAATGCGCGCGTACTGCAGCGCTATGCCTTAACCGGTTTGGCGCCGCCTTTGCTACGAGGTCAGAATTTCGCGCTGCTTTATACGTCGGAGACTGACGCGCCACAAGCACTATTTCAGCTCGCGGTCACCGAACTGGGGGCACAAGTCGCACACGTACACCTGGACCTGTCTGACCTTGCCGTCCCGCAAGATGTTCAGAAAATCGCATACATGCTTGGCCGGCTATACGACGCGGTGGAATGCCTTGGATTGCCTTCCGATTACGTTCGGCAACTGGCCTACGGGGCCGATGTACCTGTCTTCGACGGTCTTTCATCGCCAATGCACCCAACGGCCGGAATCGCAGCCTGTCTCGGAGACGACAACCCGGAAGCCGACAAACGGCGCTTTGTGCTGCAGGCTGTCCTGTTGCATGCAATGGACATGGAGTTGTAAAAACCATGCCTTGTATAGACGCCTGGCGATGGATCCCGATATGGTGGCTTGGCTATATGGAACTGCTCCCCCATGCGGATAAATAAGACCCAGGTCTGGCTCCTTCTGATGCCTAGAAACGCCAGGACAACAGAATCTGGTGACCGATACGCCAGGAGAAAATCACGACACCTGCTGCCAGTCCAAGCGAGGCGAATCCAGTGATGAAACCCAGTATCGAAAAAAGGCCATCCTTATATAAGTTACCGAGTGAAAGCAGCACCAATGCGATGCCGCAAGGTACATTCACCAACGGCAAAGGCAATACCAGCACCGCGGAAAGCAATATACCCAGAAAACCTGCCACCCGTATGGCACCGCAGCCCACATACCTTCCCAGTCGTGGGATGCAGATCCTGTCGATTCGTGTCGACAGCGTCTTCAGACGCAAGACAAGCGTGGCGAAATCCTTTCTTGATAGAGATTGTCTGGCCAGCCAGGCTGGCATCCAGGGCGACTGACATAGAGCCATCTGCATGGTCAGGAATAGCAGGGGCAAACAAAGGATTGTTGACGTGCCAGGAAGAGTAGGAACGCTGTTGGGCAAGGCAAAAAAGAGAATCAGCATCTTCAGGCTACCATCGCCCAAGGCGTGGACCATATCTGCAATCGTGATGCGCCGCTTGGAATGGTCCAAAGCCAGTTGAACCAGGGAGTCCAGCTCAATCACTGGTAAAGGAGGTTTTTACCTTCAACGCATGCTGTACGGAAGGACTGCGCTCAGTGCGACATCAGCACCGGTAGCGTCATGGATTGCAAGATGGTGTGCGTCGCGCCGCCCCAAACCCATTCGCGCGCCCGGCTATGGCCATAGCAACCCATGACAAGAAGATCCGACCCCAGGTCCGCGGCCATCGACAGCAGATTGCTGCCGGCATCACCCTGCTCTGGGCCGCCCGGATGCAGCGTTGCGGATATGCCCTGCACTTCGAGGTAGCCGTGCAGCGCATGAAGGGACTCACGAGCCGACTCACCGTAGCAAACGACATGTACATGGTTTGCATTTCGCAACCAGGGCAATGCTGCCGACACTGCGCGGGCCGCTTCTCGCGTCTCCTTCCATGCGACCAGCACCGTACGCCCGATGGGCGCGATCGCTCCGGCATAGGGCAGTATCAGCGCAGGCCGCCCGCTATCGACGAGCAAACTCGGCAAGAAGTCGGCCGGCAGCTCGCCGGCAGCCGGATCATCCGGGTCGCGCTGACCCAGAATCATCAAATCAGCATACAGCGCACGGCGAACGAAGCCCCAGGGTGCGTCGGCCAAAGGCTCGGCCCATGTGAGGCGCGGTGACCCGGCGCCAGCAGCCACAAAGGTTGCAAACGCCTTGTCACGGCATTCCTTGTCCAGTTCCTGCATGATCGATATGGCTTGAGCAGCGCCCTCCAGAGCAAAGGGGTAACGCATCAGCGCAGACATCGTGCAAGACATGCAGATGACTTGTGCGTCGAAGTCATCAGCGAGCCAACAGGCGGCCTTGACGCGCTCTGCAGCGCGTACAGAACCGTCGAGATGTAGCAATATTGACTTTGGCGTCTGCATAAAAAGTCCTTAAGGCATGGAAATGGTATGGATGACCTTACGCCTGTGCGGACCTTCCAGCTTTGCGCTGCATCAATCGCCGACGATGTCGATTGGGCGCACAGAGACAGCGCAGTTATTTGATCTTGCGCAAGCGACCACCATCGATATACCTCTAGCCTTGTACCTATCAGGCCGCTGGCAAGGAAGAAAAATGCCGCATACCACCATGAAGCTTCGATTCGCAGTCATCTTTTTTTCCGCTAGCCGTGGTGCTTGGTAACGCGGGCGCATCAATACGCGAAAGCACAGGCATTGAGCATATCGGCATGATGCGGGCGAAACCAGAACAGTTAGTGCACCATGGCGTAAGTGCCGCTGGGGAGAATGCCGGGATCAGTCGGGGTCAAGGCAAGCCAGACGGAATTTTCAGGGCTGAATTGCGGTGGCGCGCCGGAGAAAGCATGGCTCGCCTGGCCAGGACTGACGATGTTGTAAACGAACAAGTCAGCCCAAGATGAATCTACAACCCCTGGTAGATGCACCGGGTGAACGTGTCCGCACGCCCTTCTCGCTCGCCTTGTCAGACGGCAGCCTCTTTCGCAGCGGAGAAGGCAAACCGGCCTTCCACGTGGTCGTTCGTTCCGATGCCGCTTTTCTCCGCTGTGTGACACGTGAGCATATAGGCCTTATCAGCGCCTATTTCGATCAGGAAATCGACATAGTAGGCGATCTCGGTGCCGCTCTCGCTGAAGGAATGACTGCCGGCCTCGATCAGCATCTCAATGCGCTGAATCATGTGGAGAACGAACTGCACGAATTGCGTTTTTCCAATTGTAGTCGCGAGCATGCCAAGGCCAACGCATGCTCATTTCTACCCAATTTTTGAGGAGCCCGCCATGCGTATGATGAAAGCTGCCGTCGTCCATGCCTTTGGACAGCCCTTGCAGATCGAGGAAGTGCCGGTACCCGAGGTGCCGCCAGGCCAGGTGCTCGTCAAGGTGGTCGCCTCTGGCGTTTGCCACACCGACCTGCATGCCACCGAGGGCGACTGGCCGGTCAAGCCCGCTCTCCCCTTCATTCCTGGCCATGAAGGTGTCGGGCATGTTGCCGCCGTAGGCGCGGGTGTCAAATACGTCAAGGAAGGTGACCGTGTCGGCGTGCCCTGGCTGCATACGGCCTGCGGTTACTGTGAACACTGCCTCACTGGATGGGAAACACTGTGCGACGCACAACAGATGATCGGCTACACCGTCAACGGCGCCTATGCCGAGTATGTGCTGGCCGATCCAGGCTACGTCGGGCATCTGCCGGCCAACATCGGATTCACCGACATCGCCCCCAGTCCTGTGTGCAGACGTGACGGTCTACAAGGGGCTTAAGGTTCTGGACTGCAAACCCGGCGACTGGGTGGCAATCTCCGGAATCGGCGGGCTTGGGCATTTCGCCGTGCAGTACGCCAAGGCCATGGGTTTTCATGTCGTCGCCGTGGATATCGACGACAACAAGCTATAACTGGCGACCAGTCTGGGCGCCGACATGGTCATCAACGCAGTCCGGCAAGATCCGGCCAAGGAACTGCAACACACGTTGCGAGGTGCTCACGGCGTACTGGTGACAGCCGTCTCGCGCTCTGCCTTCTCGCAAGCGCTGGGCATGTTGCACAAACGCGGCACCATGTCGCTGGTAGGCCTGCCGCCAGGCGACTTCGCGATGCCGATCTTCGATGTGGTACTGAATGCGAAGACGGTACGCGGCTCAATCGTGGGCACGAGAAAAGACCTGCAGGAGGCGCTCGAGTTCGCTGGCGAAGGCAGGATTCGTACGGTACGCAGCGAAGACAGGCTGGACAACATCAATGCAGTTTTCGATCGAATTCGTCATGGTGACATCGAGGGGCGCGTTGTCATGCGAATCGCAGAAGACGCATGAACCAATTCAAGTGACATCTTGTGTCCTCAATCGGAATATCCAGACGTATTCATAGATGTGCTTGATCACCCGGCGTTGATTTTTTCAGGACTGAACACAAAAAGCAGCCCAAAAATTCACGACGCCGTCCATTTCAGCGCACCCATGGCTTGATACACCTCAACACGGCACCGTTTGGAACGGGCAATACTGTCAGCAGTGCAAGTTCAAACCGGAGTACCGATCATGTTCAAACGAATTCTGATTCCTGTGGATGGCAGCCAAACCTCGACCAAGGCGCTTGTCGCCGGTTTGCAGATGGCACGCGAAACCGGCGCCAGCGTGCGCCTGCTACATGCGGTAAATGAAATGGCCTATCTGGGCGGAATAGATCCTTATGGATACTACCCCGCCGACCTTGTCGGCATGATGCGTGAAGGTGGAGCCAAGATTTTGGCCGATGCCATGGCCGTAAGCCAATCGGCCGGCGTGGCGGCAAGCCAGGTGCTGTGCGACGATCCTGGTAAGCGTCTGGGCGAGGCAGTGGCCGAGGCAGCCAAGCTCTGGAATGCCGACCTGGTTGTTGTCGGCTCTCATGGCCGGCGGGGCATTGGGCGTGTGCTGTTGGGCAGCGGCGCAGAGCAGATATTGAGACTGGCACCTGTACCGGTTCTGGTCATCCGCGGTACGGCTTCAGACGATAGCGACTAGGGAATAAGCGAAGGTCTCCGTCCAGGTTCCACAGAACGGCATCATTTCACCCGTTACTGCGGCAATACGCAGTGTTGTTGCAAGAGGGAATTCCTTCACGGCGTATAGTGCTTCAGCCACATCAAGAGGACAGTTTTCATGATGTCGGGGTCTCCATTCGTACAAGCAATACCGGCACCGGACTGGAACGCACGACCAACTCAGCGTCGCTACCCATGGCCAAGCGGCTAAACCCGCGGCGACCGTGTGTGCCCATAACGATCAACCCACAACCGGCCTTGACCGCCTCATCGTTGATTACCTCGGCTATGCGTTTGTTCGTGGCTTCACGCAACAGTGTCTCGGCTGGCACGCCTGCCTTGGCCGCCGCGCCCTTCGCCTTGCCCAGCAGGTCCTCGCCATACTGACGAGAGCGCTCCAACATCTCCTGGTAGTTCACGACCGCGGACATTTCCACAAGCATCGCGAAATCGTTTACCACGTGCAGCAGATACAAGCTTGTTTTTTGGCCCGTCGCCAGCTTGATTGCTTCGTGCAGCCCCCGCTCTGCAGCAGGGCTGCCATCCAGTGGAACCAGAATTTTTTGATACATGATGGCATCTCCGGAGCCGGTCAAAAATAACGTCCGCAACCGACCCAACCTGCGGACATGCAGATTCTCCT
Source organism: Polaromonas aquatica (assembly GCF_042659145.1). Classification (NCBI taxonomy): domain Bacteria; kingdom Pseudomonadati; phylum Pseudomonadota; class Betaproteobacteria; order Burkholderiales; family Comamonadaceae; genus Polaromonas; species Polaromonas aquatica. The sequence continues at coordinate 118,419 of NZ_JBHSRS010000015.1, read as the reverse complement.
GTCCATGCGGCCAGACGCATTTGAGAAATCGCAAACCAGCTTCACATACCTATCCTGCCAGCAACAACATAGCCGGGGTCTTGATTCAGATTTCCTTGATCCAGATCAGGCAGGAAATTCCGGCACTCGCTAACCTGAGTGGCTTGTCATTCAAGGAAGGCAGAAAAGGCAACTCCAGCTCGAGTCCCCATGTTCTGCAACGACTGGGAGGGAAACAAGCCCGCCCTGTACCAGACGCTGGAAATGCTGCGCGGGCGCGCCCAGCGGTAGGATTTCTCTGAAAGAGAGGAAATGCGGCATGAGCAATTCAGCTTACGAAGCTCCAGCGATAGAGTTGCGCATCCCCTCGCGGGATGCCGTGCTCTATGGCGACTTGTTGCTGCCCCCCACATTTGAAGCACTGGTGCTTTTTGCCCACGGAAGCGGCAGTGGGCGGCACAGCGCCCGCAACCGCCAGGTTGCCAGGCGTCTTCAGCATGCAAGTATCGCCACCCTGCTCCTTGACTTGCTGACAGCCGGGGAGGAACAAGCCGACCTGCAGACTGGTGAATACCGTTTCGATATCGAACGGTTAACTTTACGGCTGCAGGACGCCACGCTGTGGGCGGCAAGCCAGGCGCAGTTGCAGCATGCTGCGATGGGCTACTTTGGCGCCAGCACGGGAAGTGCGGCAGCCCTGATAGCGGCGGCGCGCCTGGGGAACGGCATATTGGCCGTTGTGTCGCGCGGTGGGCGGCCGGACCTTGCGGGAAACGCCGTGCTTGACGCCATCACCGCGCCTACCTTGCTGATTGTCGGTGGCGCCGATCACGGCGTGGTTGAAATCAACGAAGAAGCGCACCGGCGCCTGCGCTGCAAAAAAAGCCTGGCCATCGTACCCGGTGCCACCCACCTCTTCGGCGAAGCAGGCGCACTGGATCAGGTCGCGGAGTTGGCCGCAGCATGGTTCAGCACATACCTGACCAGATTGAAGCACGCGCCATGACCACCAGTCATGCCCCTTTTCGTGATCGCCATCACGCAGGCCGCGTACTCGCGGAACAGCTCGAAAGTCATCGCAATAAGGCGGGCCTATTGGTGCTGGCCCTGCCACGCGGCGGCGTGGCCGTAGGCTTTGAAGTTGCGCGAGCGCTCCGGGCTCCAATGGACATTTTTGTGGTGCGCAAACTCGGCCTCCCGGGAAATGAGGAATACGCTATAGGCGCCATAGCCAGTGGCGGCGTGTGCGTCATGAATTCACTGGCCAATGAGGTCATGGGGCCGGAAGCACTGAGCAAGGTGATTGCACGAGAACGCGCCGAGCTCGAGCGACGCGAGCTGCTCTATCGAAGAAAGCGCCCAGCGGTACCTGTGCGCGGGCGCCACGTGATTGTGGTGGACGACGGGCTGGCTACGGGCTCCACCATGCGCGCCGCAGTGCAGGCCATACGCAAACAACACCCGGCTTACCTGACGGTTGCCGCACCTGTCGGTGCACAGGACACCACCGAGAGCCTGCGCGACGTGGCGGACGAGGTGGTCTGCGTGGTGGCGCTCTCGCCCTTTCGTGCCGTGAGCCTGTGGTACCAGGATTTCCCTCAGGCAAGCGACGACGAGGTGTGCTCGCTGCTGGAAGAGGCACACCGCCAGCGTGAACTGGACCCGCCCCCGGCGGTCCTGTAATGACTGGCTTATCTTCAACCCATGACAACGCGACAGCCTCCCTGGTGGAGCGCCTGCGCATGCATCTGAAACCGCTGACGGGCGGTGCAGGCCAATACGATGGCCTGCTGCAACTGATAGGCAACGCGCGTTTCGTTCTGCTGGGCGAAGCCTCGCACAGTACGCACGAGTTCTACGTCGAACGCGCCGAGATCACCAAACGCTTGACGCTTGGCGAGTCAACCGCTACGTGCGCGGCCAGTCGCAGGACCGGAACGCAAGTGCAGCACTGTCGGGCTTCAAGCGCTTTCCTGCCTGGATGTGGCGCAACACCGTGGTGCGGGATTTTGTTGAATGGCTGCATGAGCACAACCGCGGCTTGCCGGGTTCACAGCAAGTTGGCTTGTACGGTATTGACCTGTATAGCCTGTTTGCGTCCATTGAAGCTGTGCTGGCTTACCTGGATGTCGCCGATCCTCAGGCCGCCGCCCAGGCGCGGTCGCGCTATGCCTGCTTCGATCACTACGACAGGGACAGCCAGGCTTATGGTTACGCCTCCAGCTATGGCCTTAGGCCTAGCTGCGAGGACGAGGTAATACAGCAACTGCGCGAAATGAACTGCCGTCTCGCCGAGACCACGCCCCTACCAGGTATGGAAAGCGACGAGGCGTTCTTTGCCCAACAGAACGCCAGGCTGGTATGCAACGCAGAAGAGTACTACCGCACCATGTTCCATGGCCATATTTTGTCATGGAACCTGCGCGACAGCCATATGGTCGAGACACTGCAGGCCCTGGAACGCCACATGAAGGGCCACGGCATTTCGCCGCGTATTGCGGTATGGGCCCACAACTCGCACCTGGGCGACGCAGCCGCCACGGAGATGGGCGCACGAGGCGAATGGAGTGTAGGTCAGCTGGCACGCCAACATTGGGGTTCAGACACTGTGCTACTTGGCTTTTCAAGCTACCGCGGCAGCGTGACGGCGGCTACGCAATGGGATGCATCGGCACAACGCAGACGGGTGCGAGACGGCCTGCCCGGTAGCTATGAAGCGCTCTTTCACGAAACAGGGCTGCCCCGATTCTGGCTTTGGCTGCGCGGCAACGCCGCTCTGCGCGAGTGGCTTGCAGAACCGCGCCTGCAGCGCGCGATCGGTGTGATCTACCAGCCCCAGACGGAACGACAAAGCCACTATTTTCATACACACCTGGCGGACCAGTTCGACGCCGTGATCCACATCGACGAAACGCGCGCGCTGGAGCCCCTCGAAAGGGACGCCGGCTGGATCCATGGAGAGGTACCTGAAACCTTTCCATCTGGTCTGTGAGATAGATGATTGCTTGATCTGTATCAATCCCGGCGGTAACCACCGGGATTAAGGTCGAGAGGAGATTTGAGGTCATTGTGCGGGAGCACACCGGGAGTGTAGAACCAACAGGGGTTTCAGATGGACAAGGTACTTGTAGTCGTCTATTCGTATACAGGAACTTCACGTCGCCTGGCACGAATGTTATGCGGCCAGATGGGATGGCGCATGGGTGAAATATCCGAAACCCGGTCCCGCGCGGGGGTGCCAGGCACGCTGAAATGCGTCGCAGATTCGCTGTTCCGCCTGACGCCGCCTGTACTCTATGTAGGGCCTGACCCGAAAGACTTCCAGGCCGTGGTATTGATTGCCCCGATATGGGTTTATCGCCTGGCCGCACCTATGCGCAGTTTCGTGGCCGAACGCGTCGACCAGTTGCCTAGGACTGCCGTAGTGGCGGTGATGGGCGGTAAGGGTGGGTCGAATGCCGCTGCCGAGATCGGTGCGCTGCTGGGACGCGAACCACTGCTGGCCACCGCCTTCACAACGCGCGAGGTGGACGACGGCAGTTGCGCCGGACGGATCGAGGCCTTTGGTGGGGCGCTGGCGGCCATAGGACCCGGTAGCGAACCGCTCCGCCCTGCTGTCTTGTCACCCAGCGCTGGCTGAAAAAAATCTCGCTGTCCATGCGACTCGGCTGAAGCCATCAACGGGAGTTCTCATGAAGCAACCATATTTTGTCCGCTTTCACAGTGCCAGGGAGTTGCCAGTTAGACAGAAGATAGCGATTGAACTGCTGTTTGCCAAGGAGCTGGAGCGCGGCCTTGGTGGCGCGCATGCGGTTGTGATGGCACATCGCGCGTGGCGCGATGCATGTGATGCTGCTGAGTTGAGTCCTCAAACGGCGAGCCTGGCTGTAAAGTGGCCCAGCGCTTTTGATACAGCTCAGCGTGTTTTCCTGAATGAAGCCGGTGAACGCGGTAGCTATTTTGAGTTCTACCTGACGCCACAAAATGCCGGGGCCTGCTGAGAACAAGGAGAACAAAGGGACTTTTGTATGGGTAAACTGGAGGCTGCTTATTCGACAGGCATGACCCAGGAGCGCCAATGCTGGCGCCACGTTTTCAGCTTGTACCAGCAGTTATCCACAAAGTTAACCCCAATTTGGATGTGTAACCTTGCTGGATAAATCCTTCTGCGGCATAACCCAACGTACGCCCTCGTTCACCCAAACCCAGCAGAAAATCCCGTTATTCACATCATGGTTCGAGCTACCGTATTGATCCTCGCCGTAATCTCTGGTGCTGCAACACTCGTCCTTGCGGGCGCCACGATAGTCGGACACCGACTTTCACGCGTGGATGTAGCACTTACGTTTCTGGGTGCGTTGCTGGCGTTTATGTGCTGGACGTTCGCTCAACGACGACATGCACGGAAACGGCTACGGAACATGCGCGATTCGGCACTTTGGTGACATGGCCGTATGACTGGGGCTCTTGTGACTTGCCTACGCCGCTTAAGGGTATCCAAACTCCCGTCGGGCATTTAACGATCATTCGCCGAGAGGGCTGATTACGGTCATTGGAGCAAGCCGCTCACACCAAACCCCTCCCGCTTTGAGGATGTTCCATTCAGATATCTCCTGCGTTGCTGCCCCTGCATCTGTGTGTTCAAACGTTAAGTGGCTTTCGCGATAGGGTGGACAAACCTTGATGCAGGTCAAGAATCCAGGGAGTGGCAGGCCATCTATCTAATGACCATTTGCGTGAAAGGAGCGGGTAATTTTATGACGCAGGAAATCCTCAAGCGCCTGGTTGACGGGGCATTGCCAATGCAATTTTTCGCGCCCAGTGACATTGAGGATCTTCAAGTCCTGAGAGGCGCTGGATACCTGGAGGTCAGCTTTGGACCGCTAGAGCAGAGTCATCAGGCCTTCGCCATGGTTACGGGCGTCACGCCGCTCGGTCGCGCGGCGATTCGATACTTTGGGTATGGCACGCGACACTAGCGGACTTGAGCCGGGATTGCATGTAATGAGTGGACAGTTGCCATTCGAGGCTGCTGTCTGAATGGCGTTTTTGGGTAACCGGGCAAGGAGCATCAGATGCGGGAATTGCAAGTTGAGGCCTCACGCTTCGCAACTGCAGTTGAAGGCCTGGCGGCTACGGTTGCCCGATGCTGGGCGTTCATTCGCAAGACGTTGAGCGGGGTGTTTGACTTGCCGCCTGAGTTCATGCGCATCGACCACTGTACGCTGTTCGTTGGTCCACCGAGTCGCGTTGAGCTGCTTGATTCATGCGGCTTTGCCTGCGCAGAACCGGTTGAACTGGATTTATGCAATTTTTCAAGCGCATTGTCCAATCGCATGCGCCCCACGCTGGGACAGCGGATAGACATCGCAATGTACCTGGAGACAGATTGTCCGGCCTGCCGTGTTGACCGTTACGGATTTGAGGCCGCCGTCCTGCATCTGGTCATGAACGCACGCGAGGCGATGCATCAGGGAGGACGGCTGACAATTGACATTCGCAAGGGAGTCCTGGCTACGGGAAAACCAGCGGTTGCGGTCTCAATTTGCGATGACGGCAGGGGTATGCGTGCAGAAGTTGCGCAGCAGGACAGAGCGGGAACCGGACGCTTCAGGGTTGAAACATTTGTACGCCAATCCGGCGGTGACATGCAGATGCGTACCTTGCCAGGTCTGGGGACAACGGTCACACTCAATTTCCCATACCAAAGCCGGCTGCCAGTTTCTGAGATTGAACGGCTCTAACGGGGTGCTCACCGACGAGCGTTGACGCCCCTCAAAAAAGCACCTTCAGGATGTGCTGCAATTGACAGCCCGATTCGGGCCGTGTCCTTGAACGCTTGCAGTCCGTCTCCACTGGCTCCAGTGCCAACACGCCCAAAGATCGCCCATTCTTGCCGGGCAATTCTTGAAACGATTGCGTGGTGCTCCACTCCAGTGCGAGGCTCTTTTGGTACCCTTAGCCATAGAGAAATTGCAGGGCCAGCTTGATATTGCGGCGGCCTATCAGCTGTTATCTGGAGTTCATCCTACTTGGCGACATGACGTGTAGGACGATGGAGACTGTTGCCTGAATGATGTTCTGGTGCTGGCAAACTAGGCCCATGCACACGCTGTTGCACCTGCTGCCCAAATACGCACTACGGGTCGTATTCGCCTTGCTCTGCACACTGCCGGGTGGTTTGACCATGAGCGCCATGGCTCAAACTCCGTCATCGACGGCTGTCGAACAAGGCGCTACGGCCCTGCTCGAAAAACATGCCGCGCTGGCCGCCCAACTGGCCAGCAATCCTTATGGACGGCCTTTGTTTCTGGATTCATCCGAGACGCCAACCCGGGTCAATGGTAATGCGTATGCGGTACTGGACTCGCCGTTCAGCGCCGTCAGCGGCACATTCAAGAGCCCAAAACGCTGGTGTGACGTGATGATGTTGCACCTCAACACCAAGTATTGCCGGGCGAGTTCGGACGCCAGCCCGAGTCTGCTGACTGTGAATATTGGCAAGAAGGGAGTGCAGGCTCTGGCTGAATCCTACGCACTTGAGTTTGCATTTCGCCTGGTCTCGGCCTCGCCAAACTATCTGGCGCTTCAGCTGGAAGCAGACAAAGGACCGATGGGCACCAGCGACTACAAGATTGAGCTTCGCGCGGTCCCACTGCCCGATGGGAAGACCTTCATGCATTTTCGTTATTCGTATGGCTATGGACTGGCCGGGCGCCTGGCCATGCAGGCTTACCTGGCAACACTGGGCAGCGGAAAAGTAGGGTTTACACAAATCAGCCAGGGCAACAAACCAGCATACATAGGCGGAACGCGAGGCATCGTTGAACGCAACACCATGCGTTACTACTTGGCCATCGAGGCCTATTTGGCCTCCCTGAACAGTCCGCCCCAGCAGCAATTGAACACCCGGCTGGAGCACTGGTTTGATGCAACTGAGCAGTTTCCGCTGCAACTGCGCGAAATGGACAAAACCAGTTACCTTGCGATGAAAAAAATCGAGTACCAGCGCCTGCAAGCCGCCTCTTGAGTCAGTCGCAAGGGGGCTTAATCTTGAATGGCCCCCTACCCTGTCTGTCGTCAGCTTATCTTCGATAAGTTGCATGAACTCGGTACGGCGATACTTGCCGCCCTGCGCAATCAGTGCAGTCCGGCACCTTCTTTTGGATGCAACTGCACAAATGAGTAAAGCGACAGCATTGTCAGCAGCCCTACCACCACAAATGCCGGCGAAAAGTCGCGGGCTTGAAGGTGCAGCGCGTCACCGCCATGCCACCAGGTCACGGCGCTGACCAATGATGCCCCCAGGACAACACCAAAACTCACCGAGAGTTGTTGGGCCATGGAGGACAGGGCCGTCGCATGGCTCATGCGGGTTTTGGGTATTTCCGTAAATCCCAAGGCGCCCAATGCCACCATGCACATCGAATTGACCAGGCCGCCCATCATCATCGTGCAGAACATCAGCAGGTGCGGGGTTGATGGGCTGAACTGGCTGTAGCTGATGTAAAAAAGGCTGGTCAGAACAGTCGCGCCAATCAACAATTGGCGAAAGCCAAAACCGCGAATGACTCGCTTCATGACGACCCGGGTGGCCAGCCCGCCAATGGCCGTGGCAACCGTCAGCAAGCCCGATTCCAGGGGCGACAGGCCAAAACCCAGTTGCAGCATGAGTGGCAACAGAAAAGGTGAAGCGCCAATGGCAATACGCAGTGGCATGCCGCCAACGACGTTCGTCCTGAAGGTCCGAAAGTTAAGGATGCTCAAATCGATGATGGGATGCGCCTGGCGCCGGCCGTGCAGGTAGTACAGCAACAGCGCCAGCGAACCGAGGCCAGCGCCCAGCAAGGATACCCATGTGGGGACTACGGCCTTACCCGCAGTTTCCAGCGCGCCCAACAGCGCACTCAGGCCCATTGCCAGCAGAAAAAAGCCTTTGGTGTCGAACGGAACCGGCTCCGCAGCCTCTTCTGTGTCGCTCACAAACGCCAGGGCCAGGAAAATGGCCAGCATGCCGAAAGGGATGTTGACAAAGAATATCCAGCGCCAAGAGGTCATTGTGACGATGGCGCCCCCAAACAGGGGGCCGGCCATGCGGCCAATCACGGGTGGCACCGTGAACCACACCATGGCCGAGATCATTTGCGAGGGGGGCACGGAGCGAAGCAGGATCAACCGCCCTACCGGAACCATCATGGCCCCACCAAGGCCCTGGAGAACCCTGAACAGCACCAGCTCTGGCAACGAACTGGCTGCACCGCACAAGGCCGAACCCAGTGAGAAAAATGCAATGGCCAGACAGAACACCCGCTTGGCACCCAGGCGGTCAGCAAGCCAGCCGCTGACAGGAAGGAATACCGCCAGGCTCAACAGGTAGGACGTGATGGCCAGGTTCAAGTGCAGGGGCGGCACTTTCAGGGACTCTGCGATGCTCGGCAGCGCCGTTGCCATCACCGACGTATCGAGGTTTTGCAGAAAAAGTGGGCTGGCCACGATGATTGGAATTAATCTGTCGCGGACCACCATTGAAGCATTCTAGATGCGGGCCGAAAGTCCATGGGAACCCTGCGAACGCAGGGTTTCAGCGAGATGCTTCGAATATTCGCATCCATGACAGCTTGCCCTCTCCGCAACTTCACAGACGTCTCCCCAATTCCCGGTAAGCGCAGTCTTACACAAGCACGAGCGCGACCCTACATACAGCTCCGCCGTTCGGCTACCTGCCGGGATCGCTTTGACGCTTATGGTCTAGGTACCAGCTTGTCGCAGCCGGAGCAACAGGATGGTGCCCTGGCCCAGAACCGGAAACTCATCATGAAACTTGCAGACAGGCGTTCAGGCGTCTTGATCATATTGGCGAGCATGGCCGTGATCATTGCGTGCTCCGTGCTGTTGCCGGACAACCTCGCGCAGTTCGCGCTGGATCTCATGAGCTGGTGCCTGGTTGGTGCACTGGCCGTCCTTGCCTTGCTGGCCAGCGTGAAAGCGCTGCAAGACATGCTTGACTCATAAGCTGCCAAATGGCAGTTGATCCCACGCGGGCGCAGAAAAATGCGGCCCAATTTTTATCCAACCCGGGAATCTACATGTCAACACCAAGGCGCAAAGCCGCCGGCCCCATCAAAATTGCGGACAGCGCCAAAGTCAAGCAACAGCAGCTTGAGCGTTTTACTGAAAACACCAGCAATGTACTGAGCACCAATCAGGGCTTGCAGATACCCGACAACCACAACTCGCTCAAGGCCGGCGTCCGCGGCCCTACACTGCTTGAAGACTTCATACTCCGCGAAAAAATCACACACTTTGACCACGAGCGCATTCCCGAGCGGGCTGTTCACGCGCGTGGCTCCGCTGCACATGGCTATTTCAAGCCCTACAAGTCGATGGCGCCCTATACCAGCGCAGGTTTTTTGCAGGACCCGGATATTGAGACGCCGGTGTTTGTGCGTTTTTCAACCGTCGCGGGTTCCGCCGGCTCTGCAGATACAGTGCGCGATGTGCGTGGCTTTGCGGTCAAGTTCTACACCGGCGAAGGCAACTACGACCTGGTAGGCAACAACATTCCCGTATTTTTTATCCAGGATGCCATCAAGTTTCCGGACCTGATCCATGCCCTTAAGCCGGAACCCCACCACGGCATGCCGCAGGCGGCCAGTGCACACGACACCTTCTGGGATTTTGTATCGCTGATGCCCGAATCCACCCACATGCTGATGTGGGCCATGTCTGACCGTTCCCTGCCGCGCAGCCTGCGCATGATGGAGGGTTTTGGGGTTCATGCCTTTCGTTTCATCAATACCCGCGGGGACTCACATTTCGTGAAATTCCACTGGAAACCCAAACTCGGCGTGCACGGCCTGGCATGGGACGAGGCGCAAAAAATCGCTGGCAAGGACGCCGATTTTCACAGGCGCGACCTATGGGAAGCCATTGAAAGCGGTAATTTTCCCGAGTGGGAACTGGGCGTGCAGATCGTGGACGACGGTCAGGAAAGTGAGCTGGGCTTTGACATCCTGGACCCAACCAAGCTGATTCCGGAATCGCAGGTACCTGTGCAACTTATAGGCAGGATGGTGCTTAACCGCAATCCTGACAATTTTTTTGCCGAAACAGAGCAAGTGGCATTTCACCCCGGCCACCTTGTGCCGGGCATAGATTTTTCAAACGACCCGCTGCTGCAAGGCCGGCTCTTTTCTTATACCGACACCCAGTTGTCGCGGCTGGGTGGCGCGAACTTTCATGAGCTTCCCATCAACCGGGGCGTCTGCCCCATGCATAACTTCCAGCGCGATGGCATTCACCGGATGGCCATCCCGAAGGGGCGTGTGGCTTACGAGCCCAACACGCTAGGCAATGGCACAGAGTTTCGGGTGGATGGCGCAACCCAGGGTTTCCAGTCCCATCCAGAACAGCTTGAACCGCCCAAGATCCGCAGCCGCAGCCCATCGTTTGACGACCATTTTTCACAAGCCATGCTGTTCTGGAACAGCCAGAGCGCGGTTGAAAAAGACCATATCGTTGCGGCTTTCCGGTTTGAACTGTCCAAGGTCGAGTTACCGGAAATTCGCCAGCGCATGGTCGACAACCTCGCACACGTAGACCAGAAACTGGCTGCACGGGTTGCCGCGCCATTGGGCATCAACGCACCCGACCCGAAAGCGGCGGCGGGCCGCCTGGGCTTTCGCGACCACCGCATCGCCAACAAGGTCGATGAAGACGCCGCCTTGCGCATGGCGGGCAAGGGCGAAGGCAGTATCAAGACCCGCAAGGTCGCCATTCTTGTCGCCGATGGCCTGGAGCCAGCCACCATCAAACGCATACAGCATGACCTGGTCGAGGCTGGCGCGATTTGCAAGGTCATTGGCCCCCATCTGGGCAGCGTCAGCACTGCCAGCGGCCGGCAGTTTCCGGTTGATCACACCTTTGGCAACATGCCGTCCATCATGTTTGATGCGGTATTGATTCCCGGCGGTGCGCTAAGTGCGAAAGCCTTGTGCGGGATGGGTGAAGCCGTGCATTTTGTGCTGGAGGCCTACAAGCACTGCAAGGCCATTTGCGCGCTCAATGAAGGCGTTCAGTTGTTGGGTTCCCTGGGTATCAGCCAGGGCAAAAATCCGGAACTGATCACAACACCGGCAGCGGGTGTCCTGGTAGCCGACGCGCGCAAGGTCGTGGAGGGGCAGATCTCACAGGAGTTCATCGCCGCTATCGCGTTGCACCGGCATTGGGAGCGCTCCGGCCTGGATGCCGTCCCGGTTTGAAGAAAACGCGCTAACGGAAAGACGTCGCTCAGGGGCGCAAGGTCAACTGATGGGCCATCGCTGCCGGGTTCATCTGCAAGGGCCTGTACTGCACCGCCGCCCAGCCATCCCGCATATCGCTGTAGCGGCCTGAAAACACCAGGCCGCTCTGTCCTGTCTGGTAAATAAAACGGGAGTTCTCCATGTCGGCCAGGTCGTACAGCGCACGCAGGGACGCTGCATGCCGGCTGGCAAAAGGCGTTTTTTCGTCGTTGGACCAGTACTGCCCGACATTGACCGTAAAAGTATCGCCGCCGGTAGGCACACGCACATCGAAAAAGCGCGCCAGCAAGGGCACATTGCCAAACGGCTTGTGTGCCGACAAGGCGTAGTGCGCCCTGCCCCATGTCCACTGGCTGACGTCCGGGCCGTAATCGCTTTGCAGCCGGGTCACGGCGCGCTCAAGCGCGGCGGCGGACTGCGCCGCGCAACCACCCGCGCCACACCAATCCGCATCGTCGCGTTCCATGATGTCCTCGATGGTGCTGCGAAAATTGCGCTTGCCGTAAAGCGCCTTGAACAGGCCGGGGCCGAGTTTTCCTCCCACGACGCCCCGTGTCAGCTCATCAGCCCAGGCTGCAAATACAAGCGGCGCAGCCTGGTCCGCCCGCATTGTGCCGTCAAAACCCTGCATGGCCCTGGTGATGGCGCCGACCAGAGGCTGGCCTGGCGTCTGCTGCAATGTTTTCTGCAAAAAAGGCAGCAGCCGTACCGTGGCGAGCGAAAGCTGGTCGCCCTGGATTTTCTGCATGGACGCCATATCGTGTTTGGGTGTGGCTGCCAGCAGTTGTTCTATACGGTCGTAGCGGTAAGGCACGGTCCAGTCCTGCCCCATGAAGATGGGGTATCCGGGCGGCGTGATGCGCTGGTTGGCGGTGGACAACCAGCCTTTGGCATCAATGGCCGCCTTGCCGGTTTGCGGCGTCTGTTCATAAGGGACCCAACCGGTCCAGTCATAGCGGGCATCCCAGCCGGGCGAAGGTGCCATGCCCAGAATGTCGTTGCCGGGTTTGCGCAGCGGCATTTTGCCTACCGCCTTGAAGCTCACGTTACCGTCCACATCCGCAGCCACCAGGTTCTGCATGGGCGAGTGGTGGCTGGCAAAAGCCGCAAGCAACTCGTCCACGGATTGGGCCTGGTTCGCCCTGATCCCTGCCAGTACGGTCTTGTTGTCGGCCTCCAGCGCGCTCCAGCGCAGTGCAATCACATATTTGCTGGTGTCCAGCAGGTCGGTGTGCGACTTCTGCGCATCGCTCAACACCGGGCCGTGACGGCTTTCACGCACTGCCAGCCTCAGGTCCGGCTGGCCTTTGATTTTGATGATTTCTTCGCGAACCTTGAAGTCGGCCCAGGCCTGTTCGCCGCCTGCTGCCGGCACCCGGTACTGGCGCGGGTTGGCGGGGTTGATCTGTTCCAGGTACAGGTCCTGCACATCCGGATTGGTGTTGGTAAACGTCCAGGCCACCTTGCTGGTGCGCCCCAAAACCACAAAAGGCAGGCCGGGCAAGGTCGCACCGATAGCATCAATGGCCGGCGCCGCGCTACCGCCTGCGGCCTTGCCGGCAGGCGCCTGCAGCCGTGCAAAATACCAGATGGCCGGCGCCGACAGCGCCAGGTGCGGATCGTTGGCGAGCAGTGGTTTACCGCTGGTGCTGTGCGTGCCCGATACCACCCAGTTGTTGGAGCCCTTGCCATCGACCACACCCAGGCCGCCAGCCCAGTCATTGATGCCTGAGGCAAGCGCGGACAGCATTTTTTCCGGCTTTTGGGCATCAAACAGGCCTTTGGCCCCCGAAATACGCGCGGGATCAGCTATCGTTTTTGTAGCACCCTGCACCACCGTCCGGTACACCCCAAGGCCTGCGTACAACTTTGCAAAGTCAACACTTGAGGCCGGTGACTCGCCCGGGTAAGGCGGGAACAGCTGCTGAAGCTGGGCGCCTCCTACAACCCTGGCGGCCGACAGGCGTGCAAACTCGGTGCCCCAATTGCCGCCCAGGTCGAGCGCCATCATCAACGACCAGCCCACACTATCCTGCGGTGTCCATGCCTTGCCCGAGCTGCCGCCGGGCTTGATCCCGAGAATGTGGAACTCGGGGGACAGTGCCTGCGACGAAGACTCATAAAAGGCATTGATGCCGTCGCTGTAGGCCTGCAGGGCATCGCGACCCTCAGCCGGCAGGTTTTGCCACTGCAGCTCGGCGGCCCGCATGATGCCCAGGGTGCGCAGCAGTTTGTCGGTATCCAGCGTGGCTGGGCCAAACGCCTCTGACAGCTCGCCATGCATCACACGCCGGTTGAACTCGAGTTGCCAGCCGCGCTCCTGGGCATGAACGTAACCCAGTGAAAACCAGGCGTCGTGGGGCGATTGCGCCTTGATATGGGTCAGGTCAGAGCCATCGCGCGCCACCGTCACGGGGGCAGCCAGGCCAGCGGCCTGCAACTCACCGTCCAGCGCCGGAAATGCGCGGTAAACATACACCCCGGCAACGCCCACCGCCACCAGGAGCAATGCTCCCAAAGAACCCAGAGTCCGCTTGAACCAGATCATGCCCGTCTCCTGTTTTTTTCTGACCCCTGCGGCCGGGATGCCGGGTGTCTGTTTGTCCTGTTGGCGCTGTCCGGTCAGGTCAGCCGCGCAGACGCGCACCATCCAGCGGAAACTTGAAGCTCACCGTGGGCACCGTGAAATCCTCAAACGGGGCACCCAGCGCAATTTCGCCTTCAACCAGCAACACGCACTCCTGGCGGCGCAGGGCGATAATGGCATCGCCGCCCGCAAACCGCACCCAGGTGCCATAGCTGCTGACATCCTCAAGGTAGAACTTGCCGGCGCGCCAGACGATTCTGGCGTGCAGGCGCGACACCCTCGGATCGTTCACCACAAATTGCGCCTCGGAGACCCTGCCAAGGTGGACCGGCAGATCTTCCGAGGTGAAAGAAGCATCGACATCCAGCCACGACAGCGCAATCGAGCCAAGCTGCGGCACCGAGGGTGCAAACGGCAAGGTATTCAGGCTGGCGGGGACGGTGAAAAAATCCGACAAAACCTCGTTTTGCCATTCCACCCGGTAAACCATGCAGGCCTCGTGGCGGCCGCGAATGTCCATGGCCCCAAGGCTGCGAAAGCGCACCAGGCTATCGGACGGCAACTGCTTGATGACGGCGTCGGTGGTGAGTATCTGATCCGGCCCCGAGAGGTCCGACAACCGGGATGCCACGTTCACTGCATCGCCAAAAAAATCGTCGTCCTGCTCGATGACTTCGCCGCGCGCCATGCCTACCTGCAGGCGCATTTTCAGCTTGTCGGGCCAGTTTTTTATGCGGTCAGCGTGAACGCGCTGCATCTCCGTCACAGCCTCCACCGCATCGGTGCTCCGCATGAACACCATCAGGACACCATCGCCGAGGTTTTTGACCACCTTGCCGTGTTGCGCCATACAAACCTTGCCTATCCATTGGGTCAGGCGGGTGATGGCTTGCGTGGCTTTGGCATTGCCCAGTGACTCAAAAACCCCGGTACTTCCTGTGAGATCGGCAAAGACGACGGTGACTTCGGCCATTCGTTTTTATTGGGAGAGTGTGACTTAAGTCATTAAATCACATGCACTGAGTTTGAAACTGAGAAAAACTGAGCATTTCTGGTGCTACTTCAGCCCGCACTTGGTTTGAATTGCAGTGCCTTGAACTCCAGGAACTCTTCAAAGCCGTAAATACCGTTCTCGCGCCCGTTGCCGGATTGTTTGTAGCCGCCAAACGGTGCATTGGCATTGAAAGGGCCGCCGTTAATGTCCACCTGCCCGGTGCGCATACGCCGGGCCACCTTCATGGCGCTTTCATCCGTGCCGCCCCAGACGGCGCCGCCCAGGCCATAGATGGTGCTGTTGGCAATGGCCACGGCCTCTTCTTCGTCCTTGTAGGGGATGACGACCAGCACAGGGCCGAAAATTTCTTCCTGCGCAAGCGTGTCGGATGACTTGATGCCCAGGATGGTCGGCTGCACGAAGTAGCCCTTGTCAAACTTCGGCGGCTCGGCGCCTCCGGCAATCACGTCCGCACCTTCATCGATACCGGTTTTGATAAAGCCCAGCACGCGGTCGCGCTGGGCGGCACTGACCAGCGGGCCGAGCTTGCTGGCCTCATCCAGGCTGGGGCCCACGCTGAATTTGGCGATGGCCGCCTGGGCCAGGGCCTTGACTTCGTCATAGCGGCTAGCGGGCACCAGCATGCGGGTGTGCGCCGAGCAGGTCTGGCCGCTGTTGAGCATGCAGGCCGAGACCGTGCCCTTGACGGCGGCTTCGAGGTTGGCATCGTCCAGGACCACGCTGGCCGACTTGCCGCCCAATTCAAGCGCCACGCGTTTGATGGACTGGCTGGCCAGTTCGCCCACACGTTTGCCGGCGCGGGTCGAGCCGGTAAAACTCACCATGTCCACTTCAGGATGCGTAGCCAGCACTTCGCCGACTACCGGACCCATGCCGTTGACCAGGTTAAACACGCCGGCAGGAATGCCGGCTTCATGGATGATTTCGGCCAGGATCATGGCATTGACCGGCGCGATTTCACTGGGCTTGAGTACCACGGTGCAGCCGGCCACCATGGCCGGCGCAATCTTCAGCGTGATCTGGCTCAGCGGGAAATTCCAGGGTGTGATGCAACCCACCACGCCGATAGCCTCGCGCACCACCAGTGAGTTGCCGACCTTTTTCTCCCACTCAAAATTACGAGCCACTTTTGCAAAGTTGCCCCAGTGCCAGGCCGGGCCGCCAACCTGCACGGCACGCGCCATTTTCAGCGGCATGCCCACCTCGCGGGTAATGGCCATGGCCAGGTCGTCGGTCCTGGCCTTGACACCTGCGGCGACCTTGTCGAGGTAAGCGGCCCGGGTTTCGACCGGCAGCGCCGACCAGCCATCAAACGCGGCGCGCGCGGCCAGCACGGCGGCCTCGGCCTCAGCAGCCGTACCCGCAGGCACGGTAGCCATCAGCTCTTCGGTGCTGGAGTCATGGACAGGCAGGGTTTCAGCTGATTGGGCCTTGACCCATTGGCCGTTGATGTAATGCGAGGGATAGTGGGTGGTGGAGCTTGTCATACAAGTATTGAAATATTGGAGGTGATGAATGGAAACGATTAAAGAAATCCGCGCAAAGGGCCGTAATTACAAATGACTAGCACCGCCCAAACCCAGAATCAACTTGACATTTGGTTACTAACTCATTGATTCATATGTTGTTGTACGTTAACGAATTCACAAAAAGTGCTTGTCGTACAACCCGGACGGTCTTACTCTTCCAAGGAAATAGTTTCCTTGGTGAACCATTATCCAACTGTAAGCACTATGCGTACTCTCACCTCGTCATTGATCCCTCAAATCAAAAACAGTTGCATGGCGTTGCTTGGACTCGCGGAAGCCCAGCAACCTGCGGCGCTGAATGAGCGCACGGAAGACATCCGGCACCTCATGCTGAGCGAGCTGGGCGAGTATGGCGAAAAGAAATTCCCGGCCGTTGTACGCCGCGTCCGGTATGCACCTGACGTCCAGGGCCTGTGGTACGCACGCAGCGACGTCATGGCCATACTGGCGAATACACACGGCGAAACCGTCGCCAGGGAAAAAATTGCGGACATCAGCGGCAGGTTCAATGGTCTGTTGCCCAAAGGCTTGCTGGGTAAAAACGGCCCGCGCACGCGTTAGTCACCCACGCTGGCGCGCAAACGCCAACATCAGACCCGGCTCAGTGCTGGTGTCCCCAAAGCAAAAACGCATTCCTGCCCTCCACCGCCAGCGTGGTTTTTGCGCCCACCGGAAGCAGTACCTTGGTCGCCACATGGCCAAACGGCAAGCCGGTCAGCACGCGCGCCTTGACCTGGCTTTGCAGACGGGCAACCACACTCGACAGGCTAAAGCCCCGGTCATAACCGGGCACCAGCTTGTAGTTGCTGAACTGGCCAAAAACAATCGCCTTTTGCTGAGCCAGTACACCGGCGTGCAGCAAGTGGGTCAGAATGCGCTCGACCCGGTACGGGTGTTCGCCCACATCTTCGACAAACAAAATGCCGCCCTTGATGGCAGGCAGGTAAGGCGTGCCAATCAGGGATGCCAGAACAGCCAGGTTACCGCCCCACAAAACCGCATTATTGATATTGAATGTGCTCCTGGCCGGCGCGCTCTGAGCGCCACCAACTATTGAATTAATAGCAAACTGTGCGGCGGGCTTGGGCAGCGTCCAGCCAGTGCCTTCACCCTGACCGCTGATCATGTCGTCAAAACAGGCCTCCATGATGTCGTCCGGCCCCGTTTTGCTGCCAAAGTCCTCGCCCACCGCCGGCCCGGCCCAGGTCACCGCACCGGTTTTTGCCAGCAAGGCCATCTGAAATGCGGTGAAGTCACTCACGCCAACAAATTTGGTGCCGTTGTGGACGGCCTTGGCGACTGCCTTGTAATTGATGGCGGGCAGGATTCGGGTCAAACCGTAACCGCCGCGCGAAATCAGCGCAACATCCGCTCCACTGGCGGCCGCGCGGTGTACGGCCGCCAGCCGGGTTTCGTCGTCGCCGGCAAAACGCTGGTATTTGGCCAGCGCCGCCTCGTCGACTTCAACCTCATGGCCCAGGCCCTGCAGGCGCTTCACGCCGCGTTTGAAAGCTGCCTTGTCACGCACTGCGCTCGAAGGTGAATAAATGTAGATATGTTTTTTCACGGTAAAGAGTATCGCAGCTAAGCCTTCCCGTCCGGCTGCGCATTCTCCAGTGATGCTGCGATCAGTTCTTCTTCACACACCACATCGCTGTGCAGTTGCGCGCGCTTCAGGTCCTGCTCGATATTTGAGGCGGTCGCCGCGGGCGGGCCAGCCTGCATGAAGTGCCGGCTGAAAAGACGCATGACATGCTTGATGCCTGCCTCGGTAACCTGGCGCAGATCGTCAGCGTAATAACGGCTGCCTGCGGCTGGGGACGTGATTACCTCATAGGACGGGAAGTACATCACCTGCGGGTGGGCGTGCTCTGCTTCGTCTGCGGCGACGCGCAGGCGTGCCTTGGTGACTGTACTGGCTACCCACACATGCCTCTTTTCATAAGTAGCAATGATCGGAACGGGGGACACGGTCAGCAGGATGCGGCCCTGTGGATTGACGCTGGCTATTTTTGTGACCAGCTCATTCAGGTCTGCACTGACCTGCCCGGCTGAAAAATTGACGAATTCGTGCCGCGTTGCATCAAATGAGCCGCCGGACACGCCCGGGGCCAGCGGGTAAACCGCGCCGTCCAGGCGGGAGCGCCAGGCTTCTGTCATGCCCAATGTAAAAACCAGCCAGTCGAAACTGCAAAACAACTGCCGCACACAGGCCAGGTGCTGATCGGCCCCGGCCAGTACGTCATCCGGGTGTGCCCAACCTCCAGGCTGAATGGCGGGCCGGAAGGCGTCGACATAACGGCCATCATGTGCCCACACGGCTTCTTGCGGCCTGAACGTCCCAAAAGCCCGGTCAAACAATTGCAGCGCCTGCCGCACCGTATAGACATTTCCGTAGCGGGCTGAAAAAATGCCGTAGCCATGCGCGCCCGCCAACTCTGCAGGCATGCCGGGCGGTGCGGGTTCTAGATCGTAATGTTGCAGGCCACTGGCCATGATGTGGCGGGCAATCTGCTGGGCAAAACAGCTGCCCAGCGTCGCTACCTTGTGGTGCGGCTCTATCAGCGCAGACCGCCGCACCGTGTCGATCTGCCCCGGCGCGGGGTCAGTCATGGCTTTGCGCCAAAAATGGAAGTCGCCGAGGCCGTGGTACGGGTTGATGGTCATGCTGCCACACCACACAGCGGGCCAAGCACCCTGTCCAGCATCGGCCCGTCAACGCCGCAAATAACGGTGTCCTTCGTACCCAGATTACAGCGCGCATATGCCAGGTAGGACGTTTCTGCAAACGCCTGCACGCTGGTCTGGTGCTCGCCGTGCCAGCGCCACTGGTAGCTGCCGCCTGTCAGGCCATAAGCGTCAGCCACGTCGGGATACAGCGGCCAGGTCACCACGGCCAGAATGTCCTGCACATTGACGTCGCGCGCCCATACAGCCTCATCGCAGCCCAGGCGGGCGGCCAGCATTTTGGCAAGGCTGGCCAGCACGTGCACCTTGGGGTGGTTAAAGGTGTGCATGAAGTTGCCTGTACGCTGGACATTCAGGAAAAACCGGTCAAACTCGTCCGCCCAGCCTGCAGCCGCAAAGGTGCGGCGAAGATGTTCAACATTGGCGGCCCAACGGTCAAAGTAACCCAGCGCCGCAAAGACATTTTTGTGGAACAGGGCCGGCACCTCATCCGGCAGCAGCCCATGCTGCCAGGCCCATGCCGTGATGGCCGAGCTCAGGGGTTGGTCATGGAAGATTTCTCCACTGCCCCGTTGCATCAGCATGCAGGTATCGGGGTGAAAGGCATCAAAATAAATGAGAGGCAGGCCAAGTTGCGCCGGCGCACCTCGGGTGCCTGGGTTCAAGCCGTGTTTGTCAAGAAAAGCCTGGTCCGCCCCATGAATCCAGATATCGGCTGCATGAGCCGCTGGTATAAAAACATCTTCGGGCGTGCCGTAAATTGAAGGCAGGGGCAGCGCGGTGACCTTGTCATCAGGCATCAACTCGGCCAGTGCTGCCGCGACCCCATTCGTCTGGCAGTGGCCTGATACAACAATGTTTCTCATGGATTAACTACGGTAGCTCAAACCGGTTGATGAATAGGCCTGGTGTGCCGATTTTGGCATCGGGCACGCCAACCACTGCGCGCCTGAGCCCAGCCTGCCACATCGCATGCCACGGCAAATGTCGGTTGCTATTTTTTCACCGTTGCAAGTATCCCACTGCCGCCGTGCTTCGACCTGCACGGCGCGGTATAAACGGCATCACCATGCTGCTGTACTTCCTTGATCTTGCCGGTGTCGCCGTCTTTGCCGTGAGTGGCGCATTGGCCGCCGGCCGTCTCGGCCTTGATCTGCTGGGCGTGCTTGTTCTGGCTTCCCTCACGGCAATTGGCGGCGGCACCTTGCGTGATGTGCTGATGAACCGGCACCCGGTGTTCTGGATGGCCAGGCCCACTTACCTGCTGGTGATTTGCGCGGCGGCGCTGGGAACAGTGCTTTATGTCCAGGTGCTCCCGATCCCGGCGCATGCGCTTTTGATCGCCGATGCGCTCGGGCTCGCCCTGTTCGCGCTGTCAGGGGCGCAGCTTGCGGAAGCGGCGCGGCTGTCGCCAATCATCGTGGTGCTGATGGGCACCATGACCGGGGTGGCCGGCGGGGTGATGCGCGACATTTGCAGCAACCAGATCCCCCTGCTCTTGCGCCAGGATATCTACGCCAGTGCCGCGATTGCCGGCATTGCGCTTTACCTGGTGCTAAAGGCACTGGGCCTGCGTGAGGCCTGGGCTTTCTGGATCGGCGTACTGGTAGTTGTAACACTCAGGTTGAGCGCGATTTTCCTGGGCTGGAGCCTGCCGGTGTTCCAGATTCCAAAGGGATAGTTAGCGTTTGAAAAATCGGACGGCGTCCCGGGCAATCTGCCCGCCATGCTCCTGTACAAAATGCCCGGCGTCCGCAAGGACCAGCGGCTCGCCGCAACCCCGGATCAGATTTTGCAATCCGCGCATCACGGGCAAGCCCAGCACCGGGTCCTGTGCACCGACCACCATCAGGGTCTGGCCGGCCCAGTGTTCGCGCCAGAAGCCCTTTGCTTCGCGTGAAATGGCGGCACCGTCCGAATCCTCAAATTCCGGCACCATGGCCGGAAAGGCGCGCAGTGCCGCGCGGTGGCCCTTGTCCGGGAACGGTGCGTTGTAAGCCGCGCACTCCTGGACGCTCATCTGGGGGTTGCCGCGGGCAAACAGGCGTGCCACGTCAAACTCCGGATTTTTGGCACACATCTCGCGCCAGGCCAGAAATCCCGGCGAAAGCGGCGCATCACCGCAGGCCAGCATGGTGTTCATGACCAGCAAACCCTTGTAGCGTTGCGGCGCCGCCATGGGCAGCGTGAGGCCGAGCAGGCCACCCCAGTCTTGCACCACCAGTACGATGTTCTGCAAATCCAGCCGATCAACCAGTTCAAGCAGTATCTGGCGGTGCGCGCTGAAAGTGTGAAAGTTTTCCTTCTTGGGTTTGTCGCTTTTGCCAAAACCGATCAGGTCGGGCGCCACCACGCGGTGCCCGGCCTCCAGCAAGCCGGGAATCATCTTGCGGTACAGGTAACTCCAGGCCGGGTTGCCGTGCAGGCATAAATACGTCAGCCCGTCCGAAGCGCCTTCATCCAGGTAGTGCATGCGCAGGCCGCCAAGCGCCGGCAAATCGCTGATGTAGCGCGGTGCCCACGGGTAAGCCGGCAAACCCTCAAATGCTGCATCCGGCGTGCGCAGTGCATCGTCGCGCAGCGGATGGTTCAGGCGCGAGGTCTCTCGTTTTTCGCTGCGGCGCTGGCGGAAAAATTCCTGCAGCAGCGCGGCGCTTTCCTCCGCCATGACCCCGCCCTCCAGTTCGGTCTGGTGGTTGAGCTGGGGCTGGGCAAACAGGTCGACCACCGAGCCTGCAGCGCCCGTTTTGGGGTCCAGCGCGCCAAACACCACACGCTTGAGCCGGGCATGCAGCATGGCACCGCTGCACATGGCGCAGGGCTCCAGCGTGACATACAGCTCGCAATCATCGAGCCGGTAATTGCCCAGCGCACTGGCGGCGGCGCGCAGCGCCACGATCTCGGCATGTGCCGTCGGGTCATGCCCGTCCACAGGCGCATTGCGGCCCGTGGCAATCACTTCACCCTGTCGCACGACGACGGCACCGACAGGAACCTCCCCTGCCGCGGCTGCCGCACGGGCTTCTGCAAGGGCCAGTTCCATGAACTGGTTTGAGAGTGCATCAGCCATGGTTGCTATTCTTTATATAGCTGCTTGCGCAAGCAGGACGGAGGCCACAGCCACTTTTAATCATTATTTTTCATCCGGCAGCGGCCGCGCCTGCTGCATGGCACCCTCGACAGCCTGCTTGTATTGCTGCTGGATTTGCTGCGATTGCTCCTGGACTGTGCTGGCCGGTTTTGTACTTGCGCCATCCGGGCCGGCAGGCGCGGGTACAGCCAGTACCGGGATGGCTTGCCGATTCGCTTCCAGCTGTTTTTTGATGATCAGTCCTACAGCACCCAGCGCAACCACCAAACCGAGAACACCAAACACGGTGCGCATGTCAAAGCGCCCCAGGAACAAGCTTGTCCATCCATCGTGCAAGCGCCTGCTCGTCCTCGCTGCCTGCCGCGTAGGCCGCCTTCATCGTGGCATGCGCCTCGGGCCTGTGCTGGTTGAGTTTGAGCTTGCACTGCAGGTCAACAACCTTTAATTCAAACGCCACAATGCCGCCCATCATCTTGTGCTGGTAGTCCTCCGGCAGCGCGCGCCACTGCTCGGCATAGGCGGGGTCGTTGTCGTGAATCAGGTGTTTGAGCAGGCGGTCCTTGTCGTCAAAACTTTCTATCAGCCTGGCCTCGACCGTGCAGTGCACCGTCAGGTAGTTCCATGTCGGCACGCGCGCCAGGTCCGGGTAGACACGCGGTGTCATGTAGGCGTGCGGCCCCATGAAGGTCACAACGGCCTGCGGCCTGGCTTGCAGGTAACGCCAGTGCGGGTTTGGTTTTGCGCAATGGCCGAGCAGGATCGCCTGGCCATCGCTGCGCTCCAGGTGCAGGGGCAAGGGCGTGACAAAGGGCAAACCTGCGTCGTCATTGGAGATGAGCGACGCAAAAGGATAGGCACGCATCAGCTCCCAGGCATGCGCGTCGTCTTTCGCCCTGAATTGCGGTGGGAGGTACATCGTGTGCCCGTCTGTGGATTGGTGATGCGCACCATTTTGCCAGTCCACTGGGCCTGTTAACCCTAACAGGCCCTAGACTTACGGCTGCCATGCAAGACGCCTTATTTCCCGATGACGAACCACCCGAACGCCCCCAAGCCAAGCCCGGGCGACCGGCCTCAAAGAAACCGGTAGCAAAGGCAAAAGCCGGCGGTCCCAAAGTCAATCCACTGGCCCCCGTGCCGGCCCATCTTGAACTGGCGGCTGCATTGCCGGAGCTCGCGCGGCTGGGCACCTCATCGTGGACCTACCCCGGCTGGAACGGCCTGGTCTGGGACGGTGATTACTCGGACAGCCAGCTCTCAAAATATGGGCTGGCAGCTTACGCCCAGCACCCGCTGTTTCGCACCGTCAGCCTGGACCGGGCTTTTTACCGGCCCTTGACGGCCGCGCAGTACGCCGCTTATGCGGCCCAGGTGAGCGACGATTTCCGGTTTGTCATCAAGGCGCCGGCTTTGGTCACGGATGCGACGGTGCGCACCGAGACCGGCCGCGCCATGCAGGCCAATCCGGCGTTCCTGAGCCCGGAACTGGCGGTGCAGGAGTTTGCCCTTCCCGCCTTGCAGGGCCTCGGTCCCAAGCTGGGCGCCCTGGTGTTCCAGATCAGCCCTTTGCCCACCGCCCTGCACTCGCGCATGCCTGAGTTGTTGCAACGGCTGGCAGCCATGCTGCAGGCCTTGCCGTCTCTTGCGGACGATGCTCCTGATGCGGTGATCGCCGTGGAGGTGCGCGACCCCTTGTGGCTGACGCCTGAATTTGCGGCGGTGCTGCGTGCGTCCAAAGCGACCTATTGCCTTGGCCTGCATGCCAAAATGCCGCCGATCGAAGGCCAGTTGCCGCTGCTGCGCGCCCTCTGGCCGGGACCGCTGGTCTGCCGCTGGAACCTGCACCGCATGCATGGCGCCTACGGCTATGAAGATGCCGAGAAGCTCTATATGCCTTATGACAAGCTGGTGGATGAAGACCTGGAAACCAGGACCACGCTGGCCCGCGTCATCAATGCCACGGCAAAGGCCGGGCACCATGCCTATGTGACGATGAGCAACAAGGCAGAAGGCTGCTCGCCGCTGTCGGTGGCCGCGCTGGCGGCGGAGATTCAGTCACAGCGGGCCGCATAGGCTGCGGACCCGCTCCTGAAGCTTATTCCCACTCCATCATCAACAGGTCTCGCAAGCCCGCGTGGTTAAAGGGATTTTCGATGATCGTCGTAAGTTTTACCGTCGGCATTTACCGTCAAAAAAGCTCGCTTAAGGCTGGCGCGGGTTATGGAGCGATTTGCGCGGCGTCGACACTTTCGGCCTTATCGTCGATCAGGTTGCATCTTAGCGCGCTCGAACTTGCCCTGGAACGCCCTGCTCTTCGCCTGCCTACGGCGGCATCCCACCGAGTGTTCTGGCCGCCTGCTCAAGCCCGCCCAGGATGGCATCGCGGACACGCGGTGAGAAGTCCTGTGGCAATTCGGCAATGGCCGCTGGTACGAGCAAGAAGCCACGCCTAGCGCAGGCCTAGTCGGCCGGCCAGCGCCGACTGGGTTAGCCGCTGCGCCTTGTGCGCAGCCTGCCGCATCGATCCCAGTTGGCTCGGCAATGCCAGAAGAGGCCATGTCGATGACATGGCAGATACTGGAAGAGATAGCGGGTGCAGGAGCGCGCGCTCAATCCCAAAACACCTTTCGGCAGCAATGTGCTACTATGAATTAACCCAGCAGGCATACAACTCGCTGGTGCCTGGCCAAGCAAGCCGCATCCAACCGGCGCGTCGCACGATTGTTCGCGACGAAAAAAGTAGAAGATCAGTCCTGCATGTGAATTGCCGTAAACGTGGGTCGCGTAAGAGTCCACGGCCAAATTCTTAAAGCCCGCTTCATGCGGGCTTTTTCGTAGTGGCACGTACGTAGAGTTCAGCCTGTGTACCTACGACCTGCAAGCGCACTGCTCAGCTTTGCCGGCCAGCCGCCGGCACTCAATGCAGTGCAAGCTATTCCGGCCTGCGTATGGCACATCCGATGGACGCAGCAAGACCGGTACAACCTCCCCAGCCCGGAGGCAATCCACGCAGCTCAGGGCCGAGGGATGGGCAAAGCGTGGAGGGAGGCTCAAGCGAGGAATGAGCCTTGAAATGCAGCCGCATGCCACCATATGTAGTTGTTACCGAATGGGCGGGCCCCTCCGCTTCCCGCTGATTGACGCCAGCGTCTTGCAGATCCCCTTCCTTTCCTGACGCACTCGCCAGTCGCTTCTTGTCGAACGGCTGCGCACCCTTCGCTTGCAATAGCGGGCTGAAATCTCAAGAGCAGGAGCACTTCATGGCGGCAAAAGAGCAAAAGCGCGGTAACCGGGAACTGAAAAAGCCCAAGAAGAAACCGGTGCCGGCAGTCCCGGCACCCACGGTCCTGGCCAGGACCGTAGCGGCACCGGTGCGGACTCCCAAGAAGTCTTGACAGGCGTGCTGGGCCACATCGCCCAGCCGCTTCCACAAGGGCCATCTTGCCCATCTTCTTCTCGGCGGGTTGATCGCGGTGCCTCGCATGCCCGTGGCGCCCTGAAAGGCGCCCATGCATTCCGTTCTTCATTTCGCCTTTCAGCGCTCTGCCCAAGGGCCGTGGTCTGACACCGCACCCGTGCGCGAGGAACTGTTCGGCATCGAGCGCCTGGAGCAACACGCGCGCAGCCTCGCCGCGGCACAGCAGGTCAGCGCCAACCCGCCCCGGGTGCCTTCGCTGCATAGCCGGCTGCGCGGGAACGCCACCGAACTGCTGCGGGCCTACCGTGCGGGTGCTGCGGAAGTCGCTGCGGGCCGCCGAGTGGTCCCGGCCGCCGAATGGCTGCTGGACAACTACCACGTGGTCGAGGCGCAGGTACGCGAGATCCGCACCGACCTGCCACCCGGCTACTACCGTCAGTTGCCAAAGCTGGCCGACGGTCCACTGGCGGGCTATCCACGTGTCTTCGGGCTCGCCTGGGCCTTCGTCGCCCATACCGACAGCCACTTCGACCCCGCCGTCCTGCGCCGCTTCATTGCGGCCTACCAGGAGGTCCAGCCCCTGGACATCAGCGAACTCTGGGCCGTGGCGATCACCCTGCGCATTGTGCTGGTGGAGAACCTGCGCCGGCTGGCCGACCAGATCACGGCCGGACGTGCCGCGCGCGCCGACGCGCAACGGCTCGCCGACCACCTGCTGGAGCCAGGTGGCGCGTATGCCGCACTGGACCAGGACATTTCCACGCGCGCGAGCGGCCCGGTGTCCGAACTGTTCGCCGCACAGCTCGCCAAGCGCCTGCGCGACCAAGATCCCCGCACCACGCCGGCCCTGCAATGGCTGGACGAGCGGCTGCGCAGCCAGGGCACGGATGCGGACCAGGCCATCCTGCATGCACAGCAGCGCCAGGGCGCCTCCAACGTCTCGGTACGCAACGTCATCACCAGCATGCGGCTGATGTCGGACATCGACTGGGCCGACCTGTTCGAGAGCACCAGCTTGGTGGATGCACGACTGCGGGCCGCCAGCGCTTTCGCGGAGATGGATTTTCCGACGCGCAACCGCTATCGCACCGCCATTGAGCAACTGGCCCGGGGTTCGCTCCTGTCCGAACTCGCGATCGTCGAGCAGGCCTTGGCGCTGGCGGCCGCGAAAGCACGCCCGGCGCTTCGCGTCCAGGACGCCGGCACCGCCGATACGGTCGTGGATCCTGGCCACTACCTGATCGCCGAAGGGCGTGGCAAATTGGAGCAGGCCATCGGATTCCGGCCGCCACTGGCCGTGCGCATCGACCGTTTCAACGTCCGCCTCGGGCTTGGCGGCTACATGGCCGCCATCCTCGTGCTGGCAGCGATGTTGCTGGGCCTGGCGTTCTGGGCCGTCTTTGCCACGGGTGCCTCGGCAGCAGTTCCCAGCGGGCTGCTGGCCGCGCTCGCGCTGGCCGCATTCCTGCCCGCCACCGAGGTGGCCACGGCCCTGGTCCAGCGCGCAGTTGCCTCGCGCTCTGGCGCCACGAGCCTCCCTGCCCTGGCGCTGGCCGATGGGGTCCCTGCCAATCTGCGCACACTGGTCGTCGTACCCACGCTGCTGTCGAGCGAGGCAGAACTGCTCAGCCACATCGAGAGCCTTGAAGTCCACCATCTGGCCGGCGCAGGTGGCGACCTGTCCTTTGCCCTACTGTCGGACGGTCTGGACGCGGACACGGAAGTGCTTGACGGCGACGCCCACCTGATCGGCATCGCGCAGGAGACCATCGCCGCACTGAACCAACGGCATGGCCCGGCCCCGGGCGGCAAGCGCTTCTACCTGCTGCACCGGCGACGCCGGTTCAACGCCAGCGAGAACCGCTGGATGGGCTGGGAGCGCAAGCGTGGCAAGCTCCATGAACTCAACCGGCTGCTGCGTGGCGCCACCGACACCAGCTTCATGCCGCTGGATGGCGGCGCTGCCGACAACGCCCAGCAACCCGACATCCTGGCCGGCGTGCGCTACGTCATCACGCTGGACGCCGACACCCGGCTGCCGCGCGACGCGGCGCTGAGACTGATCGGCAAGATGGCCCACCCCCTGAACCGCGCGCGCTGGAGCGATGTCGAACAGCGCGTGACGGGCGGCTACGCCATCCTGCAGCCGCGCGTGACGCCCGCGCTGCCGCTGGGCCGCGAAGGCTCGCTCTACCAGCGCCTGTCGTCCGGCCCGGGCGGCATGGACCTTTATGCGGCCGCCGTCTCCGACGTCTACCAGGACCTGTTCGGCGAAGGCTCCTACACCGGCAAGGGCATCTACGACGTCGATGCCTTCGAGGCCGCGCTCGCCGGGCGCATCCCCGAGAACACAATGCTCAGTCACGACCTGTTCGAGGGCGTGTTCGCGCGCGCAGGGCTCGCGTCGGACGTCGAGGTGGTCGAGGAATTCCCGGCCCGCTACGACGTCGCCGCGCGGCGCCAACACCGCTGGACGCGCGGCGACTGGCAGCTCCTGCCCTGGGTGCTAGGACGGCGCCACTCGGGCGCAGCCGTGCCGCCGGTGGGCCGCTGGAAGATGATCGACAACCTGCGGCGGTCCCTGCTGGCGCCCACGAGCCTGCTGGCCCTCGCGCTGTGCGCCTGGCTGCCCTGGCCGCAGTCACTGCAGGCCATGGGGCTGCTGGTGCTGGCGCTGGCCGTGCCAGCCTTCTTGCCCAGCCTAGCGGGGCTGGGGCCGCCGCGCGCAGGCATCGGGCTGGGCAGCCACCTGCGCCTGCTGGCCAGCGATCTTCGGATGGCCGCGCTGCAGGCGGCTTGGGCGCTGACCCTGCTGCCGGACCAGGCCTGGCGCGCGCTGGACGCCATCACGCGCACGCTCACCAGGCTGTACGCGACCCATCGGCACCTGCTGGAATGGACGACCGCGGCCCAGTCCGCCGCTCGCCCGCGACCCGGCGTAGCGGGCTTCTATGCGCAGATGGCCGGCGGCGTGCTGCTGGCCGTGGCACTGGCCGTGAGCGTTGGCGTGTTCTCGCCCGCGGCATGGCCCATGGCGTTGTTCCTGCTGGCGCTCTGGCTCGCGGCGCCAGCCCTGGCTTGGCGCGCCAGCCGCCGCCCGCCGCTCGTGCCATCCGGCGCACCCCAACTCGCCGATGCCTTGGCCCTGCGGCGCACGGCACGGCGCACCTGGCGCTTCTTCGAAACCTTCGTGACGCCGGCCGAGCACATGCTGCCGCCGGACAACTTCCAGGAAGACCCGAAGCCGGTGGTCGCGCACCGTACCTCCCCCACCAACGTCGGCCTGTACCTGCTGTCGGCGGTGGCGGCCCGCGACTTCGGTTGGGCTGGAGCACTGCAGACCTGCGAACGCCTGGAAGCGACTTTCGCCACCCTGCAGACGCTGGAGCGGTTCCGAGGCCATTTCTACAACTGGTACGACACGCGCACGACCCGGGTGCTGGCACCGGCCTACGTGTCGTCGGTGGACAGCGGCAACCTGGCAGGCCACCTGATCGCGCTGGCCAACGCCTGCGAGGAATGGATGGGTGCGCCGCTGCCGGCCGACTGGACGGAGGGCGCCAGCGATGCACTCGCGCTGGCCCGCGAGTCCGCATCCGCCAAACCCGCGGCTCAAGGGCTGCAGGGCCAGCGGCTGCAGACCCTCCTCGACGACATCGACGCCGGGCTCCAGGGCCCTGCCGACCTGTTCCTCCCGGTGCTCCAGCGCCTGACCGACAAGGCGGTGGAAGAAGCGCGGGCGCTGACCCCGACGGCGCAGGCCGAAAGCGACGATCTGCTGTTCTGGACCGAGACGCTGCGCCAACGGGTCGAACAGCAAACACGCGACGCCACCGCGTTCGCCGCCGCGACGCATCCTCTCGATGCCCGCTGGCAGGCACTGGCGCGGCAGGCGCGCGCGCTGGCACTTGGGATGGACTTCGCCTTCCTGCTGGACCCCGAGCGCAAGCTGCTGTCCATCGGCTATGCTGCGGTGGAGAACGTGCTCGACGCCAACTGCTACGACTTGCTGGCGTCCGAAGCGCGGCTGGCCAGCCTGTTCGCGATCGCCAAGGGCGACGTGCCCACGCGCCACTGGTTTCGCCTGGGCCGTAGCGCCATCCCCGTGGGCCACGGATCGGCCCTGGTGTCCTGGTCCGGGTCGATGTTCGAGTACCTGATGCCCTCGCTGGTGATGCGCGCGCCAGCCGGCAGCCTGCTGGAGCAGACCAACCGCCTGATCGTGCAGCACCAGGTGGCCTACGGCCGGCTGATGGGCGTGCCATGGGGTATCTCCGAATCGGCCTACAACGCCCGCGATCTGGAGTTCACATACCAGTACTCCAACTTTGGCGTGCCAGGCCTGGGCCTCAAGCGCGGCCTGGCCGAGGACCTGGTGATCGCGCCCTACGCTACCGGTCTGGCCACCATGGTCGATGCGGGGCTCGCGCAGCTCAACTTCGAGCGCCTGCGACAACTCGGCGCGCTCGGGCACCACGGTTTCTACGAAGCGCTGGACTTCACGCGTGCCCGCCTGCCCGACGGGTCGCAGGTTGCCATCCTGCGCAACTACATGGCGCACCACCAGGGCATGACCCTCGTCGCCATTGCCAACACGCTGCAGGGTGCGCGCATGCGCGAACGCTTCCATCGCGAACCGATGATCCAGGCCTGCGAACTGCTGCTGCAGGAGCGCACGCCGCGCCTCGTCCCCGTAGCGCACGCACGCGCCGAGGAGGTACCCTCGGGCGCAGCCGATCCGCATGGCGGCTTGCACGCGGTGCGGCGCATGGACCCGTCGGCTACGGCGGCACCTTCCACGCACCTGCTATCCAACGGGCGCTACGCTGTCATGCTGACCGCGGCGGGCACCGGCTACAGCCGCTGGCGCGACCTGGCCGTGACCCGCTGGCGCGAGGATGCGACCCGCGACGACTGGGGCGCCTACGTCTATCTACGCGACACGGACAGCGGCCGAGTCTGGTCCGCCGCGGCGCAGCCCCTGGGCGTGACGGCCGACAGCCACGAGGTGGTCTTCGCCGAGGACCACGCCACCTTCACGCGGCACGACGGCAGCTTGACGACCACGATGGAGGTGTTGGTGTCGGCCGAAGCCGACGGCGAGGTGCGACGCGTGACGGTCGTCAATACCGGCCGCAAGGCGCGCGAGGTCGAGCTCACCTCCTACGCCGAGGTGGTGCTCGCGCCGGCCGCAGCCGACGATGCCCATCCGGCCTTCGCCAAGCTGTTCGTGCAGACCGAATACCTGCCCGAGTTCGGCGCCCTGATCGCCACCCGCCGCCCGTGCACGCCGGACGAGCCACCGGTTTGGGCCGCGCATTTCGCGGTCGTCGAAGGCATCGCCATAGGCCCGGCGCAGTACGAATCCGACCGGGCGCGCTTCCTGGGCCGGGGCCGCACGGCCGCCACGGCGCAGGCCATGGCGGACGGCGCCGCGCTGTCCGGCACGGCCGGCACGGTGCTGGACCCGGTCTTTTCGGTGCGGCACCGCGTGCGCATCGCCCCCGGCCGGATGGCGCGCCTGGCCTTCTGGACGCTGGTGGCTCCCACGCGCGAGGCGCTGCTCGACCTGGTCGACCAGCATCACGACCGCAGTGCCTTCGAGCGCGCACGCACGCTGGCCTGGACCCAGGCCCAGGTGCAGTTGCGGCACATCGGCATCGAGGCCGACGAAGCCGCGGATTTTCAGCGACTGGCCGCGCCCATCCTCTATGCCGACGCACGCTTTCGCACGCCGGCCGAAGCGATCACACGAGGCGCCGGCCCGCAGTCGGGCCTGTGGCGGCACGCGGTCTCGGGCGACTTGCCGATCGTGCTGCTGCGCATCGACGACATCGAAGACATCGCCCAGGTGCGCCAACTGCTGCGCGCGCACGAGTACTGGCGCATGAAGGGACTGAGCGTCGACCTGGTGATCGTCAACGAGCGTGCCTCGTCCTATGTGCAGGATCTGCAGACCGCCATCGAGACCGCCGTGCGCCGCAGCCAGTCGCGCCCCCGACTGGACGGCGAAGCGATGGCCCGGGGTGTGGTCCATACGCTGCGTGCAGACTTGATGGACACGTCGGCCCGCGCCCTGCTGCAGTCAGCGGCCCGCGTGGTGCTGCTGGCGCGTCGGGGCGACATCGCTCGACAAATCGCGCGCCTGCCCCAGGCAGCACTCACCGCAAGCCCTGCACTCGAGGCGGCCGCGCAGCCGCCCTCCTCCGCGCTGCCCAGGCGGGCGCAGGGCATGGACACGGCGCGGCTGGAGTTCTTCAACGGACTCGGCGGTTTCGACCAGGGAGGCCGCGAATACGTGACCGTCCTCGCCGATGGCCAGACCACACCCGCACCCTGGATCAACGTCATCGCCAACCCGGGCTTCGGCTTCCAGGTCTCGGTTGATGGCAGCGCCAGCACCTGGGCCGGCAACAGCCGTGAGAACCAACTCACCCCATGGTCCAACGATCCGGTGACCGATCCGACCGGCGAAGCCTTCTTCGTACGCGACGAGGCGAGCGGACAGCTCTGGAGCCCCACCGCGCAGCCGATCCGCGACGGCGGCACCTACGTAGCGCGCCACGGCCATGGCTACAGCCGCTTCACGCACGAGGCGCACGGCATCGCGCTGGAACTGCTGCAGTTCGTGCCGCTGGATGACCCGGTCAAGGTGTCGCGCCTCACTGTGCGCAACCGCAGCACGCAGACTCGGCGCCTGTCGGTCACGGCCTATTCGGAATGGGTTCTGGGCACCTCGCGTGCCGCCTGCGCGCCCTTCGTCCTGACCGAAGTCGACGCAGCCAGCGGCGTTCTGTTGGCGCGCAACCCCTGGAGCACCGCATTCCCGGGCCGCGTCGCCTTCGCCGACCTCGCGGGCCGGCAGAGCGCCTGGACCGCCGACCGCACGGAGTTCCTCGGCCGCCACGGCAGCTTGGCCGCGCCCGCTGCATTGCGAAGCCGGACGCTCTTGTCCGGCGCGGTGGGCGCGGGCCTGGACCCTTGCGCCGCGCAGCAATGCAGCCTGGTTCTGCGCCCCGGCGAGTCGGTGGACATGGTTGCCCTGCTCGGGCAGTGCGGCAGCGCACAGGAGAGTCTGGCACTGGCCGGGCGCTGGCGCGAGGCTGACCTGGACATCGAACTGCAGCGGGTGCAGGATCATTGGGACGACCTGCTCGGCGCCGTACAAGTGCGCACGCCCGACCGCGCAATGGACATCCTGCTCAACGGCTGGCTGCTCTACCAGACGCTGGCCTGCCGCATCTGGGCCCGCTCGGCCTTCTACCAGGCCAGCGGCGCCTACGGCTTTCGCGACCAGTTGCAGGACGGCATGGCGCTCACATTCGCGCGGCCCGAAGAGACGCGCCGACACCTGCTGCGCGCCGCGGGCCGCCAGTTCGTCGAGGGCGACGTGCAGCACTGGTGGCTGCCGCACTCGGGCCAGGGCGTGCGCACACGCATCTCGGACGACCGCGTCTGGTTGGCCTTCGCCGCGGCCAGCTACGTGGCCGTCTCGGGCGATGCGGCGATGCTCGACGAACCCATCGCCTTCCTGGAAGGGCCCGCCCTGCAGGCGGGCGAACATGACGCATTCTTCCAGCCGATGCCCGCCGGCACCTCGGCGACCCTGTTCGAGCACTGCGCACGCGCGCTGGACCAGAGCATCGCGCTCACCGGCGAACTCGGCCTGCCGCTGATGGGAACCGGAGACTGGAACGACGGCATGAACCGCATGGGCCAGGAAGGCCGGGGCCAGAGCGTGTGGCTGGGCTGGTTGCTGGTGCGCACGCTGGCCCTCTTCGGCCCGCTGGCCGAAACGCGCGACCCAGCCCGGGCCGCGCGCTGGCGCGCCCATGCCCAGTCTGTGACCGCCGCGCTGGAGCGCGAGGCCTGGGACGGCGCCTGGTACCGGCGCGCCACCTTCGACGACGGCACTTGGCTGGGTACCCGTGACAACGAGGAATGCCGCATCGATTCGATCGCCCAATCCTGGGCCGTGCTGTCCGGCGCCGCCGACCCGGGCCGCGCGCATGCAGCGATGGATTCTCTGCGCACGCACTTGCTGATGCCAGAACCCAGGCTGGCGCTGCTCTTCGCCCCGCCCTTCGCACACACCCCGCGCGACCCCGGCTACATCAAGGGCTACCCGCCGGGCCTGCGCGAAAACGGCGGCCAGTACAGCCACGCGGCCATGTGGGCCATCCTGGCGCTCACGCAGTTGCGCACCGACCCGCAGGCGGGCGCGCACGCCCATGCGCTGTTCGCGCTGGTCAACCCCATCAACCATGCGCGCACCCCACAGGAGGCCGCGCGCTACCGAGTGGAGCCCTACGTGGTGGCGGCCGACGTGTATTCGGTGCCGCCGCACGAAGGCCGGGGCGGCTGGACCTGGTACACCGGCGCCGCCGGGTGGATGCACCGCGCAGGTGTGGAAGGGATCCTGGGCATTCGCCGCGAAGGCGAGGTACTCGTCATTGATCCATGCATCCCTGCCGAATGGCCCGGATTCGAGGCCGAGATCATCCTCGGCGCGGCGCGCTACGCCATCCAGATCGAATCGCCCGGGATGCGCTGCGCCGGGATCTCGTCGGCGGTCCTGGACGGCATGACGCTGACCAGCGACGGCGGTGCCTTGCGCGTGCCGCTCACACCGGGCGAGCATCGGCTGGTGGTCACGTTGTGAAGGCAAGCTCACCCCAATGCCATGCGGCAAAACCATGAATGACCCACGACCCGACTCCACCGCACCCGTCCAGCTCCCTCGGGCCTTAATCGACCGGATCGCCCCGCCCTTTGTCCGATTTCTGCACATCGAGGCGGCAGGTGGTGCCGTCCTGCTGGTGTTCACCATCGCCGCCCTCCTCCTGTCCAATTCTCCATGGGCAGATGCTTTCTTCGGCATCTGGGAAACGCGGGTCGAACTGCGGCTCGGAGAATTCGAATTCGGTCGTTCGCTCAAAGGCTGGATCAACGACGGGCTAATGACACTGTTTTTCTTCCTAGTAGCGCTCGAACTCAAGCGCGAAGCCGTCCTGGGTGAAATGCGCAACCCGCGCATGGCAGCCTTGTCCATCGCTGCGGCATTGGGCGGCATGGTCGCGCCCGCCGCCGTCTACCTAGCACTGCAGTGGGCGCAACCCGGCCAGCATGGCTGGGGGATTGTGATGGCCACCGACACCGCATTCGTCATTGCCTGCCTGGCATTGCTCGGCAAGCGCATTCCGCACAGCCTGCGGGTGTTCATGCTGTTCCTGGCGATCGTCGATGACATCGGCGCCATCTTGGTGGTCGCTGTCGGATACAGCCACCACATGGACTGGCGCATGCTCGCCCTGGCCGGGTTGTGCATCGGCATCCTGCGCGCACTGGCTGCCGCCGGCATACGGAGCATCCCCATCTATGTCCTCGTGGGCAGCGCCACCTGGCTGGCCATCGACGCGTCCGGACTCCACGCCACGGTCACCGGTGTGATCCTTGGGCTGATGACACCTGCGAGGCGTTGGGTAAGCGACAGCCGGCTCTACGCGATCCTGGGGCAAGTCATCGCCCATCCTGCAGGCAATCAGGGCAGCGCCCACACAAGTGATCGAAGAACGCTGCAGGTGGCGGAGATTGCCGCGCGCGAGTCGCTCTCGCCGGTCGAGCGCCTGGAGATGGCGCTGCACCCGTGGGTCAGCTTCTGCATCATGCCGATCTTCGCCCTCGCCAATGCAGGCTTGGCACTCTCGTGGGCCAGTGCCACCCAGCCGGTTGCAGCGGCGGTGTTCCTGGGCTTCGCTGTCGGCAAGCCAGCAGGCATTCTTCTTTTCAGTTGGCTGGCTCTGCGCTTCGGCCTTGCGATCCGCCCTCCGGATCTGAACTGGGGCAGCATCGCGGGCGGCAGCTTCCTGGCCGGTATCGGTTTCACGATGGCGCTATTCATTGCCAATCTGGCCTTGGTCGGCCCGGTGATGGAAAGCGCGAAGATCGGCATCTTCCTGGCCTCGCTGTTCTCGGCGGCCGTGGGCTTGGCGCTGCTGATGTGGATGTCACGAGCACAGGCGCTTGACGAGCCAAGGAAAATATAAGTCAGGAAAACCGGCACGCAGGACGCAATGCGCGTACTATGGGTTCGTTGAGATGTGCAAGGCCATCATTGCATCGGTCTTTTTCCGCCTCTCCCGGGCTTCTCCCGCGGCTGTGTCGAATCTCCCTTGATGATTTTCTTGGCGTCTCTTCGCCGGATGCGTTTTTGCGTCCCGGCAACCTCGAAAGGAATTCGATATGATGACACAAACCGGAACCGTGAAATGGTTCAACGAAGACAAGGGCTTTGGCTTCATCGCCCCCGACAACGGAAGCAAGGACCTTTTTGCTCACTTCCGTGAAATCCAGGCCGGCGGCTTCAAGACCCTGACTGAGAACCAGCACGTGCAGTTCGAAGTCACCCAGGGCGCCAAGGGCCCCCAAGCCTCCAACATTCGTGCCGTGAGCTGAAGGCATTGGGCGTAATGGCCCAGCCAGACTTCTCCACACACTCCTCCCAAGCGCGGTTCATCCGCGTTTTGTCATTTCTGGAAGGCATCGTTGCCATGAAGAATCTGCAGGAGGCCACCGAGCGCATCTGCGAACTCAAAGGAAGCCTGATCGCATTGGACGCACTGCTTCCTTCTCTGCTAGAAGCACTGCCGCCCACTACCCACGACATCCTGGTGCGTTCGTTTGAAGCACATGCCGAAGCAGCTCGAACGGTCATTCTGAACACCCCCATTTCAGACCATGTACTGGCCGCTTTTGAACGGGACATTGCCAGAACGCGCGCGGTGCTTGCTGGGACCGAGACACCCCAGGAAAACATCCATCCACGGCAGGCCGTCGAGGCCATTCTGCTGACCACCACACACATCCGCACCTACGTCGGAGCGCGACTGTTAACGGGTGCAAGCGGTTTTTTCTTCCGCCGTGATGATCGACTGTTCCTTGTGACGAACCGGCATGTCTTGTCCGATGAACCAAGCGAGCACTTTCCCGACCGCGTCGAAATCGAGTTGCATACCGATGCAAGCAACCTGACCCAGTACGCGACCTTCTCCATACCGCTCTATGAGAACGGCCTCGCGCTGTGGCGACAGGCCGCCGACACGGGTGGCGCTGTGGATATCGCCACCATCGAGATTCAGACCAGTCGCTTACCAGAAGGCGCGGTGCTGCATGCCTTCGACAAGTCGCACCTTGACCCTCAAGACGAGGACGTGGCCATTGGAGACAATCTGATGGTCGTTGGCTTTCCGCTGGGATTTCACGACACGGTCCATCACCTCGCAGTGGCCCGCAGCGCATCAATCGCCTCGGCGTACGGCGTGCGCTTCCAGCAACAGGGCTACTTCCTGACCGATGCCCGCACACACCGTGGCAGCAGCGGTGCGCCTGTCGTTCGACGCAGGAGCACAAACCAAGGACGCAGGTCCTCTCTGCCGACTTGGCAGTTGCTCGGCGTGCATTCCACGCGCATGGACATGCTCACCCGCGACCTGATCAAAGATGAGTCGCTTGGACTCAATTGCGCTTGGTACGCAGATGTTCTGATGGTGCTGACCCAAACCAAGTAGCGATTCGTCACCTGAAATGAGGGCCCAGGCCATCACGCACGCGCACTGTGCGTTCAGCTTCTGCTGAACAGCAGTTGGGGCTATGCGCGAGCGAACTGGAATGCCTAGCTAAACCACGACAAAGCTCGCCCTGCTACTCTGTAGCCCTCCGGGCCCACTCGATCATCAACAGGCCACGCAAGCCCGCGTGGTTAAAGGGATTTGCGATGATCGACATGGGCCATTACCGTCGCTTTTACCGTCATCCGACAAGAGCTTTGTCTGGTGCGGAAGATGGAGGGATTTGAGGGGCGACGACTCTGGCAACTCCATCGTCAATCACCCTCTAGGATAGCGCAGACAAGCACAGCGGTCTTCCTCCAAGCCTCACTTCGCCGGTGGCTTCGGCGTTGCCTGCCCTCCCCTCTTGAAACCACGATCCCCCGCCATGAACGCCTCCAGCATGTGCGGGATCAACTTCTCTGCATCGACCGCCTCGCCATACACCTGCGCGTGCAGCGCGGCGTAGCGGTCGAGGTCGGCTTTCAGGCCGGCCGGGCACGCGAAGGTAAGCTTGACGTTCTCGGTCTTGGGCAGCGGCCCAAGCCGCAGTTTCTTGGTCGCGTTCATTGCGAAGCTCCCCGATTGAAGAACAGGGGCTGGTAGGGCCGCAGCACCAGATCCCGGTTGACGATGATCCGCACCGGCAGGCCGGGCCGCGTGGTCAGCGTCGGCTGGATGTTCATATTGCGCCGGGTGATCTCTTGGCCAACCTGATTGATGCTGTCCTGGGCGCTGTCACGCCCGGCGATGACGATGCGGTTGCCGTCCTGGCGGTTCTCCGGCGCGGCCAGCTCGGCGCCGACACCCAGCAGCGTCGTCAGCACCGCACCGGCAAAGATGCGGTTCCAGTGCCAGTCCACGTCGTCCTCCAAGCCCGCGTAGCCGGCCGGGTCGGTGCCCACTAGGTTGTCGAGCGTCAGCGAGGACGTGTCGGGCAGGATGATCCGGTTCCATACCACTTGCACGCGGCTCTGCCCGTAGCTGACCTGGCTGTTGTAGCGCCCTAGGATGCGCGACCCCTGCGGGATCAGCAGGAACTTGCCGGTGGCCGTGTCATAGACCGGCTCCGTCACAGTGCCGATCACGTCGCCCGGCAAGTCCGACTTGATGCCTGTCACCAGCGCGCCGGCGATCACCGTTCCGGCCATCACCTGATAAGGCGACGCGGGCAGCGCCAGATTGCCGGAATTGCGGGTTTCCGTAGAACCGGCTTTCAGGAACGCCTCTTTCTGGTCTTGCCGGTTCTGCACGGTCGTCGGGTCGGCGGGCTGGGCCGCCGTCGAGGCAGGCCCGGCAGCGAGAGGATCGAAGGCCGCAAGTGTGTTTGCAACACCAGGCGCACCCGGCGCAGCTTGCGCGACCGTGGCGGCGGCTTGGCTCTGGCCGCCCGAGCGGAAGAACACCGACGAGGCCGCCGCCGCGTCCGCCTCCTTGCGCAAGGCATCTTCGGGATCATGGCCTGGCGGCGAATAGCCCGGCGTCACCGGCTGCTGCGAAGCGACGATGGCCGGGCCAAGGTCGCCGGGCAACGGCGGCCCCAGCTCGGGCACATCGGGCGGCAAGGCTGGCGGCAGCTTCGAGTAGTCCGTCGGTAGCGCATCCAGCCCTTCGGACTTCGAGACGCGATCCACGTTGTAAAGCTCGGTTTGCTCGCCCGTACCGCGCCGCTGCGGTTGCAGCGACCAGATCGTGGCCCCAAGGACGGCGACCGACAGGCCGCCGACGAGGATGGCCAGCGTGCGCCGGTTCAAGCGAGTGACCGGGCGCGGCTGGGCGCGCAGCGCCACCGCTTCCGGCGCGACCTTGCCTGCCTGCGGCGTGGCGAGGTCGGGGGTGTCGTCCTGGCTCATGGTCAGTTCCTCCGCGCAACGCCGTCCGTGCGCTCAATTCGCACCACGTCGCCCTTGTCGCCGCCCAGGCGCAGTTCGGCGGCACCGAACAGCCGATCCACGATGTAGTACGGCGAGCGGAAGCGGTAGTTGACCAGTTGCCCGTCGCCTTCCGGCCCGATTACGAACAGCGGCGGCAGCTCGCCTTGCGCGATGCCGGCGGGGAACTGGATATAGACCTTCTGCCCGTCGTCGAAGGCGCGCAGCGGCTTCCACGGCGGGTTGCTACCGCTGACCGCGTAGCGGAAGCGCAGGTTTTCCAGCGACAAGCCGGAGTCCACCGGCGCGGCGGCGCTGGCCGCCTGCGCCTGGCGCTGCAAGGCCAGCATCCGGTCACGCGGATACTCCCAAGAAGCCGACGCCATCCACGTCTTTTCCGTCGAAGCCAACTCCAGCAGGTACGTCCTGCGGTTGGTGGTGATGACGAGATTGGTCTTGAGGCCCGAGCGGATCGGCTTGACCAGCACATTGACGCGCAGGTCAGCACCGCTGCCGCTCGACGTATCGCCAACGATCCAGCGCACGGTATCACCAGCGGCCACCGTCACCAGCTCCTCGCCCGGCTGTAGCGAAACCACGGTCACGCGGCCCACGGCTGCATAGACTTGGTAGAGCGCGCCATCGGTGAACGGCCACACCTGAATCGCGTTGACGTATCCCTCGCGCGTGGGTGCGACGCGCGCCTCGGCATTGGCCCGTGAGACGCGCACCTTCTCGTCGGCTGGCTCCGGCGTGGGCTTGGCGTCCTCGGCTTCGGGCAATGGCTTCAACTGCGCCGGCATCGGCAGTACCTCGGGCACCGCCACCACCTCCACCGGCGCGGGTGGCTCGGGTAGCGGCCGGGCCTGTACCGGCTCATCGAGCGAGATGGTCGGCGGTGGCTTGCCCTGCGTGGCGCAGCCCGCCAGGGCAAGCAAGATCACCGGCAAGGCGGATTTACGGAAAAGATCATTCATGGCTTGGCTCCTTCGGAAGAGTCCAGTTCGCGGCTCCATGACAGGCCGTTGACGTAGATGCCCAGGGGGTTCTGGCGCAGGCGTTCTTCGGTGCGCGGCGGCTGGAGCACGATGGACACCACGGCCGTCCACCGCTCCAAGCCCGCCGCGGCGCCGTTGACGTAGCGGCGTTCCGTCCAGCGCACGTTGAAAGACGTGTCGCTGGCGCGCACGACGCTGGTGATCTGCGCCGTCACCGACTCCTTGCCGATGCGCGCGAACGGGTCGTTGACCCGCGCGTAGTCGTTGAGCACGGCCGCGCCCTTGTCGGTCGTGTAGTCGTAGGCGTCGAGCCAGTTCTGGCGGACGACGATGGGGTCGATGGACAGCGAGCGCACCAGCGTCACGAAGCGCGCGATGTGGTGCGCGGTCTGCGCATCGTTGGGCCGGTATGGCGTGGCGGCTTCGCCCACGGCGCGTACCTGGCCCGCGTTGTCCACCTCCACGACGTAGGGCGTCACGATGGATTGCGCCGAGCGCCACACCAAGCCGCCGGCCATCAGCAGCGCAAGCGTCAGGCAGCCGAAGGCCATCAGGCGCCAGTTCTTCGCCTGGACGCGCGGCGAGCCGATGCGCTCGTCCCACACCTGGCCGGCAGCTTGGTACGGCGTGGCAGGCTGCGGCGTGTCGGCGTAGCGCACCTGCGGTTTCTTGAATCGCATGGTCAGTTCTCCTTATGAATCGGAATCGCGCAGGCTCGGCCCCTGGCCGGAGCCGCCGCCATCGCCCCCGCGCAGCGCGTGGGCGGTGGTGGTCGCGGCGTGAGTGAGTTGCTGGCGGCGATGCAGGCGCTTGGCCCAAGCGGGCTGTTCCTGTGTCTGCGCCGTAGCGGCGCCAGATGCGGCCTCGCCTGCGGCACCCTGACCGGATGCCGCCCCCGCGCCGCCATCGGCAGCAGCGCCGTTCCAGCCAGCGCGGAAGGGAGCGGCCATGCGCTGCCCGGCAGTGGAGGCGCGGGATGCAGCGCCTCGCCCGGCTGCCTGCGCGCCGGTCTTGGCGGCGTTGCCCAGGCCCGCCATTGCGCCTTTCGCACCACCGCCTGCGGCGGCGGAGCCGGCCTGGAACGCCGATTTCGCACTGCCAGCCGCCGACGTGGCCGCACGCGCGCCAGCGCCGGCCAACTTGGCGGCGGCCGGGGCCATGCGGGCACCAGCGGCGACCGCACCGCCAACGCCCGTCGCGGCAGCACCGACAGCCACTGCCGTTCCGGCTGCGCCGACGGCGGCACCGGCCATCGCGCCCGCGCCGAGCTGCGGCGCGCCGGACACTAGGCCCGTAGCGATGCCGGGGCCGAAGATCCCGAGCGCCAGCAAGGTGAGCGAGGCCAGCATGATGACCAGCGCGTGGTCGATGTTTGGTTCGGCGGGATGGACTTGGAACTGCGAGAACAAACCCGAGCCGATGCCGACGATCACGGCCAGCACCAGCACCTTGATGCCGGCGGCCACGACATTGCCCAGCACCTTCTCGGCGAGGAAGCTGGTCTTGTTCCACAGCGCGAACGGCACCAGCACGAAGCCGGCGAGCGTGGTCAGCTTGAACTCGATCAGCGTGATGAAAAGCTGGATCGCCAGCACGAAGAAGCACAGCACCACG
Organism: Polaromonas aquatica; assembly: GCF_042659145.1. NCBI lineage: Bacteria > Pseudomonadati > Pseudomonadota > Betaproteobacteria > Burkholderiales > Comamonadaceae > Polaromonas > Polaromonas aquatica. The sequence continues at coordinate 76,720 of NZ_JBHSRS010000015.1, read as the reverse complement.
ACCAGCCACGCGAGGAACAGCACGACGATGGGATCGAGACTGGCAAACACTTCGGGGAACCCGGCCATGTCGCCGATCTGCTTCAAGATCGGCGCTCCGGCGTCGATGCCGGTTTTCGCCAGCCGGCCCGGCTGCAAGAAGTTCTCCATCGTGATGGCCGAGCCGGTGGCGGTGATGCCCAGCCCCGCGAACGAGCGGAACACGATGCTGGCTAGCCAGTTGAAGTTGTTGAGGATGTACGCGAAGGCGCCGACGTAGAGCACCTTGCGCAGCAGCTTGGCGATCACGTCCTCGCCTTGGCCGGTGGCATGGCTCATGGCCCAATACAGGCCGGCGACCGTCATGTCGATGACGATCAGCGTGGCCGTGAGGAACGCCACTTCGCCCCGCAGCAGCCCGAAACCCGAGTCGATGTAGGCGGAGAAGGTGTTGAGGAACTGGTCGATGATGGTCACGTCATTCATGGCGTGCCCTCCGGTTCGGTCGGCATTGCTGGCGCCACGCCATCGGCCGGCTCATCGAAACTCGGCGGGATCGGCGGCAGATCGGCCAGCGTCCGGTATTCATCCGGCCCAGCCTCGCCGGAAAAGAAGCGCCGCCGGAAGGCTTCGGCGGCGGCGCGGCAAGCGTCCTCGCCCGTGGCTTGCCGGTCGGCTGCGCATTGCGCGCGCAATGCCTTGAGCCGCACGGGATCGGCGGCCAGGGCATCGGCAAGGTTGTCGGCCGGCTGCTCGCTGCACGCGGCCAGCAGCGCCACAAGCAGCGAAACCGACAGGGCGAGGACGCATCGCATGGCGGCCTCCCGTCAGTTGCCGTAGAAGTTCACGGACTGCGGCGTGTACGGCGTGCCGTCGCCCAGGAAACGCCGCCGCACCTCGCGGGCGCGCTCCGTGGCTGCCGCCTGCCGTGCCAGTTCCAGCGCAGTCGCCCGGTCTTGCGTGATCTGGAGCCGCTGCGACTGGATGGACTGCTTGGCCTGTAAGGCCAGCAACTGGTTCATGGCCTGCATGGCTTGCAGCGCGCCTTCGGCCGACTGGCTCTTGCCCACGAGGTCGGCCAGCACGCTTTCGTCTTCGCCCAGGTTCTGCGACACCTGCGCCTGCATCTGCATGGTGGTTTGCAAGCCGTTGAGCGTGTTCTTCCAACGCTCCTGCGTGTCGCGGTACATCTGGTCACCGCTGACGGTGGCGGCGTACTGCTCGGGATATAGGCGCGCGAACTCCCGATCGAGGTTCGTCATGTCGTAGGCCAAGCCGCGAGCCTGGGCGATCAGCCGCTCGGTCGTCGCCAGATTGGCGCGCAACTGGCCCACCACGCTGGACGGCAGGCTGGCGAGATTGCGCGCCTGGTTCATCAGCATCTGCGCTTCGTTCTGGAGCTGCTGGATCTGGTTGTTGATCTGCTCCAGCGTGCGGATCGCGGTCAGCGTGTTCTGCACGAGGTTGGTGGGGTCGATCACGACCCATTGCGCATGGGCGGTGGCGGTGCAAAGCATGGCCGCGACGGCGGCGGCGATCAGGCGCTTCTTCATGACAGGCTCTCCTGTGGGTGGTCGGTAGTACGGAGGGAACCCGGCACAAGGCCGGGAAACGAGGGCAGCAGGTCGGCCGCCCAATCGAGGCCGCGATGGCGCAGCCAGGCGCCCGCGAAGCCGGGTGCGCCGGCGTCCGGCGGCACGCGGCCAAGAACGTCATCAATGGCGCGCTGGTCTTGCGGCGTGGAAGCGCCCGCGAAGGCCAGCGTCGCCGGCCCCAGGTAGAGGTCGAACAGACGGTTGCCGAGGCGGGATTGGTAGTAGTAGTCGCGCTTGGGCTGCGCGGTGGCGACGATTTCGATCTGCCGCCGGTTGAGGCCGAAGCCCTCGTAGATCGTGCGAATCTGCGGCTCGGTCGCCTGCGGGTTCGGCAGGAAGATGCGGCTGGCGCAGCTTTCGATGATCGCGGGCGCGATGCTCGAATCCTTGATGTCGGCCAGGCTCTGGGTGGCGAAGATGACCGAGACATTCTTCTTGCGCAGCGTCTTGAGCCATTGCCGGATGCGGGCCGCGAACACCGGGTCATCCAGAAACAGCCACGCTTCATCGAGGATCAGCAGCGTGGGCGCGCCGTCGAAGCGTTCATCGAAGCGCGCAAAGAGGTAATGCAGCACGGCCATGACGGCGGCCTTGCTGTGCATCAGCTCCTCCATCTCGAAGCCCTGCACGTCGGCGTTGCCCAGCCGGTCGTGGTCGGCGTCCAGCAGCTTGCCGTGCGCGCCGCCGAGCACATAGGGCGCGAGCGCCTGACGCAGCGCGTTCGATTGCAGCAGTACCGACAAGCCCGTCATCGTGCGCTGCTCCAACGGCGCACCGGCGAGGCTGCCGAGTGCCGACCATATGGCGGCCTTCTCGTCCGGGCCGACCGCCACGCCCTCATGCAGCAAGCGGCCTTCGATCCATTCGGCGGCCCAGGTGCGGTAGCCCTCGCGGTCGATGCGGGCGAGCGGCTGGAAGGCGATTTCGCCATCCGTGCCCAGGTCGTAGTGCTCGCCGCCCAGCCCGAGGATCGTGGCGCGCATGGAACGCCCCATGTCGAACACGAAGATGCGCGAGCCGCGATAGCGGCGGAACTGCATCGCCAGCGTGGCGAGCAAGACCGACTTGCCCATGCCGGTCGGGCCGGCGACCAGCGTGTGGCCCACGTCGCCGATGTGCGTCACCAGCCGGAACGGCGTCGCGCCATCGGTGCGCGTGACGATCAGCGGCGGGCCGCCCAAGTGGTCATTCTTCTCCGGCCCGGCCCATACCGCCGACACCGGCATCATGTGCGCCAGGTTCAGCGTCGAGACGATGGGCTGGCGCACGTTGGCGTAGGCGTTGCCGGGGAGCGAGGACAGCCACGCATCCACGGCGTTGAGCGTTTCGGGAATGGTCACGAACCCGCGCCCCTGGATGACGCGCTCCACCATGCGCAGCTTCTCGTCGGCTGCGGCTGGGTCAGCATCGAGCACCGTCACCGTGGCGGTGAGGTAGCCGAAGGCGACTTGATCGCTGCCCAGCTCCTGCAACGCCGCGTCCGCGTCGGCGGCTTTATTGCTGGCATCGGTATCGACCAGCGGGCTTTCCTGCTGGAAGATCGTTTCGCGCAGTAGCGCGATGACGTTCTTCCTTTTTGCGAACCACTGGCGGCGCAGCCGGGTGAGTTCTTTTTCCGCCTCGGCTTTGTCCAGGCACAGGAAGCGCGTACTCCAGCGATACGCAAAGCCCAGGCGGTTGAGGTCGTCCAGAATCCCTGGCCAGGTCGAGGTCGGGAAGCCCCGCACCGACACCACGCGCAGGTGCTGGTCGCCCAGCATCGGTGCGAGGCCGCCGACCATCACGGAATCGGTCAGCAGCGCGTCGATGTGGAACGGCACCTCGGGCACCGCCAGCGAATAGCGCCGCGTCGAGATGGTGGCGTGCAGGTAGGTCAGCGTCTGGCTGTCATCGAGCCATGCGATTTCCGGCATCACGCCATCGAGCAGGTCAAAGACGCGATCCGTCTCCGCGACGAAGGCTTGCAGGCGCTCACGCCAATCCACGCCTTCGGTGGGCCGGTTCTCGTACAGCATCCCCGCCGCACGCGCGCGCGATTCCTCGGGCGGCAGGTACACCAGCGTCAGGTGATAGCCGCTCTCGAAATGGTTGCCCGATTCCTCGAACGCTGCGCGGCGTTCCTCGTCCACCAGCCACGAAAGCGGCTCGGGGAACTCCGAGTGCGGATAGTCGGCGGCAGCGCAGCGCTCGGCTTCGATGAACAGCGCCCAGCCCGAACCCAGCCGCCGCAGCGCGTTGTTCAATCGCGCTGACGTGGCGATCAACTCGCTTTGCGTGGCGCTGTTGAGGTCAGGCCCGCGAAACCGGGCCGTGCGCTGGAAACTGCCGTCTTTGTTCAAGACGACGCCCGGCGCGACCAGCCCGGCCCAGGGCAGCCAGTCGGCCAGCAGCGCAGGCCGCTGGCGGTATTCGGCGAGGTTCAGCATGGCGGCGTCCCCTCACACGTCCAGCAGCGGGCGATGCTTGATGTGTCGCGCAAAGACCTGCATGAACTGCGGATCGACGCGCGCTCCCCACACCGCCAGCGAGTGGCCGACGATCCAGAGCACGGCACCGGGAATCCAGAGTTGCAGGCCCAGCCCCACAGCGGCAGCCAGCGTGCCGTTGGCAATCGCCACGGTGCGCGGCGCACCGCCCAGCAAGATCGGCTCGGTGAGCGAGCGGTGCAAAGGCACCTCGAACCCCGCCGCGAAGCTATCCGGGGCGCTCATACGACAGCCCCGCCGGAGAAGCTGAAGAACGACAGGAAGAACGAGGACGCGGCGAACGCGATGCTCAAGCCGAACACGATCTGAATCAGCTTGCGGAAGCCGCCCGACGTGTCGCCGAACGCGAGAGCGAGGCCCGTGGCGATGATGATGATGACTGCCACGATGCGCGCCACCGGCCCTTGGATCGACTCCAAGATCGACTGCAAGGGGCCTTCCCACGGCATTGAGGAACCAGCGGCCTGCGCGGTGCCGGCCAGGAACAACAGCAGCGCGGACAGCAGCAGCCCTTGCCCCGCAGGGCGGGCCAGGCTGTGCAGCCGGGCCAGCCTCGGCAGCCGCGAGGGCGGATTTACGGAAACACGGAAAGCAGGAATGTGCATCTGCGTCATGGCAGTTCTCCAGAGTGGTTGAGGGACGGGGAAGAAAGGTCGGACTGCGAAGGCAGCTCGGGAAACGGCGCGTCCAGCGCGTCCGCCAGTTGGTAGCCCACGTCGTCGAAGCCGACGACGCGGGCGATGCTCTCGATGCGGCGCTTGTGCCCGCGCCCGGCGATGTGGATCACCACGTCCACGGCCTCGGCGATCAGTGCACGGGGCGGGTTCACCGCCACTTCGAGAATTAGTTGCTCCATGCGCAGCAGCGCACCCAGTGCGGAACCCGCGTGGATCGTGGCAATGCCGCCGGGGTGGCCCGTGCCCCACACCTTGATGAGATCCAGCGCCTCGGGGCCGCGCACCTCGCCGACGACGACGCGATCCGGCCGCAGGCGCATGGACGAGCGCACCAGCTCGGTCATGGACACCACGCCCGCGCGCGTGCGCAGCGGAACGTGGTCGCGGGCCGAGCATTGCAGTTCCACCGTGTCTTCGAGCACCAGCACGCGGTCGCCGGTGGCGGCGATTTCCGCCAGCAAGGCATTAGCAAGCGTGGTCTTGCCGCTGCTGGTAGCGCCGGCGATGAGGATGTTCTTGCGCTCGCGCACGGCGCGAACGAGAAAGGCTGCCTGCGCGGCGGTCATCACCCGGTCGATGACATACCGCTCCAGCGGGATCACACCGATGGCACGCTTGCGCAGCGCGAAGGCCGGCCCCGGCGCGGCAGGCGGCAAGATGCCCTCGAAGCGTTCGCCCGTTTCGGGCAGCTCTGCCGACAGCAGCGGCTGGCCGCGATGCACTTCCGCGCCGACGTGGGCGGCCACGAGGCGGATGATTCGCTCGCCGTCCGCTTCGGACAGCTCCACGCCCATCGGCGCGCGGCCCGACGACAGCCGATCCACCCAAAGGGTGCGATCGGGGTTGAGCATGATTTCCACCACGTCCGGGTCTTCGAGCGCAGTGGCGATCAGCGGCCCCATCGCCGTGCGCAGCATCTGGATGCGGCGGTCGAGCGATGTGGCGCTCATGACGCGCGCTCCTGCGCTTGCGCGGCTGCCGCCGCGTCCTCCATCCGCATCGGGTCGGGATGCAGTTCTTCCACCACGTCACGTACCAGGCTGCGCCCGCGCAGCAGGTGGCGCCCGAGTTGTTCGACGAACTGCTCGAAGCGCGCCTTGCCCTGGGCACGGGCCGCGTCTTGGTGCGCCTCGGGCACCGGTGTGCTGACGGTCAGGTAGTAGCGAACGAACAGCGCCAATGTCTCGATGGCGATGTTCTGGTCGCGCTCCAGGCGCTCGGCCTGCCGCGACAGGCGATCCAGCCGCTTGGCGATGGCCGCCTCGCGCTGGTCGGCCGCGTCCGGCGACAGCCAGGACGCCAAGGCGGCAGCGACAATGCTGGACTTGGACACGCCTTTTTTGGCGGCCAGTTCATCGAGCCGCTGGGCGTGCTCGGGCTGGATAAAGAGGTTCAGGCGGTAGTGGCTCATAGCTCGATTCCGTCGTTGGGGTCGAGGGAAGCCAGCCGGGCCGTGCGCTGCATGGCCGGATCGAGCTGGCGAGGAAGGGGAAGCGGCAGGTCGTCGTCGTCATCGAGCAGCCCGAGGTCGGCTGCGGGCGCGGCCAGCTCGGGGTCGTAGGCGACGGTTTGCGAGAGTTCGGGCTGACGGCGCGGGCCGCCGTCGTCGGTTGCGGCGCCGAAGCCTTCGGCGGTATCGGCCGCAAGCGCGGCGGGCACGGCAGGAATCGCCATCCCGCTCCAGTCGTCAGGGCGCAGCGGCGGCGCGTCGGCGTACTGTCCGTCCGTCAGCGTGGGCGACGGCAGCACGCGCCGCTTGAAATTGGCGTCCGCGTAGTAGCGCAGCTTCTTCGCCTTGATCGGCGCCACGCTGGACACCATCACCACCGCCTCGTCGGGCGGAAGCTGCATGACTTCGCCCGGCGTCAGCAGCGGGCGGGCCGTCTCTTGACGCGACACCATGAGATGGCTCAGCCACGGCGCGAGCCGGTGGCCCGCATAGTTGCGCTGCGCGCGCAGCTCGGTGGCGGTGCCGAGCGTTTCGGAAATACGCTTGGCCGTGCGTTCGTCGTTCGTGGCGAACGTCACGCGGACGTGGCAGTTATCGAGGATGGAATGGTTTTGCCCATACGCCTTGTCGATCTGGTTCAGGCTTTGGGCGATGAGAAAACTGCGGATGCCGTAGCCGGCCATGAAGGCCAGCGCCGTCTCGAAGAAGTCCAGGCGCCCCAGCGCGGGAAACTCGTCGAGCATCAGCAGCAGCTTGTGGCGGCGCGCGATGCCGTCGGAGCCATCGAGCGATTCGGTGAGCCGCCGCCCAATCTGGTTGAGGATCAGGCGAATGAGCGGTTTCGTCCGCGAAATGTCCGAAGGCGGCACCACCAGATACAGCGACACTGGATGCTCGGCCGCGATCAGGTCGGCGATGCGCCAATCGCAGCGCGAGGTGACTTCGGCCACCGTGGGATCGCGGTACAGGCCGAGGAACGACATGGCGGTGCTCAACACACCGGAACGCTCGTTGTCCGACTTGTTGAGCACTTCGCGCGCCGCCGAAGCGACGACAGGATGCGGCCCATCGCCCAGGTGGGGCGTGGTCATCATCCGGTGCAAGGTCAGCTCGAACGGGCTGGCCGGGTCGCTGAGGAAGTTGGCGACACCGCGCAGCGTCTTGTCCTCGCCCGCGTACAACACATGCAAGATCGCGCCGACTAGCAGCGCGTGCGAAGTCTTCTCCCAATGGTTGCGGCGCTCCAGCGCGCCTTCGGGATCGACCAGAATGTCGGCGATGTTCTGCACGTCGCGCACTTCATGTGCGCCGCGCCGAACTTCCAGCAGCGGGTTGTAGGCCGCCGACTTCGCATCGGTCGGGTTGAACAGCAAGCAATGCGAGAAGTGCGAGCGCCAGCCGGCTGTGATCTGCCAGTTCTCGCCCTTGATGTCGTGGATGACGGCTGACGCGGGCCACGAAAGCAGCGTCGGCACCACTAGGCCGACACCTTTGCCCGAGCGGGTGGGTGCGAAAGTCAGGACGTGTTCCGGCCCTTCGTGCCGCAGGTACTGACGATCATGCTGGCCGAGGAACACGCCGGCCGGCTGTGTGAGGCCGGCTTTGCGAATGTCATCCGCGTTCGCCCAACGGGCCGAGCCGTAGGTTGTGACCAGGCGCGATTGCCGCGAGCGCCAGATCGACATGCCAATCGCCACCAGCACGGCGACAAGACCGCTGCCGCCCGCGATGGCGCCGCCGGTGTCGAACACACGCGGCGCGTAGGCGTCGAAGAAGAACCACCACTCGAACAGCCGCCACGGGTGATAGACCGGCGTGCCGAGGAAGTCGAACCAGGGCGAGCCAAGGCGTAGCTGGTAGCCAAGGGCTGCTGCTGTCCATTGTGTGGCGCCCCACACTCCGGCGATCACGATGCCGAATACCACGGCGATCTGACCGAACAGCACGTTCGTCCCTTGCATCCCAGCCTCCAAGCACGGCACATAGACGTGCCGCAGGCATCAGGATCAGTGCCGTGGGGAGTGCCGGTCAAAGGCCGTTATGGCGGGGATTCAGGCGAAAAAAGCCAGATTTCTTGCAATGGCGAAGACAATAAAAACGCCGCGAGCGCGGGCGCGTTGCGGCGTATGGAGGTAGTAGCGAGAGCTTCGTCGTAGCGAAGCAACAGCGGCGGACGCTACTTCGTCTTTTGCTCCGGCCGATCACCGAAGAAGCGCCGATTGGCGGCCTCGGCCGCGCGCACGCAGAGTTCATCGCCGACCCTTGCGCGATCCTCCTTGCATTGGCGCTGGAGTTCCTTGATGCGGTCGGGGTGGGCCACAAGGAAGTCCACGGTTTCCGAGGGTCGAGATTGACCACATGCCGTTAGGGTGATGACCATTATCAGCAGCACTTTGTTCATGGTTCCCAGTCCTTTCGTCGAGTAAGTCAGGAATCTTCGGCCAGGTTCAGATTACCCCTTGCCTCAAGAAAGGCGACTCGTTCAATGAATCGGTTCAACATCTCGAAAGGTGCGGCATCACGGCGCAACAGATAGGTTGTCAGCATTGGCGGCTTGCCTGCCAAGGGGCGACCCACGATGCCTGACTCTCGACAAGAAGCTATATGCGCTGCGCCTGCTAGGCCCAAAGCCAAACCGGCGGAAACCAATGTCATCATCACGTCAAAGGTCGCCACGCGCTGGACTATCAATGGCTCCTGATCGAGCTTGCGGAGAAAACGATCGACTTGCCGTGCATGGCCTTCGCATACTGCTGGGTCGCCGAGCACCAACGGATGACGTAGTACTTCCTCCAACGGAACGCGCTTATGGGCGAGCAGAGAATGGCGAGTTGGCACCGCAACCATCAACTCGTCCTCCCAGGCGGGCGTGACCAAGATGCCATCGCCTCCGTCTTCGGCCATTGAAAAACCTGCGTCATACAGATCTTCATGCAAACCCTTGATCTGTTGCCCGAGCGGCACCTCGAACAGACGTATCTCAACTTCGGGGTCCTCTTCACGGCATTGCGCCAGTAAAGTTGGCAAGCGTGAGGGAGTTACACCGTCAGACAAGGCAATGCGCAACTGGCCGCAAAATCCGTTGGCGGCAGACTTGACGCCATCACGGGCCTGATCCAATGCGGTAAAAATGCGCGGGACATGCTCCAGAAGCTGCCGCCCAGCACGGGTTAGCTGAGTGCTTCGGGTGGTGCGAACGAATAAGCGAGCACCGAGTTCCTCTTCCAATTCCTTGATAGTGCGCGAAAGTGGGGATTGGTCGATATGTAGCCGTTCAGCGGCGCGAGCGAAATGAAGCTCCTCCGCAACGATGAGAAAGCAGCGAAGATGTCGAAGCTCCATAGTGCTCACTCCTTTTGGGCTATTGAATTCGCTGCCTAGCTAGTCGGCTAAAGAAGAAAGCGCCGCTGTCGTGCCAGGAAGAAAGCATTTCTTCAATATGGCAGCTAACAACACGTCGGCGCTTCCCATCTTTGACGCATAGGAACAAAGACATGCGCAGAAATAGGAGTTCACGGAGCGGCATCGATATGCACCTCCTCGGAATGCCACAGCGCATGCGCGTCGATACGCACCAGTGCTGATGCTTGCAACGCATCGACGCGAACCTGTGCTTCGGCGAGTCGTGTCTGGCGCAGGTTGCGCAGCGTCAAAAGGTATTCGGCCAAGGGGGCCTCTCCCAATTCCCAAGCCCGCCGCGTGCGGTTGCTGGCCGTGGTCTGCGCGGCCAGCGCCTGCGTGAATGATTGCCACTGCGTGCGCTTACTATCCGCTGCTTGCACGGCGACCCACGCACCTTGCTCCACCGCGCGCCGCACGCCGAGCGCCTCGGCCTCTGCGGCCGCCGCGTTGGCGCTTTCCGTGGCGGCCATTGCACTGCGATAGTCCGTGCCAAATGGCACCGTCAAGACAACGCCAATGACACGTTCCGCCCCGCCGCGTTCAGACATCATGCGTACCCCGACGGTGGGGTCGGGCGTGCGGTTGGCGCGAGCGCGCTCGGCCACCTTGGCAAGGCGAGCCGCCTCTCCATCGGCAATGCCGATTTCGACGCTTTGTCGCACAATTCGCGCCAGCCACTCCTGTACCCCGCCCGGCAAGGGATCGGGATCTGGCAGGGTGGATGGCCGTGCGGGAATCTCAATGCCGGGGAACTCAATCACCAACGTCTGTCGTGCTGCCCGTTCTGCATCGCGCGCGGCGCTAACCTGGGCCGCAAGCAGTGCGCGTTCGGCTTGCAAAACGTCGCTGTCCCGCCGCGCGGCATCGCCCAGGGCCACGCGCCGGGCCATTGCTTCCTGCTCACGAATAAGCAACTTTTCCTGCGCTTGCATCTCGTCAGCCACGATGAAACTGCGCAGCCATCCGGCCCAGACTTCCAGCAGTCGCCTTGCCATCTGGTGCTCGGCATCTTCAAGGCGCATACCGGCCACGCCGCGGGTGCGGTTGCCGATCTCCCGATCCAGACGCGCCTTGTTTGGCAAGCGAACAGCACGGCTGAGCTGGATTTCCCATTCGTTGTAGCGACGCGCTTCGTTGGTCACGTTGCGACGTTGTAGGCCGCTACTGAGTTCAAACTCGTGGCTACCGGCTTCAAGGGCGCTTTGCGTGGCAGCAGCCGCGTCCAAGCGAGCGGCTGCGGCATTCACGACCGGCTGGGTTTTCATCGCCGCTTCGACTTGCGCCTGCGCAGGTAGCCAGGAGAGATCATCGGCGCGCACTTGCGCGGGATGGAATGTCAAGGCCGCAATGGCCACCATGACGGCACCAGCCGGTAGTACCAGGCTGCATCCCTTGTTTTTACTCGTCATACCAGTCTTCCACTTGCCAACACCGACTCCACCCACCAGCGGACATCGCTAGACGCGATGCGCTGGCGCAGATGCGCCAGGACCTGTTCCAGTTGTTCGTATTCGATCAACACCCAGATGACGCGCCGATCCACACGGCCGCGAACCTTCTCGCGAATGGACGCGCGCGCGAAGTCGCCGGTATGCCCTTCGGCGTGCAACAGGGTGAACCCTGGCAGCACCGGGTCGGCCATCAGGGCATCGGTGACGGCGTCTTCGAGCGTGGGTGGAAACACCAGATTCAGGCGCACCAGTTGCGCTTCTTTCAATCCGTTCATGCGTGGACTCCTTGTTGTGAGGAGATGGCCTGGCCGAATCGCCGGTACAGCACCGGCAGCAGGACCAGGGTCAGCGCCGTGGAACTGACCAGTCCGCCAATCACCACGATGGCGAGTGGGCGCTGGATCTCAGAGCCAGGGCCACTGGCCAGCAGCAGGGGCACCAGGCCAAAGGCGGTGATGGAAGCCGTCATCAGCACGGGGCGCAGCCGTCGCAGCGAACCTTCGCGCACCACCTGTTCCATGGGCAGGCCTAGCGCATGCAGGTGGTTGAAGTGCGTCACCAGCACCAATCCGTTGAGCACGGCGATGCCCAGCAGCGCGATGAAGCCGACCGAAGCAGGCACCGACAGGTACTGCCCCGACAGCCACAGCGCCGCCACGCCGCCGACCATGGCAAACGGCACGTTGCCGAGGATGAGCGCGGCCTGCCGCACCGAGCCGAAGGTCATGAACAGCACGAAGAAAATCAGCCCCAGGGCCACCGGCACTACCATGCCTAGGCGGGCCGCTGCACGTTGCTGGTTCTCAAATTGCCCGCCCCATTCGACGCGGTAGCCGGGCGGCAGCGGCACGTCGAGCGCCACGGCTTCGCGCGCTTCATCTACGAAGCCGACCAGATCGCGCCCGCTCACGCTGGACTGGATCAGCGCGAAGCGCGAACCGTTCTCGCGCCGCACCAGCACGGGGCCATCGGTGGTGGCGATGCGCGCCAGCGAGGCTAGGGGGATCTCGCCCTGATCGCCACGGGCGAGCTGCAAGTCCTTGAACCGCTCGGCCGATCCGCGCAGCCGGGCATCCCCGCGCACCACGATGGGCGTGCGCCTGTCCGGCTCGATCACCAGCCCGGCCGGCACGCCTTCGAGCTGCGCACGCAGCTCGTCCTGAACCTGCGTCACGGCCAGTCCGGCGCGACCGGCCGCCTGCGCATCCACCTTCACCTGCAGGTATTCCACGCTGTCGCTGGCCTGGGTGAGCACGTCGCGCGCACCGGGCACTTTCTCGATGCGAGCGGCCATGCGCTGCGCCAGATCGCCCAGCGTTTGCAGATCAGGGCCGAACAGCTTGACGGCCACGTCGCCCCGGCTGCCGGTGAGCATTTCCGAGATGCGCATCTCGATGGGCTGGGTAAAGCCGAATTCCAGGCCGGGGAAGGCATCCATCACCTTGCGTATCTCGGCACTCAACGCGTCCTTGTCGGCTGCATGCCAATCCTTGCGCGGTGCGAGCTGCATGAACAGGTCGGTTTCGTTCAGGCCCATCGGGTCGAGCCCCAGCTCGTCCGAGCCCACCCGCCCGATGCTGTGCCGCACCTCGGGCACCGCCGCACCGATGGCCTTCTGCACCGCCAGGTCAATCTCCAGCGAGCGCTGCAACCCAATGGACGGCGGCTTTTGCAGTTGCAGCAGGATATCGCCCTCGTCCATCGTCGGCATGAACGCCTTGCCCGTGCCGAGGTAGGCCACCACACCCAATGTCAGGGCCGCGATGGCGACCGCCGATGCGCGTAGCGGGTGGTGAAGCGCAGCCTCCAGCAGCGGTTGGTACAGGCGCGTGGCCCAGCGCATCACCCACGGCTCGGTGTGCGCGTGTTCCTTGAGCAGCAGCGAGGCCAGCACCGGCACCAGCGTGAGCGACAGCAGCAGCGAGACGCCCAGGGCGAACACGATGGTCAGCGCCACCGGCACAAACAGTTTGCCTTCCAACCCTTGCAGCGTGAGCAGGGGCATGAAGGTCAGACAGATGATGAGGATGCCCGAGGCCACAGGCATGGCGACCTCGCGCGCCGCGGCGAATATGCGGTGCAGGCGCGGCTGGTGCGCACTGGGCGCGTGCGGGTCGAGCCGACTGACGGCGTTTTCCACCACCACTACGGCAGCGTCCACCAGCATGCCGATGGCGATCGCGAGGCCCCCCAAGCTCATCAGGTTGGCGCTCATGCCGACCAGACGCATCAGAAGGAAGGTGCCCAGTGCCGCCAAAGGCACCATCACCGCCACAACCAGCGCGGCGCGAAGCTCGCCGAGGAACAGAAGCAGCAGGATAACGACCAGTACCGTGGCTTCCAGCAAGGCGCTTTCCACCGTGCCCACAGCGCGCTCGATCAACGTGCTGCGGTCATAGAATGGCACCACCTTGACGCCGGGCGGCAGGCTGGGAGTCACCTCGTCCAGCCGGGCTCGAATGGCTTTGACCAGCGCCGAGGCATCGGCCCCGCGCAGCGCCACCACGATGCCTTCCACCGCTTCGCCCGCGCCGTCCCGGGTGACGGCGCCATAGCGCGTCACGCCTTCGATGCGCACCTGGGCCACGTCGCCCAGGCGAACTGGGGCCGTACCATTGGCCCCCGCGCGCAGGATCAGACGGGATAAATCGTCCAAAGTGTGGATCGCGCCTTCGGCGCGCACGATCAGCGTGTCTTCGCCTGCATCCAGGCGGCCCGCACCGTCATTGCGGTTGTTGCGGCCGATTGCCGTGATGACATCAGAGAAGCTGAGGCCCGCAGCGGAAAGCCGTGCGCGATCCGGCACCACGGCAAAGCTCTTGGCTTCTCCACCCAGCACGTTGACATCGGCAACACCGGCCAGCGTGCGCAGGGCCGGGCGCAGCGTCCAGTCCAGCAGAGCGCGGCGCTCGCTCAGCGTGAGGCCACCGCCTTCGATGGTGAACATGAACACGTCCGACAGTGGTGTCGAAATCGGCGCTAGTCCGCCGCTGACGCCTTCGGGTAGGCTGCCCGAAACGCCGCCATAGCGCTCGGCCACCTGCTGACGCGCCCAGTAGATGTCACTGCCTTCGGCGAAGTCCAGCGTGATGTCGGCGATGGCATACTTGGCCGTGGAGCGCAGCATCACGCCCTGCGGCACGCCGAGCAACTCCATCTCCAGCGGCGTGATCACGCGCGACTCCACCTCTTCGGGCGTCATGCCGGGGGCCTTGATGATCAGCTTGACCTGCGTGGGGGAAATATCCGGATAGGCATCGATCGGCAGTTGCAGGAAGGCTGCCAAGCCCGCACCTGCCAAAGCCAGCACGCCGAGTAGCACCAGCGCACGTTGGCGCAGGGAAAATTCAATCAGACGGGACAACATGCGTGGTCGCCCCTCATTGCAATGGAATCATGGATTTGAGCAGTGCCGTGCCGCGCACGACGACCTGCATGCTTGCCGCAAGCGGCGCAGTGTCTGGCGAGACGGCACGCACGGCGCTTGACGCCTCTGATTCGTCTTGCCCCAGCAGTTGCACCGGAACAGCGCGGACGCGTAGGTCGCCTTGCTTGTCTTGCGATGACGGCTCAGCAACGTAGAGCACGTGGGCGCTGCCCGCTGGCAGCAGTGCGGACGATGGCACGCTCAAGGTGCCATGCGGTGCTGGCAGCAACAGCGCGACACTGATCTGCTGCCCGGCCGCATAGCGGTCTGCCCCTGCCTGATCTGCATCGACGCGGGCACGTACCCGCAGGCTCTGACTACTGAGGTCAGTGTCGCCACCAACGGCCGTCACCCGAGCGATCGTGCCATCGGGAAGACGCACTTCCAAGCCCGGGCGGAGATCCGAGCGCCACCGCAGCGGAACCGTGACGCTGACATCCAGCGGGCCAGGCTCAGCCACCAGGAAGGCGATGTCGAGCGGCGCGACCGCCTGCCCGAGGCTCAGGTGACGACGCATCACCCGCCCGGACAAAGGCGCCAGCAATTCATACTCGCCCGCCTGCCCACCGCTAACGGGTCGAAGCCGTGCGAGGGCGCCATTGGTCTCTTGCAACGTACTTTGCGCAACCGCCGCGCGCGCTTGGGTTTGCTCGTTGCGCGTGGCTGGGATGATGCCCTCGGCCAAGAGCGAGGCATCGCGCCGGGCCTGCGCCGCGGCCACCGCCGCTTCGGTGCGGGCACGCGCCAGATCGGCCTGCGCCGCCAGAACGTCCTTGCTCTGGATGTGCGCCAGAGCTTGTCCTTGACGCACCGCAGCGCCTTCATCGACCAAAACACGCGTCACCACACCGCCATAGGGCGCTACGACGTGCGCGCTGGCCGAGAGCGGCGCTACGGTCTGCGCGGGCAAGCCATCCAGCGGTATCACTGCGGTGTCTTTGACGAGCGCGGTTTCCACACCCTGCGCGCGAAGCTGAGCAGCGTTGAGCTGAACGCCGCCAGCGCTCGGTTGGGCGACAGCCTCGCTCGCGTCTTTATCGGCTACGGTTGTCCGCGGCGTTGTCCAGGCCCACCAGCCGTACCCTGCGGCAACCAGAACCGCCACGCTGATAGCGGACAGGGCCAGAGTCTTGGTTCGGCTGGAGGCACCCGCCGCTTTCAAGGTCGGGAAGCTCATGCTTGTGCTGCTCCAAACGACGTAGAGCAGAGTAGCGAGCACACAGCGCGGATTGAAAATCCGTCGCATATGAAGCGGTGCGCGAGGTTAATGAGGCGAAACATGCGGTCGATCTCTTGTAAAAGATCGGCTCATGTTCTTCGGTGAAGCTTTGAGAAAGCTTTGGAGAAAGCGAAATTTGCTCAGTACGATGTATTTCGGCGAAACGCCTGCTTTGAGCAGCAAGCAATCGATAAACTGATTTTTCAGTAACTTGCTCTGATATGCCAGCGGTGCGCCTTTGCTACCTCAAACATCGGAGCCATACACCATGAATGTCAGGAATTCCGAATACCGCTTCAGTCCTTTGGTCATAGGACTGCATTGGCTGACCGTGCTTCTCATCATCGCGGTCTATGCGAGCATGGAGCTGCGCGGACTGGCACCCAAGGGAGCCTTGAGAGACGCCATGAAGTCCTTGCACTACCTGCTGGGCCTCAGCGTTCTGGTTATCGTCGTGATCCGTATCGGGGTGCGCATCCAGGCGGGCGTGAAGCCCGCGATCCAACCACCCATGCCACGCTGGCAGGCCACGCTCGCCGATGTCATGCACTATGCGCTCTACAGCTTCATGCTCGCCATGCCGCTGCTCGGATGGCTCACCTTGAGTGCGGCGGGCAAGCCGGTTGTTCTGTTTGGCTTGCCCATTCCCTCTCTGATCGGCACCGACGTTGCTTTGTCGCGCCAACTCAAGGATGTCCATGAGGCGCTGGCGACATTGGGCTATGTCTTGATCGGATCGCATGCGATGGCGGCGCTGTTGCACCACTACGTCATGCGTGACAACACACTGGTTCGCATGCTTCCCGGTCGTCGCCCCTGACCTACTGGCCTCAGGCTGCTTTATATGGATTCGAATCTCCAATGACCAAATTTCACCACCGCGCCCACCCTGAAAGTCACCGCACTGAACATATCGGATGGCTGCGCGCCGCTGTTCTGGGTGCCAATGACGGCATCATTTCCACGGCCAGCCTGGTTGCAGGCGTGGCTGCTGCCCATGCAAGCCATGCCAGCATCATGACCACGGCCATCGCGGGGTTGGTAGCCGGTGCCATGTCCATGGCTGCAGGCGAGTTCGTGTCGGTCTATTCACAAGCTGATACGGAGAAGGCGGATTTGGCGCGGGAACGTGATGAACTGGAAAACAGTCCGGAAGCAGAGCATCGGGAACTAACGGCCATCTATGTCCGGCGTGGCCTGGATCATCGACTCGCGGATCAGGTCGCCACGCAATTGATGGCGCATGATGCGCTGGGCGCGCACGCGCGCGATGAATTGGGCATTTCTGAAACCTTGAGCGCTCGCCCGCTGCAAGCCGCCATGGCGTCCGCTGGGAGCTTCGCGATGGGTGCGGCCATGCCGCTGGCCGTGGTTCTGTTGGCGCCGGAGCAGAGCCTGCTCTATTGGATCGTCGCGACGGCGATTGTCTTCCTGGCCCTTCTCGGCGCTGCGGCCGCTGCCGTGGGTGGTACGCCGCTCTTCAAAAGTGCGCTGCGCGTCGCGTTCTGGGGCACATTTGCCATGGCGGTGACAGCGGGCGTGGGAGCCATGTTCGGCACTGCGGTGTAGATCTGCGTCAATCTCAGAGCAGCGGTGGCCAAGGGCCAAGCCGCGCGGACAGCCGACCGTTGTCCAGTGAGAACGCCAGCGGCAGGTCTATGGCATGCGCGAGCGCCAGGGCCAGTGCAAGTCCCAGCCCGGCGTGGTGCGCCGTGCCACCTTCGGAATCCTTGCGCCAGAAGCGAAGTCCGAATTGATCCAGATCGGATGCCTGCAAATTGGGAGCTGTGTTGACGATGGTCAACATCCAGCCGGAAGCCGCGCGCTCCAGCCTACATTGAATGTCGTCGCCTTCGGGCGCGTATTCGATGGCATTGCGCAAGAGGTTGGAGACGATGCGTTCGATCACGCCCTGATCGCTTTGCACCCATGCCGATTCAGGCAAAGTCACACGGATAGGTGACTTGGGTGCCATTTGCTGGACGTTGAATCCCGCCAGCAACTCTTGCAGCAAAGCTGTTAGATCCAGAGGATCAAGCGCAAGTGTGTGTTGGCCGGATTCAAGCCGCGCCAACAACAGCAGAGTGTCCACACTGCGCTGCATGCGTGAACTGGCCTGGATCGTTGCATTCAGGGCGCGCTGGATTCGGGTCGGGTCGGCATCGATCAAAGCGCTTTCTGCGCTGATGCGGATTTCTGCCAAGGGCGTGCGCAACTCGTGGGCCACGTCGCGGGAGAAGCGGCGCTCGCGGGCAATGGCCGCATACAGGTGATGCAAGCCCTGATTGAAGGCTTCGGCAAACGGCCGCAGTTCGCGTGGAAAGTCCGCTCCGATCCGCGCAATCGGCCGATCCGAACGCAGGTCGGCCAGTTGCACGCCAACGCGCTCCAGCATGACCACGATGCGCCGAACCATGAGCAGCGCCAGGCCTGTGGCCAGGAGCGTCGCCAGCACGATACCGCCCAGGAGCGTGAAGTGGATGCGCCGTTCGGTTTGATCCCAATCCCGACGTTCTGTTGCCACAACCAGCAATCGAGATTCCTCACCTCTTACCGGCACGCGCGTCGCCAGCGCGCGGCCCGCGTGGCCGTCCGGGAGTATCACGTCGTAGTAGCGTGGGGTGCCTTGCTCCACCGGTCCAAGCGCCAGCTCGGCCCCAGCACTGCTGGGCGAACGCAGCAAGGTCCGGTGGGTCTGCGAATCGAAGACCGTGAAGAACTCGGTATGCCCGCCAGGCTCGTATTCCGGCATGAGGCTTTCGAGCTTTCTCGCATCCAACTCCTGCAGCACGCGCCCCACCGCCGCTGATCGTTGCATCAGGGTGGTATCCATCCGTCGGTAGATTTCGTGGTCGATCCAGTAGTCGAGGACGGGAAACAGGATGGCGAAGGTTCCTCCAATGCAGATCACCAGGCTGGCAGCCAGCCGCCGCTGCAAGGACCAGGATCTGCCTTGACTCGCATCAGAGAGGGCTTCGGAATCGGGACGTACCATCGTTCAGGGCAGTATGTAGCCGAAGCCACGTCGTGTCACGATCAGTTCATCCAGGCCGCACTGGGCGAGCTTGGTTCGCAAGGTGCTGACGATCACCTCCACCACCTTGTCCGATGCATCGCTGCGGCTGTCGTACAAATGTTCAAAAATCTGCGGGCGCGACAGCGTGGCGCCGCGCCGACGCAGCAGCAAGTCGAGCAGTCCATATTCCTTCGGCGTGAGCCCAAGATCAATGCCCTTGAACCTCGCGGTGCGCGAGCGCGGATCGACCTCCAGATCGCCGTGGCGCAGAACTGGAACGTCCCGTTGCGGCGGACGCCGCACCAGCGCCCGCAGGCGAGCCAGCAGTTCGGCCAGCTCGAAGGGTTTTGTCAGGTAGTCATCGGCACCCGCATCCAAGGCCCGCACCCGGTCGTCAAGCAGTTCGCGCGCGGAGAGCACCAATACCGGAGCGGCATGGGCCTCCCGGCTCAATGCGCGCAACACGCCAAAGCCGTCCAGCCGGGGCAGCATCAAGTCCAGAATGATGGCGTCGTACCGGTAGCTGGCAAGAAACTTCAGCGCGGACACGCCATCGGCTGCTGTATCGCAGGCATAGCCTTCCGACTGAAGGCTCTGGCTCAGGGCTTCGGCCAGCGTTTGCGAGTCTTCCACGATCAATACGCGCATATGCTTTCTTCCATTCAGCGCATCTCGAAAAGCTCTTGGTGGAAGGCTTCCGGCTCCAACCCCTGGGCCAGCAGGTCGGCGCGCAACGCGCTGCCGAAGGCCGTGGGGCCGCAGAACCAGACGCTGGCGTCTTTCCAACCGGGAACCATGGCACGCAGGCGCTCACCTGTCAGGCGACCGTCCTTCTTGTCGATGAACAGGTGTAGCGCAACGCCGGCCGCCTCGCTGTCGGCGCTCAGTTTCTCGATGGCCTGCGGATCAACGTCGCTCGTCGGATGAAACAAATCGATGGGACGTGCGTCTTGGCCCTCGTGCTGCGCCAGGAACTTCATGCGCGCGATGAACGGCGTGATGCCGATGCCAGCACCGATCCAGATCTGGCGGGCACGCCCGTCGTCGAAAGTGAAGCAGCCGTAAGGCCCCTCGACCGTCACCCGGTCGCCAACTTGCAGGCGTTCCGGCAGCCGGCGGGTGTGGTCGCCCAGCGCCTTGGTGATGAAGGTGATGCGCCGGTCTTCCGGCACCCAGGCTGAGGCCAGCGTGTAGGGATGCGGGCCTTCTTTCGGGTTGGACATGGCGAAGGCAAACTGTCCGGGCCGGTGGCCGGGCCAGGCCGGGTCCATTCGCAGGGTGGTTTCCAGCACGTTCAGCGCAGGGTAGGTCTGCAGCGATTCGATGACACCGTGCGTGGTGCGCTGCGCACCGACCCGGCCCAGCAGCACCCACACCGCCGATACCGTGCCGCTCGCCAGCAGCATAGCCAAAGCCCAGCCCACGGGCTGCGCCCAGTAGGAGAACTGAACCAGCACCAAGGTGTGGAAGGCCAGCACCAAGTAGATCGCTGCCATCCAGTGGTGCGTCTTGGCGAACAGCCGGTATGGAAAGCGCTTGACCAAAGCCAGTACCAGTAGCACCGCGACGGCGTAGAAGGCCCATTCGCCCAAGTCCTCGGCCAGTCCGCGCCAGCCACGCAGCGCCGATTCAATGGAGCCCATTGAATCAGCCGCTGCGCGGGGCTTGCGCGCCGGGCGCGTCAGCCAGCCCCAGCCTACGGCCCACTTAGTACCCTGCGCCCACAGCCAGTGTATTGTTGCAGCGGCCAGAGCGGCGATGCCGAGCCACTTGTGCAGGCGGTACATCTTGTCCAGTCCGTTCAAGCTGGGCTCCAGCCACGCAGGGCGCGTGGCCAGCACCATCGCCACGGACATCGTGCCGATGGCCAGTACGCCGCTGTATTGAATCCATACCGTTCGCAGGGCGAAGTAGTTGGACTGTGCAGGCCAGAGCGTATCGGTAAAAAGCCATAGAGCGCTCAATGCCAGCGCAAAAAACCAGAACGTCCAAATTATTCTCTTCATCGTGGATTTGCCCTAAATTCTGCGGAAGGCGCATGCGGTATTGGTCTGAAACCATCAATCCAGATACGCGATAGCGTGCCTTTGAATGTGGCCATGTATCCGAAATTACAGAAAATTTTAATTCTGGAATCCCAACCTTTGGTAATGCTTTGGATTGATCAACCATCAATAAATAGGATCTAATTTTTCCCACCGGCTTGTGGCATTACCTTGACTCAAGAAATGGTTGGCCCCCGATGCCGCCCAATCTCCCATGACACCGCGCCGCCGCGCACCGTCCCGGCAAGCTGCTGCCCCATTCGCTGCTCGATCACCGGTTTCCACGGCACCAGGCTGAACCCCATGCCGTCATCGAGCATCGCGTAGCGCCCGCTGGCAAGCATGACGGAGCGCCGGTAGATGCCGGCCACGCGCTGCCCATCGGACACGGGTCGATGCTCCAAGCCAGTTTCGGCCGCAATGTCTTTGGCGACCTGCGCCAGTTCCCGGTTGCGCAGTGTACCCAGCAGGTTGCGCGCCAGGATCACGCGCTGGCCGCGCCGCTCGGCCAATCCCTGTTCGGCCAGGAAGTCGGCGCGCTGCTGCATCGCCTGTTTGGCCTCGCTGCCAAAGCCGAGGTCGCCCAGGCCCGAGCCGCCGCCGATCAATTGCTGGTCGAGCCAAGTGGCCCCAATCACGCGGGCCTGCCGCTCGATGGGCAGGTGCGATTTCAGTTCCACCGCCACGCCGCCCAGACGCTGCGCGTCGTAGCGGCGGCCCTGTTCGGCCAGGTCGTCCGGCACCTTCCAAAGTCCCTCGGCCACGCGCTCCACGATGCCGGCGCGGCGCAGGGCTTCCAGCCGGCGGACGTGGACCGCGACGACTTCCTGCGGATCACGGCCCGGCACTGTCTGCCCCTGCGCGACGGCCAGATGATGGTCGGTGCGGTACAGGCCACCGCTCGCCAGTGCGGTGATGTTCTTGTCGGCCGCACGCACGTCGGCCGATCCCTTCACCGCCACCACGGCGCCGGTCGGATAGTTCGCCAGCTCGTCGCGGGCATTGAGCGCGACGTAGTGGGCCTTGCCGTCCACGCCGTCGATGACCAGATAGCCCCGGTCGCGCAGCTCGTCGGCCAGCCCCTTCGCGGCTACGCGGCCGAGAATGGTTCGGCCATCGTCGCCCGGCTCGAACACTGCCAGCTCGCGCGGCTCGCCGCGCATGGCCCGCTGCATGGTGCGGATGATGTCGCCACGCTCGCCCAGGGTGCGCAGGGTCTTTTCCGCGTCGGCGTGGACGGCCCAGGTGCCGGGCTGCATTTCGTCGGCCAGGCCCAGGCGCTGCAAGCGTTGCAGCCGGCCAACCAGCAACAGGCGCTGGCGTTGCAGTCTCGGTTCGTTGAAGCGTTCGATCTGCACTCGGCCGTCGTCGCCGGCCTCGCGTTGCAGGGTGCGATCCAGGCTCGTCCACCGCTCCTGCTCCACCTCGCGCTGCAAGGTCTGCTGGATCTCCAGCTCGGTGCGCGGCCCCAGCCATTCGGTCGCCAGCTCGGCGGCGCGATGGCGGAAGCCATCGGCGATGTAGTCGCCCGCAATGATGAGGTCTTTGCCGGTGTCGTCGCGCCCGCGCACGACTATGTGCGTGTGCGGGTTGTCGGTGTTCCAGTGGTTGACGGCCACCCAATCGAGGCCCGTGCCCAGGTCGGCTTCCATGCGGCCCATGAGGTGCCGCGTGTAGGTGCGCAGGTCTTCCAGCTCGGCGCCATCCTCGGGCGAGAGGATGAAGCGGAAATGGTGTCGGTCGTCGGCGCAGCGTTCCTTGAAGGCGTCGAGGTCGGCGGCATCGGTCTGCGGCCCGTAGGCTTGGCCCGGCTCGCCATCGCGGCCCACGCCATCGCGCTCGATGTAGCGCAGGTGCTTGGCGAGCGACTGCGGGCTGGCCTGGCGCTGGTTGACCAGCAGCGTCTTGATGGTCACGCGCCGCGACATGGGCGTGAGCTTCGCCCCCGCGAAGCGCGCCGCCGTGTGGCCGCGCCCCAGGCGCGAACCGGGCCGCTGGCCGGTGCCCCTCCCGGTGCCGCCAGCCGTCCCAGGACGGCGCACCGAGGACTTGCCGCCGCTGGCCTTGCCTGCCTGCTTGAGCACCTTGGAGACAAAGCCCTGGCCGCGATTCTTCGGGGCGCTGGGGCGGATGCGGAAATCGTCGTCGCGGCGGTCGGTCATGGCTGTGCCCTCTGCAAGCTCTGGCGTGTCCGGTCGTGCGAAGCACGCGGACATGCCTGCATTGGCGCGGGCCTCGCGCCACAAACGGCACGGCGGCGAAGCCGCTCCGTGCTGCGCCAACCCCACGTGCAGACTGGCTTTCGACGCGGCCCGGTGCCGCGTCCTTTTGTCTTGCCTTCCGCCTTTGCCCCTCGCTGGCGCTCCGGGCAGCGGCGGCCCGGCGGCGCTGCTGCGTGAGCAGCCAGCGCGCCGGCGAACGCGGACACGGCCGCAGGCCGGGCGCGTTCGAGGCAAGACGCCTGCACGTTGGACGGCTGCGCCGAAGGCAGCGCGAACTGCGGTGCCCAATGCGTAGGATTGGCACCCGCACTGCACGCGCGACGACACGGCGACGAACAGCAGAACGACACGCCCGATGGCACGATGAGATGCACGGCGACGTGCAGCGAATCGGCGGCCATCATGGGTGGGACTCCAGCCAGACCGGATGCGCGACGCCGATCACGGCGGATGCGCTGACCGGCCCGAAATACCGGCTGTCGAACGACGCCGGGTTGGTCACACTGAGCAGGAACAGTTCGCCAGCTTCAAGGCGACGGCATTGCTGCCAGGATGGCAGCGGACGACCCCAGCGATCAGCGGGCAGCACGGCGGCCGAAGGCACGCCGTCAATGCGGACGATGCGGCCAGAGATGCACACCTCCTGCGGTGCGATAGCGCCCACGCGCTTGAGCAGCGGCACGCGCGCCGGCAGGTAGCCGCGCTGCGCAGCCAGCGCGGCGGCGTCTGGCGGCAGCGTGGTCAGGACGATGCTGTCCACGGACAACGGACGTGGCAGCGAGCCGGCACCGTGGCCCAGCGGATCGACGCGATACCAGCCGACCGCCACACTGTCGGACGGGTTGTAGATCAGGCGCGGCAGCGGATGCACGAAGGATGCCCAGGCCAGCGCAGCGAGGCCGCAGGCGGACAGGCCCGCCAGCACGATGCGAGCGCGCAGGCGCGAGCGAGGCTGCGGCGCGGTGTCGGCAGCACAAGCGGCGGTCATGACAGCGCCCTCCCGGTCAGCCAGGCGGCGTGCCGCTCGGCTGTGTATTCGGGCAGTGGCAAGCGTGCGGCGAGCCGGTTGGCGAGCGTGCGCCAGTACGCGAGCGAGGCGCCGCCGGGCGCGATACCCAGCGCCTCGATGGCGTCGATGCGCTCCAGCACGGCGCGCACTGCGTTCTCGCCCTCGGCGTGCAGCAGCAGGCGCGCGCCCGGCAGCACGCCGGGGATGCGCTGCGCCGCATCGAACGGCGTGCAAGCCTGCATGACCATGAGCTGCCAGCGCACGGTGCCGTAGTCGTTGGCCTGCCAGCGGATGCGGCAGAACATCGCGCCCGGCAGGAACACCGCGCAGCGCCGCCAGCGGTCGAGCTGGAGGGTGCGCGCGGGTTCACCGAAGCGCAGATAGAGCTTGAAATGCGGTTCGATGTAAGCCAGCGCCACGCGCGTCAGCGGCGCGCTGGCGGGTTGGCCGGCAGGTGCTGCGAGCGCAGCCGTGGCCGCGACGGAAGGCGCGGAGGCAGGCGAAGCGGATGTAGTCATGGTGTGTTCTCCCTGCGGTTCTCTGGAAACTCCCGTTCCAGCAGGCCGCGCAGCAGGTCGGCCACGGTCACGCCTTGCGTGAAGGCCGACACCTTGATGCGCGCCCGCATCGCGGACGTGATGTCGAGGGTCAGGCGGGCGGTGTAGAGGTCGCCCTTGCCCAGCGCATCGGCGTCGCCCTGGCGAATCCACGCCTCGGCGTGCGGATTTGCGGGCGGGCGCGCGCCGATGCCGACGCGCTTGGCCGTGCGCTTGCTGTTCGGTGGTGGCTTCTCTGTCATGACGGCCACCGCAGCAGTTCGTCCACCAGCGCAGTGATTTCGCGGGCGGCTGCGCTGTCCGGCGCCGTCTCGCGTGCAAGCCGGCCAGCGGCCACGCTGTCGGCGAACACGATGCGCTGATGCACTTCCGCGCGCAGCGCAGGAAGCGGCTGGTCGGCGAGCGCCTGGCGCGCTTCGCGCCCGATCACCGTGGTGCTGACGCGCCGATTGATGACGAAGGCCGCGCGCAGCGCAGGCCGAAACACCTGCGCCTCGCGGATCAGCGCCACCATCTCGGCGCTGGCCCACAGGTCGTAGGGGCTGGGTTGCACGGGGATCAGCACGCGCTCGGCCGCCAGCAGCGCGGAGCGCGCCAGTGCCGCGATGCGTGGCGGGCCGTCGATGACGACGTGATCGGCCCGCCTGGCGAGTTCTGGTGCTTCCTGATGCAGCGTTTCGCGTGCCAGGCCCACGGCGCTGAACAACCTTGGCAAACCCTGCTGGCTTCTGCGCTGTGTCCAGTCCAGCGATGAACCCTGCGGGTCGGCGTCCAGCAGGACGACGTGCTGGTCGCGCATCGCCAGCTCGCCGGCGATGTGCGTGGCGAGCGTGGTTTTGCCCACGCCGCCTTTCTGGTTGAGCAGAGCGACGATCATGGCCTGGCCCTCCGTGCTGGAAAACCGGGCTTTTGCTGCTGCGTTTGTGGCCGCGTGGTGGTTGTCCACCGCAGCGGCGTTTCTCTACTAAAAGTTAGAGAAATGAAGTTAGGGAAGTTAGAGGGCCAGGAAACCCAGTGCTGGCGAGGGTTTGCGGCCGATCGGCACGCCTGATAGCACGATCGTCCCACGCCTGATAGCACGATACCCCGCACGCCTGATAGCACGACTCCATCCACAGGCTCTCCCGGAGTTATCCCCGTGCCGTCTGCGGCACGGGCCGGAATGTCAGCAGTTCCATGCCGTTGTCCGGCATCCGCTCGATGCCCAGGACGTAGCCGGGCAGCGACTGCCGTGCGACCAGCGCGCGCAGGTCGCAGGCGAAGTCGTAGGGCTTGGCGGTACTGCCCGATTTCTGGTGCAGGTAGCGGAAGTCGAACTGCCAGCCGTGCTCCTGCCTGCCGCCATGCTTGCGCACCAGCCGATACAGCCACCGCTCGATGCCGCCCGTGAGCCGGAAATACGCCGTGTCGATGGTCAGCACCAAGGCGGCGTCGAGCACGCCGGCATAGAACCAGTCCGGCAGGATCAGCTCGATGCCCAGCGGCGTGCCGCTGGCGTCGGCCAGTTCCTTCCACTCGTTGATCCATGAAAAACGATGCAGGCGCCGCCCGGTCGTCTCGCGGATGGACGTGGCCACCGTGGTCGATTGGAGGCGATCCAGCGCAGCCTTGAGGCGCTGGTAGTCGCGCAGCGACTTGCCGCGCCCGATGAAGCGCAGGATCTCGTAGGGCGTGGCGCGCATCAGCCGCGAAGGCCGCAGTCCCGCGTCCTTTGCCTCCACGATCTGCGAGGCCGCCCATATCAACACGTCCGCATCCCAAATCGTGGCGATGCCGTGCTCGGCCGTGCCTTCCACGCGGATCGTGACGTTGCCCGCGCGGAAGTCGATGGGCTTGACCCGCTTGGACTTGCCGAGCGAGAAGAACGGATAGGCCATCAGGTCTTGGCTGTCGCGCGGCGCCATGTCGCCGGGCAAGGCGCGGAACAGGTCGAGCTGTTCGCGCTCCTGCAACGGCCGCTGCCGGGACGGCAGCGCGGTGCTGGACATGGCGATGGCCTGCCGCGCGCCGCCGATCAGCGCGCACGGCTGTCGGCCGAGTGGTGCTCGGCGTATTCGGGATCGGAGGTCGTCTCGAAGCTGCGGTCGGCCGCCCAGGCATCGAGGTCGGCCACGGCGTACATGACACGGCGGCCGAACTTGCGAAAGCGCGGGCCACCGCCAATCACGCGCTGCTTTTCCAGCGTGCGCGGCGATAGGCGTAGGTACTCGGCGGCTTCGTCGTTGGTGAGATAGCGTTGAGGTTGCGCGGCAGCGGTCGAGACAGTGGCGGCAGGCCGCAAAGGAGCGGGACGCATGGTGTGAACCTCCATCGTTTGAAAACGCCCGGCCACACAGCGCGACCGGATGGAGGCAGTCTCAAGAAGCGAGAGGTTTCCGATCAGGGCCGTTTTGCGTCCGCATCAAAACGACCCTTCTCAAGCGGCGGAAGCTGTGCTAACCGGCGATAGCCGCCGCGCATCAGCGCATCGCCGCGCCGCACCAGGCGGCGCACCTTGGAGCGCAGGCCGCCATCGCTGTACCAATCGGCCACGGCCTCGGCACCGAACAGCCCTTCGCCGACATCGCGCAAGGATGCGCCCGCCAGGGTCGCGTCGAGCGCCTGCAAGGTGTGCAGCTCCAGCAGCGCGGCAGGTGTTGGCCTGGGCTTGGCGTCGGCCAAGGCTGGGCCGGGCGTATGGCGACGCGCATTCGCGGCAGCGCCGCCGCGATGGGCATAGGCCACGGCCATGCCGTCTTCCAGGGCGGACGCCAACGCGAAGCGCAGGCAATGGCCTGGGCTGCGCGCGATCAGCGCCAGCCCCTTGCCGTCGTGGAGAAGTTGCTTGTGGCCGGGGATGCACCAGAACGCGAAGGTGGCGGCATCCTGCGGCGGGTCGGCATCGGGATAGAGCTGCACCACGGCCGCATGACCAGGCAGCCAAGCGGGATGCGCGTCACGCGCATCCAAGGCCGGGTCTTCCAGCAGGCGCAAGCCCCAGCGATGCGCTGCTTCAGGCCGGCGATGACGGCGCAGCCAGTCAAGCCGGTAGTCGGGATGCCTGCGCAGGTACTCCCAGGCGAGCGCGAGCGTATCCAGCCAAAGGACGTACAGGTAAGCGGCAGTCGGATACCAATGCGCGACGTGATGGGGATCGACCATGGCGCAACCTCCCTGCGAACAGGACAGGCCGCCACGGCAGGGCTACGCGCTACATCGCCATCATCAGAACGTCATGGGGAAAAAAGATAGTTGGGACTGTCAAGACCGATTGGCTCCGATGCGTTGCGGTAGTTGTCTCAATGCTGCGGCGGCAACGCCCCGAGGTGGGGCGCCGTACAGACCAGCCTGCCGTAGCCCGCGTCGGGCATCATGTCTATTTGGATCAGACTGGTGCGGCTGCGCCGCAAGAATGCTGATTGAGACCTGCCCGGTATGACACCAGACTGAAAAAGTCACAGTGGGCTGTGCTCAGTCCGGGATAGCCCCGTCTTGCTCGGCCAAGCAGGTGTATTCCGACAGTGTGCGCGTGGGCTGGAAATAGAGATCGCGCATCACGGGCTGCTTGCGTGGCCCGACGATGCCGGCCAGCTCGGACAGCTTGACGGTGCCTTGCGCCGGCATCCCGATCCCCAGGTCGATGAGGCCCCAGGCGGTATCGCCATCGACGGGGTCGAGCGCGGCCAGCAGCCAGGTCACGTGCGCGTCCGGCGTGAACAGGCGCACCACGGGCACCGGGTCGATGGCCCGGCCAGCGGCACGGGCCGCGCCGTTGGCGAGCAGTTGCGCGCGCTCCGGGGCGGTGGTGAGTGACTGGGGCATGGTCGGCAATCCCACAAATCCAATGATGCACGAATGCTGTTCCACGTCGAAGCGCAGAACCGCGAAAACGGATGTACGCCTTCGTGCGCAAGCACGGATGCGGTTCTGTGGCTTTGCTGGAACCCGTCGATACGGATTTCCGTAAAGGCACGAAAGCGGAGAACAACAATGAACACTATAGATTGTAGCCCTATAGAGCGCAATGGGTTGTCATCTTGGTTTTTCAGGGGAACCATAGGTGGCGGCTCGGTACTCATTGGCGAAGGCTTTGAAGACAGTCAGGAAAGCGCGTGGCTTGAGCCAAGAAGCGTTTTCGGACGTGTCGAGCCGCACCTATATGAGTACCCTGGAGCGCGACCTTAAAAGCCCTACCTTGAACAAACTGGCCGAGCTGTGCGAGGTGATGGAGATCCACCCGCTCACGCTGCTGACGCTGGCTTACGCAGGCGACAGCACGCGCAAGGCCGACGAGTTGCTGGCGCAGGTTCGCCACGAACTTGAGGCGGTATTGAATTCAGACGGAGATTGAGAAGCGCCATGGCATATCGAAATGGAAACTACACCGCCTTCTACGTTGCGGAGCCATTCCATCCCAGCTCGCTGGGTGCCAATGCGACAAAAGATTTTCAATACTACAACACCCTGCGGATGTGGAAAGGCGCTGATGCGACGTTCCCCTTTGTCGATTCGCACGACAAAACTTACAGCGTCCGCGACGGCAGCGATTGGGAATATACCCTGAAGCCGAGACTCAGGGAGCGCCTTCGGAACTCGAAGAACATCATCCTCATCTTGAGTTCGATCACGACGAATTCCCGTGCCCTTCGAGAAGAAATCGACTACGGGATCAACGACCAGGGGCTACCCGTCATCGTCGTCTACCCTGAATATGCCACCAAGGAAAGCCTGCTGGTCGGTGGATCATTGAAGCAGGCGGTCAAGAACCTGTGGGGAAATCTTCCCGTATTCCGGGATTCGATGAGCAAAATCCCTACGCTTCATGTCCCAATGAACAAGGAACTCATAAAAAAATCCTTGCAGGACGGCGAGTTCATGGTTGGGAGCATGAAGGCCCCAGGCATCTACAGGTACAACCCATAATCAATCGACATATCGGAGCGAATGATCCACGTCATGGCGAAGGTCAACTTTTTTGACAGGCGGGTCATCAAGAAATTCCTTGAGATCACCGCTGTCATCAGCGGTACGCTGTCATTCGTAGTTATTTTTGTTGACGTCCCTACCGAGTGGAAGCTGAAGGCTGGCTTGGGCTTCTTAGTAATACTGGCGCTCATCTACTTGGTGATATGGCTCTGGTCGAACAACCTGAATAGTATCGACATCAATGTCGAGGGCAGCGATGTCGCGATCAAGACTGGAGACATTTTCCAGCAGCCTGGATTGAAGGCAATCGCCTTCAATGAGTATTTCGACACGCAGGTTGATAACAAGATAATTGGCGAGACTTCCCTCAACGGCGTTTTCATCCAGAAGCATCTCGGCGTCCCACTCTCCGAACTGGACCGCCACATCGAGGAATACGCTTTTGATATCAGCGAAGTGCTGGATGAGAACGAGGCCAGGAAACAGGGGAAGAAGAAAAGATATCAGATAGGCACGATCTGCCTGTACAAGGACTACCTCCTGACCGCGTTCTCCAAGTTCGACGAGAACAACAAGGCGCTGCTAACGATGCCGGAGTACCTTGAGTTTCTCATCAATTTCTGGGACAAGGTAAACAACGTCTACGCCCAGCAAAGCGTATCGACCACAATCTTCGGTTCGGGAATCACGCGGATCAAAGGACACAAGAACATTTCCGACGAGGATCTCCTGAAGATAATGCTGTGGACGTTCAGGATCAGCGAAATGCGATTCAAGTATCCCGCGAAGCTGACCATCGTGATCCACAAAGATAAGATTGACCAGATCAATCTTCTTGACATTAAATCCGCTAGGAACGGCGTGTAATTTCCAATAGCGGTTCGGAACGAGCCTGCTTCTCATAGGTGCTGACTGGATAGGTGCTGTACCAACAGCACAGCGCCCCGCCGCGATGGGCGGGGCGCTGCGACGGTCACGCCGCCTGGGGCTTGCTGCGCGACCAGATCAGGTCGTGCGTGCCGTCCTCGCCTTCGATCAGGCGGGCATAGACCGGAGCCGGGAACGAAGGATCGTCGAGGGTCACGGACTTGTATTCCCGCCCGGCCTCGCTGGTCTTGTTCCATGCCGCGCCGATGTCGTGGCCTGCGGCCTGGAGGCAGAACTCGGGGGCGTTCTCGCTGCTGCCCTTGTCGTTGGGAACCAGCTTGACCTTGACGTTGAGCGTCAGGGTGCGCAGCGTGCCGGTGAAGCCGTCTTTGTCTGCGGTGAAGGTGCCGATGTTGGCCATGATGTTCTCTCCTTTCGGTTGAACAAGGTTCGCGCCCATCGCGTCCTTGTTGTGATCCGGCCGGCGGGGGACGGGCTGGCTGCACCGCTTGCGGTCGCAACGTAGTGGAGAACCGGGAGGCGAAAAGAATTTGTCCCGCGAGGAATGCGCGCAGCGCAGGGGAAATTGTTTTCGCCGGACGGTTGCAGTCATGAAGCCCGAGGCGCAGCCGCGCCCCCGCCAGGATTCACAACGAGACAAGGACGCCTTGGGCCGAACCGCTCCGAACGGAGATAGGGCCGGCTCGGCATCCCCGCCCGAAGGCTTCTCCGGCCCGCCCCCTGACGCGGGCCAGGTCAACCACCCAACGACAGGCGAGAACGCCCTGCCACACCTTGCGGCGCAGGTCTTGAGGCGTGGCGTGGAAGCTCCATAGCGATGCCGGGCGGGTTGTCCGTGAACCGTCCTTCGTGACGTGATGGGCAGGAACCGCCAGCGTTGAGGACGGCACGCATCCGCACAACCTGCCGCAGCAAGCGCCAGCGTGTTCGCCAGCGGCCCGTCCATCGCGGCGGGGCGCTGGCTAGGCAGATCCGGCGCAGCCGGTTCGGCGGTGTTTGAGGGGCGCCAAGCTGCGCGCGGCGGGGATAGCCCGCAGGGCTTTCCCCTGGAGGCAAGCGAAGCGCGCAGCGCCGCAGGCGCGAAGGCGTGAGCAACTGTCTTGAAGGTCAAGCCACCCAAGCACGCAGGCTTGATCCAGCATAAGCGGCATTGCCATTGATTCAATAATTGATGTATCATTGAATAATGAATGAGACCCAAGCTGTTTCCGCCCTCGGTGCCCTAGCCCATGCCCAGCGCCTGCGCGTGTTCCGATCCCTGGTCGTCGCCGGCCCCGAAGGGCTCACGCCCAGCGTTCTGGCCGATCAGCTCGACGTGGCCCGCAACGCGCTGTCCTTCCACCTGAAAGAACTGGCCCATGCCGGCCTCGTCACCATCGAACAGCAAGGCCGCAACCTGATCTACCGCGCCGACTTCAGCCAGATGAATGGGTTGCTCGGCTACCTGACCGAGCACTGCTGCCAAGGCAGCACGTGTGAGGTCAGTGATTCCTCCTCCGCCTGTACCTCCTGCTGAAAGGATCTCCCCATGAAGCGCTTCCACGTCCACCTGCACGTCGATGACCTGAACCGCAGCATCGGCTTCTATTCCCAACTGTTCGCCGCGCAGCCCGCGCGCGTCGAAGGCGACTACGCCAAATGGATGCTCGAAGACCCGCCGGTCAACTTCGCCATCTCCACACGTGGCAACAAGCCGGGCATCGACCACCTGGGTATCCAGACCGACG
This sequence comes from Polaromonas aquatica, assembly GCF_042659145.1. Lineage (NCBI taxonomy): Bacteria > Pseudomonadati > Pseudomonadota > Betaproteobacteria > Burkholderiales > Comamonadaceae > Polaromonas > Polaromonas aquatica. The sequence continues at coordinate 44,666 of NZ_JBHSRS010000015.1, read as the reverse complement.
ATGCCGAGGAGTTGGCGGTGCTGAAGGCCCGCGCCGAGGCGGCCGACATGACGCTGCTGGACGAGGGCACCACGACCTGCTGCTACGCGCGCAGCGAGAAGCACTGGATCACCGATCCGCAGGGCGTGGCCTGGGAGCACTTCCACACGCTGGGCAATATTCCGGTCTTTAACGAAGCGGCGCCTGCAGCGACTTCCGCCGCAGCGTGCTGTACCCCGGTGCGCGGCAAGCCGGTGGGCGTTGCGGTGAAGCCGGCTTCCTCCTGCTGCTGATGTGAGATACCCATGACCACCGACAAGACCTACAACGCCCTGTTCATCTGCACGGGTAACTCGGCTCGCTCCATCCTGGCCGAAGGCATCCTCAATGAATTGGGCCAGGGGCGCTTTCGCGCCTACTCGGCGGGCAGCCACCCCAAGGGAGAAGTCCACCCACTGGCGCTCGCCACGCTGGAGCGGCTGCACATGCCGACCGCCGGCTACCGCAGCAAGAACTGGGACGAGTTCGCGGCGCCCGGTGCGCCGGAGCTGGATTTCATCTTCACGGTCTGCGACAACGCCGCCGGCGAGGTCTGCCCCGTGTGGCCGGGACGCCCGATGTCGGCGCATTGGGGTGTGCCTGATCCCACAGCCGTCGAGGGCACCGACGAACAGAAGCGCAAGGCATTCACGGATGCGGCGCTGACCTTGCGCCGACGCATCGAGCTGTTCCTGTCGCTGCCGATTCAGCGCCTGGATGCCATGTCGCTGCAGCACGAGCTGCGCAGCATCGGCACGAAGTGAGGTCTGCGCGATGAGTGTTGGAACCCAAACGGCCAGCCGCGTGCCGGCCGCCCCAACCATGAGCGTCTTCGAGCGCTACCTGAGCGTGTGGGTACTGCTGTGCATCGTCGCCGGTATCGCGCTCGGCCAGTTCGCGCCCGGCGTGTTCCATGCCATCGGCCGCATGGAGATCGCGCAGGTCAACCTGCCGGTGGGCCTGCTGATCTGGGTGATGATCATTCCCATGCTGCTCAAGGTGGACTTCGGCGCGCTGGGCCAAGTCAAGCAGCATTGGCGCGGCATCGGCGTGACGCTGTTCGTCAACTGGGCCGTCAAACCCTTCTCGATGGCGCTACTCGCCTGGATCTTCATCCGCCAGGTCTTCGCGCAGTGGCTGCCCTCCGACCAGCTCGACAGCTATGTCGCGGGCCTGATCCTGCTAGCCGCCGCACCCTGCACGGCAATGGTGTTCGTCTGGAGCCGGCTGACCGGGGGCGATCCTGTGTTCACGCTGTCGCAGGTGGCGCTGAACGACACCATCATGGTCTTCGCCTTCGCCCCAATCGTGGGCCTGCTACTGGGCTTATCGTCCATTACGGTGCCGTGGGACACATTACTGGTATCGGTCGGTCTGTACATCGTGATTCCGGTCATCCTGGCCCAGCTCTGGCGCCGCGCGTTGCTGAGCAAGGGCCAAGCCGCCTTCGACCGGGCGCTGGAGCGCATCGGCCCTCTGTCGATCGCGGCGCTGCTGCTCACGCTGGTGCTGCTGTTCGCCTTCCAGGGCGAGGCCATCATCCGCCAGCCGCTGGTGATCGCCATGTTGGCGGTGCCGATCCTGATCCAGGTGTTCTTCAACTCCGGGTTGGCCTACTGGCTCAACCGCCGGCTGGGCGAGCAGCACAACATTGCCTGTCCCTCGGCGCTGATTGGTGCCTCCAACTTCTTCGAGCTGGCCGTGGCCGCCGCCATCAGCCTGTTCGGCTTCCAGTCCGGCGCGGCGTTGGCCACGGTGGTCGGCGTGCTGATCGAGGTACCCGTGATGCTGCTGGTCGTGCGCGTGGTCAACCGCTCGCGCGGCTGGTACGAATGCGGCCCGGACTCCGCCACCCGATAACCAACCAGGTCACTCCCATGAGCACCGTCACGATCTACCACAATCCCGACTGCGGCACCTCGCGCAACGTGCTGGCCCTGATCCGCAACAGCGGCGAGGAGCCCACGGTCATCGAGTACCTGAAGACCCCGCCTGATCGGGCGACGCTGATGGTGCTGATCGCCGCAATGGGCGTATCGGCGCGCGCCGTGCTGCGCGAGAAAGGCACGCCCTATGCCGAACTGGGCCTGGGCGACCCGCAGTGGGGCGATGACCAGTTGATCGACTTCATGCTCCAGCATCCCATCCTCATCAACCGGCCCATTGTGGTCACGCCGCTGGGCACGCGCCTGTGCCGGCCTTCGGAGGCCGTGCTGGACATCCTGCCGCAGCCGCAGCGCGGCGCGTTCCGCAAGGAAGACGGCGAAGCCGTGGTGGATGCGGAGGGTCGCAGGGTCTGAAGACCTCCCGCACAAGCGGCAGGCAATCTGAAGTGAGGCTGGTATTATCGAATTTCGTTATCGATATTCGATATGAAAGAGAAACCTACTCCACGCGCCATGGAGCACCACGACCTGCTGTCGGGGCTGATCCGCCTGCATGTGCTGCACCACGCAGCCGAGCAGGAGATCTACGGGCAATGGATGATCGACGAGCTGGCCCACCACGGCTACCGCCTCTCCCCCGGAACGCTGTACCCGATGCTGCACAAGATGGAGCGCGACGGCTACCTCGTCTCCCGCCAGGAGCGTGAGGGGCGCACCGTGCGCAAGCTCTACACGATCACGCCCAAGGGCAAGGAAGGCTTGGCGCTGGCCAAGGACCGCATCCGGGAGTTCACCGGGGAGGCGATGCACAAATGACAGATTCCACCAACACCTTGCAGCATGAGGCCGCTGCCGCGCGCGGCTCACCCGTCGAAGTCTTCGGCGCCTTCCTCAAGCTGGGGCTGACCTCCTTCGGCGGGCCGATCGCGCATCTGGGCTATTTCCGCTCGGAGTTCGTCGAGCGTCGCCGCTGGCTGGATGACCGCAGCTACTCCGATCTGGTCGCCCTGTGCCAGTTCCTGCCGGGGCCGGCCAGCAGCCAGGTCGGTATGGCGCTGGGGTTGGGCCGCGCGGGCTGGCTGGGGCTGCTGGCGGCCTGGGCCGGATTCACCTTGCCATCGGCGATTGCGCTGATCCTGTTCGCCTTTGGCATCGCCGAGTACCAGGGGCTGGCCCAGTCCGGCTGGGTGCACGGGCTCAAGGTCGTCGCCGTGGCCATCGTGGCGCAAGCGGTCTGGGGGATGGCCAAGTCGTTGTGCCCGAACCGGCCGCGCGCCGCGCTGGCCATTCTGGCGGCGCTGCTGACCATGGTCCTGCCCTCGGCTGCGGGACAGCTTGCCGCCATCGCGGTGGCAGGGCTGCTGGGCTGGTGGACATTGAAGATCGCGCAACCCGGCGGCGGCCACGCCCACAGCTACCCCGTCTCGCGCAAGCTGGGCATCGTGGCGCTGCTGCTGTTTGCCGCACCGCTCGTCGGGCTGCCCCTGTGGGCGGCAGCCACGGACTCGTCCACGATAGCCCTGCTGGAAGGGGTGTACCGCTCCGGTGCACTGGTCTTCGGCGGTGGACACGTTGTGCTGCCGCTGCTGCAGGCCTCGGTGGTGCCCAGCGGCGTCGTGAGCAATGCCGACTTCCTGGCCGGCTACGGTGCGGCGCAGGCCGTGCCGGGGCCGCTGTTCACTTTCTCGGCCTACCTCGGCGCGGTCGCCCACGGACCGCTGCATGGCTGGATCGGCGGGCTGGCACTCCTGGGCACGATCTTCCTCCCCGCTTTTTTCATGCTGGTCGGTGCACTGCCGTTCTGGGAAGGGCTGCGCCACCGCGCGGGCATCCAGACGGCCATGGCCGGCATCAACGCCGGCGTGGTCGGTATTCTGGTGTCCGCCCTCTATGACCCGGTATGGACGAGTGCCATCCACAGCAAGGCGGATTTTGGGCTGGCGCTGCTCTCGTTCGGACTGCTGACGGTGGGGCGCGTGCCGCCGGCGCTCGTGGTGCTGTTAGCCGGGCTGGTGGGCTGGGTCATGGCGATGGGCGTCTGAATCTCATGTGGCACACCCTGACCATCCAGCTCCGACACGAAACCGCCGACGACATTGCCGCTATCGAAGCGATCACGACCGCCGCCTTCGCCGATGCGCCGCACACCAGCCATACCGAGCAGTTCATCGTGCGTGCCTTGCGTGTAGCCCAGGAACTGACGCTTTCCATCGTGGCCGAGGAACGTGGACAGATCATCGGCTACGTCGCACTGTCCCCCGTCACGGTCTCCGACGCCCAAGGCCGGAAGGCCGAGGGCTGGTATGGTTTGGGGCCGATTTCAGTCATGCCGCCAAGGCAGGGGCAAGGCATTGGTTCGCGCTTGATGGAACGGGCACTGACCGAACTGCGGGCCATGCGGGCCGCAGGCTGCGTTCTGCTGGGAGATCCCGCGTATTACGCGCGCTTTGGTTTCCAGGCCCATGCGGGCCTGTAACTGCCGGGCGTGCCGCCCGGCTACTTCATGGCGCTGGCCTTCGATGGGCCGGTGCCCGAAGGCATCGCGAAATACAGCGATGCCTTCAACGCCGCCGCCTGAGCCACCGCGAAGGCGGCGGCGTTCTGATTCGGCTGTTGGCCTTCGACACCGGGCGCGGCCACTGCCACGCCCGGATTTTGTGTTTCACCGCGCCCAGGACGGAACGGCCTGGGCGCGGTGCTGAACACGGTTATTCCTTCGTCTCGATGAGCCACCACACGGCACGCGGCAAGGCGCGGCCCGTGATGGGATGAATGTCGGTGAGGTCGGTGCGGGCCGTCCAGCCCGCAGGCGGACGATAGCCGCGCACGTCGCCTTCACCATGCCAGCGGCGGGTGCGTACCGTGCCGGGGGCATAGGTCGCCGCCATGCGTGGGCGGCTGGTCGTAGTGTGGGTCATGGGCGGTGCCCCTTCCAGCGAAGCGCCCCGGCCGGAGTCGGGGCGCTTGCCATTGGCGCGGGTCAAGCGGCCAGCGCCTCGGCAGGTTCATCCGCCACAGCGTCGGCATCCTGCTCTGGGTCGGCCTCCTGCACGGCGTCCTGCGCGCCTGCGGCCTTGAAGATGGCGGGCATCCAGCCCGTGCCATCGGCCAGCCGTTCCGCTTCGCTGGCAATGTCGGCCTTCTTGAGCTTCGCCAGCCGGTTGACCTGCTCGGGTGCGTACTCGCCCACGGCATCCAGAATCGCGGCCTTGGAAACATGCTTGAAGTAGCCTTCTGCGGTCGGCTTCCACCATGCGGCCATATCCAGGCCCACGGCCTGCGCCAGTTCCTCGCCGGGCTGGTGCGTCATGGCGCGGGGCGTCACCACGTCCACCGTGGAAGCGACGCATACGGCCAGCAGCTTGACCAGTTCGTTTTGCGACTTCGCCAGCAGCGCGGCGAACAATTCGGCGCTGTCCTCCGGCAAGGCTTCACCGGCCACCTGTTGCAGTTCGCGCAGCGCCACGGCGGCGGGCGATTCCGGCCAGTCCGGGGCCATGCCTTCCAGCCGGTCTTGCACCGTGAGGCGCACGCCCAACGGCAGGCCATCGCCGTAGGCGTCGGGCTGCAAGACGGTCTGCACCATGCCATGTACCAGCGCGGCCAGCGCGGCTTGCGGATGCCGGGCGACTTCAATTTGCAGCGCGGCGGTGCGGTGGGCGCTCAACCGCTGCGCCAGCCGATCGGACAGGCTCGCGGCCTTGGGTGCGTCGTTGTCGTCGTCCTCGCGCTCGTCGTTGGCGGCTTCGCCTTCGGTGCTGCCGAAACCGCGCCGCAGCTTGTCGAGCGCGCGCAGCGCCTTCGCTTCGGCCTCGCGCAGCAGGCCGCGATGAATGACGGCCTCGCCGTTGCGGTCGATGGTGACGATGGCCCCGGCCACGTCGCGCACCTCGGGCGCATAGCCTTGCAAGGCGTCCTCCGCGTCTTGCAATTCCCCGACCACCTGATCGCGCCGCTGTTCCAGCTTCTCGGCCTTGGCCTCGTCCTCGGCGTCGCAAGCATCTTCCAGTTCGGCGTCGATCTTCTCGAGGCGGGTTTCCAGCGAGGCGATGCGGCGGGCCTCGCGGGTCGTCGGCTCGCGGCGATGGCGCGGGGCGTTCTGGAACGCCTGCCGGTCCTCGTAGGCCAGATGCGGCACGGCCTCCACCCATGCCCAGCCCTCGGCGCGCACGTCCTCGGCCAGCGTTTCCAGCTTGTCGCGCACCAGCATTTCCAGCACTCCGGTATCGGTGAGGTAGGTTCCGGCATCGCCTTCTGCGAACAGGTCGCGGCGGATGCCGCCGTTCGCTGCCTTGTAGGCGTCCAGCCCGGCGAAGCGCACCAGCGGGTGCGTGGCGTCGATTTCGCGCTCGGTCAGGCGCTCGCGCAGCTTGGACGGGCTGCGCTGCCATTCCGGCGCACCATAGAACGCGGCTTCCTGCGCGGCGTGGTCGTCGGTGATGGTCAAGGCCATCAACTGTTCCAGCGTCACGCCACCGGCGCGATAGTCGGCCATCAGGCGCGGCGAGACGTTCGCCAGCTTCAAGCGGCGCTGCACCACCAGCGGGGACACGCCGAAATCGGCGGCAATGTCCTCGATGGGTCGGCCTTCCTTGACCAGCGCGGCGAAGGCCGCGAACTGGTCGGCGGGGTGCATGTTCTCGCGTTGCACGTTCTCCGCAAGGCTGACGGTGCGAGCCGAGGCATCGGGCACCAGCAGGCACGGCACTTCGTAGTCGGCGGGGATGCGCTTCTTCTTCGCCAGCAGCTTCAAGGCGGTCAGGCGGCGGTCGCCTGCGACGACTTCGTATTGCTCGCCATCGGCGGAGAGGATGACGATCAGGTTTTGCAGCAGGCCGATGCGGGCGATGCTTGCGGCCAGTTCGGGGATGGACTGGCGCGGGGTCGTCCGCACGTTGCGCTTGGAGCGGCGCGGCAGCAACAGCGAGAGGGGAACCAAGATCAGGTTCTTGGACGGGTCGGCCACTTCCAGCGGTGCGCCAGCTTCGATGGCGACAGTTTCGGTTTTGAGTACGGCGTTCATGGTGATAACTCCTTGCGGTTGGGATGCAGCAGCGAGAGAAGCGGCAAGGGCTGCGGCGTGCCGCTGCCGCGTCGGGATTCAGGCTTTCAACTGGCGCAGGCCATCGGCCAGCAGCCACAGGGCGCGATTCAGGCGCACGCTTTGGTCGATGCCCTGCACGGGCCGCGTGGTCTGGCGGCGGCCATTCGCGGAGCGGGCGGACAGGCCGCCTTTGGTTAAGTTCTCCTGCGTGCGGTTGAACACGCTCCACAGGTCGCGGCGGTCGTCGTCGTGGCGGCGCGGCATCAGGATTTGCGATTCCGTGATGGGCGCCGGCTTGTCCTCGTCGTACTTCAACGCCAGCGCAGCGCGGGCGAACACTTCCGATTCCCCGCTGTCGAGCGTGATGGCGCGCATGGCATCGCGTGATTCCTGCGCCCGGTCGAAGCCGTGCAGGACTTCGTATGCGCCTTCGATCACCTGTCCGGCCACGTCGCCCTTGTGCGGCACGCGCACGTCGGCCACGGTGTCGCCGCAGACAAGGCCATTGCTGCAAACGAAGCGGAACATCCCGGCCAGCATCTGATAGCTGCTGGTGCCGTCATGGGAATTCAGCAGGATGATTTCGTTGGCCTCGCGGCCGTTGACCTGGCTGGCGTGGCGCAGCCGGATCATGTGCTTGGTGTAGTCGCGGCGGTCGTCGTGGCGCACGCGGGTCTGCGTCACCATGAAAGGCTCGAAGCCTTCCCCGCGCAGTTCTTGCAGCACGGTCGCGGTGGGGATGTAGCTGTACCGCTCGGAGCGGCTTTCGTGCGGTGCCTCCGCGAAGATGGACGGGGCCACGGCCCGGATTTGGTCATCGGACAAGGGACGTTCCGAACGCAGCACCGGAGAACGGGAAGCGAAGCGGGATGCGAGTTGCATGGCATTTCTCCTTACAAAGAAAAAGGGTTTGCTGTTCACACCGCACACCGGATTCCTAGATTCGGAAGCCCAGCCTTCCGGCTGTTCGGTGCGGTCGGCACGAGGAACCCGGCTGGCCCTGTTGCCACCGTCTTTCCTGAGTTCATCGCCCGCGACGGTCAGGAGCGCGCGAACGGGTGCCGTCAAGGAGGCAAGCGCGGGGTTGGTGCGGCCCGCAGGCGCAGCCGAGGACACGGCCCTGCGCGCCTTGACGGCACAGGGGCGCGGCTACAGTCGCGGACAAGGTGATGGAGTCAGGGAAGACGGCTGGACATGGCAACGGCCCTCCCCTTGCGCTGACCGCACGGCAAGCGAAGCGCGCAGGCCCGAAGCTGGAAGCTGGGCCGGAGGCGTCAGCCGAGCGGAGCGAGGGAACGATGGAAGCCCGAAGGGGCGAGACACCGCAGGCGGCTCGATGCGCAACGCGCACGACAGCGCGACCGGCCATCTCCCTGGTGGCCGGGGACGCCCGAACGCAAAGTGGCCTTTACGATGACGCCATGCCCGAGACAGAACACACCGATTCCGACGATCCCCTGGAACACATGCTCCAGCGCTCGGAGGCCTTGCACGAACGATTCAACGAACTGCTGGACGAAGCCGAATTCGACGGCTCTCCACGCGGCGAAGCAGCTCTGGGCATGTGCCTGGTCGCCATGGAACACGCCACAGCCTTGCATGCCTTGATGGCGCTGGGCATGCCTACATCGGCCGTCAGTCTGATGCGGTTGCAGTTCGAAGCGCTGACCCGCGCCATGTGGCTCATCTATGCGGCCCCCGAGACAGCGATCGAGAAGCTGTCGGCCCCGCTCACGCTGGAGGCCGAACAGGCCGCCAAGAATCTACCCAGCGCAAAGGACATGATCGATCAGATCGGCAAGCGCGTCGGACAGAATGCGCCGGCAGCAGCCCACCAGATGCTGGTCCATTTCAAGGACATCTCCTGGAATGCCATGAACTCGTTCGTTCACGGCGGCATTCATCCCCTGCGGCGCAATGCCGATGGCTTCCCCGTGCATCTGGCCCTGCAGGTGCTGCGCAACTCGAACGGGCTGAGCACCATGACCGCCATGACGATGGCCATCCTCACCGGCGATGAAGCCATCACCAAGCCGATGAGCAAGGTCCAGCCGGCGTTCGCCGACTGCCTGCCGGATCTGCTCAAGCCCTGAGGATCAGGGCGTCGATGACGGACGCCCTGATGGCGGGTCAGACGACGACCCGCCCGGCCAGCCGCGCATCACGTGCGTAGGCGCTCAAGCGCTTCTCGGCGCGAAAGTGCAGATCACGCTCGACCGGCAAGCCCAGCCGTCCCCGCACGGTTGCCAGTTCCTGCAGACTGACCCAGCCCAGCTCCGGGGCACCCAGGCCCAGGTCGCAAAGACCGAAGGCATGGTCATGGTCGTCGGGGTCGATCTCGGTCAGCAGCCAGGTCGCGCCCGCATCGGCCGTGAACAGTTTGACCACGGGTGCCGGATCGAAGTCGGTGTCCTGTAGCGATTCGCGGCCATTGGCCAGAAGCAGCACGCGCTGCGCGTCGGTGATGAGTGCGTTCATGGTGAACTCCAGAAGAAATGCCGGGCGGGATTGCCCGCAGCCTCCGGGTCACGGCGCAGCGCAGCGGTCAAGGTTCGAAGACGGCCGCCCAGGCCGCCAGCGCATCGCCGATGCGCGCCGACCTTGACGGCGAGAATGACGTGGCACGCTGGGTGCAACAGCAAGCCAGCCTCACCCTCCGTCTTGCAACGGTCTCGTGCCATGCCATGGCACGCTGTCCACGGCACAGGAAAATCCGGGAGCCCATGCGGCTCCCGGTTGCGCGGGCTCAGATCAGCCCGCGCTCGGCAAAGGACAGGATCGTCGGCCCAGCCACGATCAGGTGATCGATGACCCGCACGTCCACCAGCGACAGCGCGCTCTTGAGCGTCTGCGTCAGAGCCTCGTCCGCCCGCGACGGCTCGGCCACACCCGACGGATGGTTGTGCACCAGAATCAGCGCCGCCGAATTGCGCGCCAGGGCTTCCTTGACGATCTCGCGCGGGTACACCGACGTCTGGTTCACCGTACCCCGGAACATCTCGACGTACTCAATGACCCGGTGTTGGACATCCAGATGGATCACCGCGAACACCTCGTGCTCCAGCGTGCCCAGCTTGATACGCAGGAAGTCGCGCACCACCTGCGGTGACGACAGCATCTCGGTACCGCGCAACTGGCCTGCCAACACCCGCAGCGCCGCCTGCAGCACTTCGGCTGGCTCGGCCGAGCGGTACTCACCCGCGACATCGCGAAAGAGCAGTGAACCAGCAGCAGAAGAAACGGCTGCGAAGGAATCGAGGGACGAGAACAGATCGTGCGACATGGCGAACTCCAGTGATCGGGCGGGATTGCCCAAGACCGGAACCGGCACGCCGCAGCGCAGCTGTCACAGGTTCAACGACGGCCGTCAGGCCGCAAGCGCACGAGTGCGCGCAGACCTTGACCGCGAGAACGGTGTGCAAGGATGAAGGGAACAGCAAGCCAGCCCACACCCCGCCAGCATTGCACTGGCAAGCGAAGCGCGCAGCGGCAACGCCGCGCAGACGTCAGGGATCAAAGCCGGATGGCCGGGATGCGGCAGGAAACCCGGGGCGCAGCCCCCGAACCCGGCTGCGGTACGCCGGAACGACCGAATATCGATTACCAGTTATTCCACAGGGATCAGCACTGAACCGCGTCCCGTACTTGGCACCAGTTCGACATACAGGGACTGTCGCCCAACGATGACAGCAAGCATGGGCCGCTTGTCTCGACGCTGCGCTGACAGTCGGTTCCACTCTGATCTGTCGAGACCAGAAGGATGAGGATGATCTTCAGGGTGGGTATGCCATTCACCCAAATAGCGGATTGTCCCTTGACTCGCCGTCCATCGAGACAAGGCGATGGCTTCGTGTCCAAACGGCATCCGCTCGAACAGGTAGCGAAACCGCTTGTCCCAGGCCGTGGGAACCGTCGCTTGCTCAATGAGCAAGTGGCCTCCATGCACGGAGCCAAGCAAAAGCCCACCGGCTTCGCAGTCGGCATCAGTGCCCTGAATATGCTGATTGAATGTCTGCAGCGTAGCTGCCGAAAAATGCAGCAACGTGCCTTTGTCGCCAGTTGCCCAGGAACCTAGGAGTTGCATAGAGGGCAATCCCGATCTCGCTGAGGATCGCAGTCGGACGTGGCCAACTGATGGGTCTGATCGATCAGCCGGGTTCGCAACGCAGGAGAGTGGACGCCGTTGATCCAATCAAGGGCCATATCAGCGCCCAGGCTGGCAGCCTGCACCGACACCGAAGCCGGAAATGGCACATACAAGCCCTCGCACCCATGGCCTGCCAAGATGTTCGGTAGAGCATCAACGGTCGAGCGAAGTTCGCTTCTTCTGTGGCTGTGCCATAAGCACCGGTAGCACGCACCCAACGCGGTCGTTCTCAGGAGCGCCCGCACAGCTGTTCCAGGCCCTTCGATCCAGACAGAAAGCATGGGGGTGGGCGCCCGATAGCGGCCGCACAGCCAGTGCCCGAGGGATTCTTCGCCGGTGGCATCGATGAGCAGGTCAAGCTTTCCCAATTGAGCCTGTCTGACATCTACAGGAAGCGCGTGAACCTCGGCGCCTGGCGACAAGCGCTTGAGTTCCCGCGCCATGGCCTCGGCCTTGTTCGACAGCAGGTCCGGAAATCCGAGGCGATGCCGCCCGATGTTCTGTGGAAGGAGTGCGTCGAAATCCACCAGCGTGAGTTTTCCGCCGCATGTGCCCGCCCCGGCCTTGACCAGCATGTCCGAGAGGTATCCGCCGATCGTGCCGCACCCCACAACTGCGATTCGTTTCCCCGCCAGCGTTCTCAAATTGGGAATGTTGCGCTGGGCCAGATACCGGTCATCGATCCGGATCACAGAGACGGGCATAACCTTCAGTCCAAAGGTTGAATCTCTGCGATCAGCGAGCTTGGCTTTGTGCGTCAACGGTTGGTGGTCAAAGAGCACAACAAAACCATACGTCATCAATGGCGACTCGATGACGATGAGGACACCATTGGCCCTCTTGCTTTGCCCCTCCTTGATTCGTTCGTGAATCTTGCGCCGACACCGAGGGTCCAGGGTGCTTTGCCAAGTCAACACGTCCCCCACGGTTTCAGGAGGCCAGTGGCTGGTCAGCGGCCGGGGCTGAGCGGTGGTCTTGACTCGGTAGGTCAGCACCGTTCTATCGGTGACCTGGTAGCCGAGCGAATGCAGCTTTTTGGTTGTTCGTTCTTCGTTGTCGGTGATGAACCAGAGCGGATTGCCATGGGCTTGCGCAACGATACAGTTCTGCCGGCCCAGATCTTCGCCTTGCATGTCCACGAAGCAAAGCCAGCCGCTCCAGTAGGCAAAGAATTCTTCGGCGAGGTCTTCGATCATCTCGCCTTTCAATATTCGCCCCAGCACGGCGGCCGCGCGTTGCAGACATGCCAAGGACTGCCCGACTGGATCGTAGATGTCCAATACCACGGTCCCCTTGGCCAAATAGCAAAGGCTGCCATCCGCACCAAGATGGGGAACCGCCTTGGGCAGTTCAGGCGGAATTTCAAGCAACCGAATGCGAGGCAGGTCGAAGAAGGCAGGGTCGAGCTGAACCTCACATGGAATGCCGTCGACCGCGCCGCAAGGGATCAACGGCCCCCGCAGCTTGAACCAGCCGTCTTCCGTCTTGCCGACGAACTTGAAGCCTTGCCGCTCAAAGGCTTCGATCACGTCAGCGATTGCGGCAACGCTGCTCATCCGGCTTTCGTTCGCCCGACCAGTTCACTCGGACCAGCCGTGGCCGGCGCTGCGGCGATGGTCGCGGCAACGGATACCACTTTGACCCGGTCGGGCTCGTTCGGAAAACGTGGACCGAACTCGCCTTGCATCCAGATGCAGGCCTGTGAAGGGCTGCCGGCGTCGGTGGCACCGCGCAGCACCTTTTCAAATGCTTCGAACGCCTTCGCAGCCTCTTCGACGCCCTCTTTGCCAAGGCGTGAGGTAAGTGACTCCGACTCTTCCACGGGGTTGTTCACCCCCGCGCGCAGCCTGCCCGGCAATGCTGCGACGACATCCAGCAGGGCTAGGTCGTCACGCCGATCCCGTTTCTCGAAGAGCGGAGCCGCAGCGGCCATCAGCAGAATCGAAGCCGGCCCGCCGCTGGGCCATCGCCAATCGCGGAACGCCTTCAAGTAGCGAATCGCGCGGCGGAACTGTTCGCCCTTGGCTTCCACCTCGCCCAGAAACCATTCCTTCACAGGCCTGGGATCCGAAGACATCCAGTTGCATTCCCGATGCGCCAGCAAAACTTTGTCAGCGGGCAATGCCGTCCAGGCATCCCGCTCTGCCATATTCACTGCCTCCGTCAGCGAGTCGTAGCCGTATCGCTCCATCGAGGCTTTCGCGAGCGTGACGAATTCTTCGTCGGGAATGGCGTACAGCGGAATGTCGATGTGGGCATACGCTGCAATGACAATTCGGATGCAGGTCGGCTTGTCGGTGACGAGCTTCCAGCGCTTTTCCTCGACCAGCGGCTTCAATGCTTCTTCTGCAGCGGCAAAGAACACCGTTGTTGCCCTGCTGGGACGCTTCGTCTGGGAGACGAAACTCAACGGCAGATAACAACCATCATCGACATCCGCCTGCTGGGGCCGCTGTGCCGGACCATTCAAAGTCTTGTACGCCCACGATCCTTGCGTGAAGAAACGCGGCTGCGGCACGTCTTCCGTGTACCCACGTTCGCGCAGCACGCGCGGAATTCCGGTGCGGAGGCAGTTCCTGACATCATTTCGGGCGCTGGCGATCCCCGCTCGTTGCGCGGGCGACAGATCCAACTCGTCATGCATGCAGGATTCGTCATCGACGGTGGTAAAGAAAAGCGGGCTCAGATTCAGCATGCGGCCTCCGGCACATTCTTGTTAGGGCCGTGATAGAAGGTGGGTGCGCCGGCCTGATGCGCTCGAAACGGTTGGAAAAGAGGGTCGCCAAGCGCGCGCTGCGCTGCATGATTGCCGCGATCCTTCAGCGTATTCGTGGCACCGAAGGAAACCCGGTCCAGCGCCTTTACGTCCTTGCTTTGATCGGGCGTGGCCTTGTCGTCGATCTGGAAGTAGTTGCTGCCCAAGGACTGTCGTAGCATGTAGTCCACCGACGACTCCTGGGCGGAGATCACCAGGTCGAAGAGCCCCCCGCGCCACTTACCGAATCCGCGGTCGAGGCTGGCGCCACCGCGGACCGTTGCACCGATCGTCATCGTGCCGATGGACAGCACCCTAACCAGGGCATTCTGTTTCGGCGCGAGGAACGTATTGACCTCATGCAGCCCGAACAGTCCGGGCGCGTTGCCGACCAGACCTCCATCCGCAAAGACGCCGCGGTCGTTACGCGCCAGCGGAAAGTACACAGGCGCAGCGGCGGTCGCCAACGCCACATCCACGATCCTCATGCGGTGGTCCATCTCAAATGAGGGATGGTGAGGCGTTTTGAAGAACTGGCCACGCCCTGTCGAGTAGTTGACGGCTGGCACGAGAACGCGGTGCTTCAAGTTGCCGATCGTGGCGTCTTGAAAGCGCTCGGTCAGCACGCCCCGCAACCCTGCGGAGTCGTGCTTGGCGGTCAACCAGAAGCCCAGAAGGCGCCGAGCGAGACTTCGGCAACCAAAGATGCGGGAACCCTGTCCTTCGAACAAGGCTTTGAGTTCAATGGCAGGGATTTCTGCGGCCAGCCCCAAGGCCAGCATCCCGCCTGCAGAGGTGCCGCAGATCAGGTCGAAGTGCGAAGCGATTGGGCGGCCCAGCACGGCTTCAAGCTCGGCAAGAACCGTCGCGGTGTACAGGCCGCGATAGCCGCCCCCAGACAGGGCGAGCACATGGTAGGTGGGCACGCCCGTCATGGCATCAGCCTTTCGGCGGGAAAGAGTCGTTGCCGTGGCTGTCCTTGTCGCGGATGCGGCCGTCGGGGCGGTGGATGACCAGTTCGGACTGCTGGTTGCGTGCGATGTCCCGTGCCGCGTCAATGGCCTGTTGCTGCGTGTCGTGCACGGAGGTTGCCCGCTGATTGCCGGCACCCTTGACGGCCCAACCGTCCTGGTGAGGAACTACGTGCTGATTTTTGCCTGTCATGGCGAATTTCCTTAAGTTGAACCATCGAGACCCCAGCCAGCCGGCCGGGTTGCCAATGACCACCGGTTGAAGCAAAATCGTTGCTCTTGCAGACAACGGGCGAGTCAAGCCAAATCAACTCTCTGCAGTCGTAGAACTTACTTCTGTTGTCTGGCTGGACAACAATGTATCAGACTTGGTGCCAAGCTGCAAAGGGTGGGCTTGGTGCCGCGGAACGCAACTGCTTCGGACCGGAAACACACCGGTGTCCGCCGCAGCCACAAGGAACGGAACGGATGTCACAAACAGGCCTGGGCGTCGCCCTCAAGACGCTACGCGAGCGCAGAACCCTCTCATTGCGCGAAATCGGTCAACTGTCATCGGTGGACCATGCCTATGTCCACCGCCTGGAGTCCGGCGAGAAGACGAACCCGTCAGCGGACTTGGTCGAGAAGCTGCTGAAGGTTCTCAAACCAGGTGAAAGAGATGCTGCGCTGGTGATGTGGCTGGTTGACCATGCTGAAGCCGATCCCCGCCTTGTCGAGTTCGTGCTGAACGATCCGTCCATCAGCATCGATATCTTTTCGGCTGCAGCGGGGGTGAGGCATCGTGGGAATACGAGGCCCGATCCCGCGACGCTGATTGCCCGGATACAGAGGGCATTCGAGGACGAGGACGAGGACGATTGAACATGGATGAGGCGGATGTCAGACAGAAAGCGCGCGCCTTTGTTGCGAAGGTCGATGCGTCCGACATCCGGCAAGATCTGACGCCCTATGTCGTCGAGGCCAACGCCAAGGTCAAGAAGGAGGAGCTTGGTGAGGGTGAGTCCGGCTACACGATCACCAAGCCGAATGGCAAGCACGTCATTACGGTGAACTCGCTGGAGACGGAAGAACGCCAGCGCTTCACCATCTGCCACGAAATTGCGCATATCGTCCTTGCGCTGGAATCGAGCCATGAGGAGGTGCCGTCCTGGTCCTATGCAAAGCGGCATCCGAACGAAATCGCCTGCGACACCTTCGCCGCTGAATTGCTGATGCCATATCAGCAATGGCTGTCGCTTGCGCCCAAGGAAGAACCTTCGCTGGAGCTGATCCAGCGCATGGCGGCATTGTTCAGCACATCATTTCCCGCCGCAGCGTCGCGATTCGCCTCCCTCAGCGACATCCCTTGCGCCTTCGTCACCATGGAGCGCGGCGCAGTACGCTACGCGGCACGCTCCACCAGCTTGCGACAGGCTGGGGCTTGGATATCTCCCAGATCCGCCATTCCCGTCGGCTCCGTGGCTCACCGCCTCCGTTCTTCAGGCAGCAGTGCCGCCGACACGGATGAGGTTGCACAAGACATCTGGTTCGACAACTGGGAAAAGGGCCTTGACCTCTGGGAGATTTCCAAACACTACGCCCGCACTGATACCACGACGTCGCTGCTGTGGTTCGACAGCGAGGACTTGCCAGATGTCGAAGTGAACCGCTTCGGTGCGCGCGTCGAAGACGATGGCGGCTTGGCGGAGCTCACGGGGCAGCTACCGTGGCCAGGGCGAAGTAGACGCCGCTGAGAAGCGGATAGTTGTTTGTCCGTACGTAACTTGCTCTTCCACTCCACAGCAAGTTGTTCCGATGGGTACTGAACTTCACCATATCTCCATACAGCAAGTTCTTGGAGTTCGAGGTGGAAAAGCTACGACAAGCATCTCATGCGACCGGCACCCACGCCCACCAGTCGCTTCCCTTGCCAGGCACCGAAGCTTACGAGGCCCTACCCCAGTTTCCGCAGCGCAGCCCTCTCCCCTTTCGTCGCACCATCCGACGTCCCGAACTGCACCAAATCGTCCCCCTCGCCGAGACGACGATCTACGAAATGGAACAGCGCGGCGAATTTCCCCGTCGCTTCCACCTCACCTCCCGTTGCGTCGTCTGGGACCTGGAAGAAGTCGAAGCCTGGATCGAAGACCGCAAGCAAGCCTCTCGATCAGGGAAGACTAACTCGCCCAGCGGACCGGACGTGAGGCTGCGCCGGCACCGCCCTGTTCGATGATGAAGTCACCATCAAATGCCTGCAGCGGCTACGCGGCATCAACCCGGACCAGTACCGCCCCCGGCAGCGCCTGTGCCATTTGCAGCGTTGCAAGCGTGACTGCAGCATCGCGGTCGCTCGCTTCCCTGCTGAAAGCCAGGCCGACATGACCCGGCCGTCCCCAGCCCACCGTGGCATCGGCGCAATCGCTATCCGCCAACTCGCGAAGAACATCCTCCTGCGACCCCACGCCCGAGTCCAGCGCATAGACCAGTATGAAATCGTGAACCATCGCGTCAACCTCCTTCGTCATCTAGCTCCTGCGATCCGCGCGAGCGTTTCGTCAAGCTGCTGGCGATCTGCTGCACGCTTGGCGGCCGTGCGCTGCGCAAGGTTGTGCAGCTTGCGCCGCACACCCGGCAGGCCGACCGCATCGGCCAATCCGATCAAACTGAAATCCGGCTTCTCATCCTCGACGGATTGCAGAAGGGCGCGCGACGGACCATCCAGCCAATGCGCTACGCGCGCCAACAGGCGCTCGCGGTTTTCCAGCAAGGCAGCCACGCTGATAGGCTCGGATGTCATCCCCTTGAAGTGGGCCTCGAAGGTGGCCTCGAAATCCCCCGGCACGCGCGGCGACAGCATCTCCCAGGCTGGCTTGGGGCTGCACGTCAGGTAAACAAGGAAGGTGCGCCAGAGCACTTCGTCCGCTCGTTCATCTTGCAGCAGCAGGCCCACGTCGAAAAGATCGCGCGGATGCTGGCGCGACAGCGCCGCCGCCAGCTTGCCGGCATAGAGATCAGCGAACGCCAGCACCTGCACCTCGGCAAAGCCGAAGGCCTCTTCCACCCGTGGCCGCACGACCATGGTTCGCACCGGATGCACCGCGCCGCGCATGACCGGCGTCGTCTCTATCTGCACGCGCGCACGGCCGCGACTGGCCACCAGCCGGGTGACCACCCCACCCTCGCCCGCCGAGGCGTGGACCTGTAATTGCAGAGGCCGGGCGCGCAGCGTATTGGCCAGTCGCCCCAACGCGTCAGCAATCAGCTTCGCATCTTCGGCATAGCCGTGTACCGGCAACCAGGCCAGATCGATGTCTACCGACAGGCGCGGCAGATCGTGCTCGAACAGGTTGATGGCCGTGCCGCCCTTGAGCGCAAAGCCCGGCTCCGAAGCCAACACCGGCAGGATCTCGACCAGCAGCCGCACGCGGTCCGTGTAGCGCTGGTCCCAATGGTCAAGCCAGGTGCTCATCGAGGTCCCCCGGCAAAGTGATCTGGTAGGTCGGATGCAGGCGCCCGCCGGGCACCAGCGCGCGTTTGCCACGGCCGAGATCAACGCCCTCCAGGGGCACGTGCGACAGCCATGCATGCCGATGGCGCTCGGCCAGGGCCAGGAACAGCCGCTTCGCCTTGATGCTGCGACAGTGGCGCAACAGCAGGCCGACCCGCTGCGGCCGCAGCGTGGTCATGGCCTGCATCAGCGCATCGGCCTCGTAGACCCCTGCCGCATCCGACACGCTGTCGCACAGTTCCAGCATGGCCCGCTCGGGCGTCGAGCAGACCAGCGCATCGGTCCCAGGTGCTGCTGAATGCCAAGCTAGGCCCGCTTCCGACAACGCCTTCTCGGAGACTTCCGCAGTGACAGGCACGGCCGGGAGATCGAGCGGACCCTTGCCCTGGTACTCGAAGCGTTGCTCCAGTGAAAGCTTGCCCACCCAGCCCGGCAGTTGCTGCGGCCCATACAGCGTGATCGTCCCGGCATCGCCCAGGCGCAGGTAGTGCTCGTGGCCCTGCAGGCCGAGCGCGAAGCGTCCCCCGAGGTGCAGCGGCATGCCCTCGCCGACCTGCAGGCTGCGGACCACACCATCCCATTGCAGCCGCCCGCCTCTGCGCATGTAGACACCACGCGCCGGCGACACCAGCCAGCCGCTGCCCACATAGCGCGCCACAAGGCTATTGGAGTAGCCGTGCGCCCGGAGCCAGCGGCTGGACACCAGGCGGGTATCCCCCAGCTCGGCCAGCAAACGGTTCAGTTTTCCTGAATTTTGAGCATCCATAGTGCTCAAAATAACAGATTTATAAACCTTCGCCAAGATAGGCCAGTTTGATAAGGGCCACAAAGGATCACTCAGAGTGATCTTTTCGCCATGCCAGCAAACCTTGCACTCGTCGCCGAGAGAGAGTCTCGATAGGGTCATCATGCGGCCCTCCCTTCACAAAGCTGCGCTGAGAACCGGGACCGATGTGTTCTCCGGCAGCAGCTTCGGCACATGGGTGCGCCCATCGATCCAGGCATCGACCATGTCCGCCCACTCCTGCAGCATGTGCCGCCGCTGCTCAGCGTACTCGGCCTTGTTGTAGATTGAGCGCGAGGAGCGCCCTTCCTCGTGTGCCAAGCACTTCTCGATCCAGTCGCCGTTGAAGCCCACTTCGTTGAGCAGCGTCGAGCCCGTGCGGCGAAGGTCATGCACCGTGAAAGGCTCCAGCGGCAGGCCTGCGGCCTGGGCCCGCGACGCGATGAGCTGGGTCACGCGGTTCAAGGTTGCATGCGACATGCAACGGGTTGGTTCATAGCGCGAGGGCAGCACGAACTTCGAGCCCGCCGCGCAGGTGTGCAACGCCACGAGGATGTCCAGCGCCTGCCGAGACAGATAGACCACGTGAGGGTTGCGCCCCTTCATGCGCTGCTTCGGGATCGTCCAGGTCGCGTTCTCGAAGTCGATCTCGCTCCAGGTGGCCTCGATCAACTCGCTCTTGCGCACCAGGGTCAGCAGGACCATCCGCAGCGCCAGGCGGATCGTCGGGTATGTCGCAATGGACTCCAACTGGTGGAACGCCAGCCGGATCTCGACCGGCGACAGCGCGCGGTCCTTCGGCACGAATGTGGCGATCGAGGCGGCCGCCACGTCGTTGGCCGGGTTGTCCACTCTCTCCCCGTGCAGGATGGCAAACGCATAGACCTGCTTCACGATGTCGCGGACATGCACCGCAGTGGCAGGAGCGCCGCGCGCCTTCACCTTGTTGCACAAGGCCCGCAGGTCATCGGCCGTGATTTCGTTGAGCAGCCGGCTCCTGAACACCGGCAGGATGTCGCGGTCCACGACATGCTTGCGCATCGCGCGCGTGCTGTCGGCCATCTTGGCGTCCGCCAGCCACTTGAGCGCTACATCGCCGAAGTTCTTGGCTGCGGTCAGCCGGCGCTTCTCGCGCTGCTTCTCCAATGCCGGGGAGCGGCCCGCAGCGACGGCCTTCTTGGCGTCGAGCAGCTTTTCGCGGGCCAGAGCCAGCGAGATGCCGCCAGAGCCATAGCGGCCGATGGTCAGGGTCTCACGGCGCCCGTTGAGACGGTAATCGTAGCGGAAGGTGACGGTACCGGCAGGCGATACCGTCACGTACATCCCATCCCGGTCAGAAACCTTATAAGTCAATGACTTAGGCTTCAGGTTGCGCAGTGCTGTGTCGGTAAGCATCGAGGTTTTCCTCCTGTTTCGTGACGGCTTTTACCGTCAGGGGTCAGGAGACCCGTCGATGCCCGGAAAGCCGCATGAAACAAGCTTTCCAGGGGAGCGTTTTACCGTCAAAGACCGGTTTGGTCTCAATAGTAAACGGGAGGGTCTTAATCAGACCTTCGGTTCTTACCGTCAACTCTACCGTCAACCCGTTTTGCTGGCCGGCGATAGCCACCGATAGCTGTCGTGACGTATTTTCTTTTAAATCAACACGTTACGGCAGTTTTTCGATAACTGGCGATAGTCCCCGAAGGACTCGATTTCACTCCCACTCAATAGTGGCTGGCGGCTTGCTGCTGACGTCGTAGGTCACGCGGTTGATACCGCGCACTTCATTGATAATGCGGCCCGACACCTTTTTGAGCAGCGCGTAAGGCAGCTCAGCCCAGTCAGCCGTCATGAAGTCGCTGGTTTGCACTGCGCGAAGGGCCACCACATAGTCGTAAGTGCGGCCATCACCCATCACGCCCACACTTTTCACTGGCAAAAACACCGTGAAGGCCTGGCTGGTCAGGTCGTACCAGGTCTTGCCGGTCTCGGCGTCCTTGAAGTTGCGCAGTTCCTCGATAAAGATCGCATCGGCACGGCGCAGCAGGTCGGCGTATTCCTTTTTGACTTCGCCAAGAATCCGCACGCCAAGGCCTGGGCCGGGGAAGGGGTGGCGATAGACCATGTCGTGCGGCAGGCCCAGCGCCACGCCCAATTCGCGGACTTCGTCCTTGAACAGCTCACGCAGCGGCTCCAGCAGTTTCAGGCCCAGCTGTTCCGGCAGGCCGCCGACGTTGTGGTGGCTCTTGATGGTGACGGCTTTTTTGCTTTTGGCGCCGCCGGACTCGATCACGTCGGGGTAAATCGTGCCCTGGGCCAGCCATTTGGCGCCTTTATGGCCGCCGTCGCCAGCTTTAAGGCGCGCTGCCTCGGCCTTGAAGACTTCGACAAACTCGCGGCCAATGATTTTGCGTTTGGCTTCCGGCTCACTGACACCGGCGAGGTGTCCAAGAAACTGGTCGCTGGCATCAACACGTATGACCTTGGCGTGCAGCTTGCCGACAAACATGTCCATCACCATGTCGCCCTCGTTCAGCCTGAGCAGGCCGTGGTCGACAAACACGCAGGTGAGCTGGTCGCCGATGGCGCGGTGAATCAGAGCCGCAGCAACCGATGAATCAACCCCGCCCGACAGGCCCAGGATGACTTCTTCATCACCAACCTGGGCGCGGATTTTTTCCACCGCCTCGCTGATGTAGTCGCCCATGACCCAGTCCTGGCGTGTGCCGCAGATGTCCAGCACAAAACGTTTGAGGATGGCATTGCCCTGTTTGGTGTGCGTGACTTCTGGATGGAACTGCACTGCATAAAACTTGCGGTCTTCATCAGCCATGCCGGCGATAGGGCAGGAGTCGGTCGACGCCATGAGCTTGAAGCCGGGCGGCATTTCGGTGACCTTGTCGCCGTGACTCATCCAGACATCGAGCATGCCCTGGCCTTCGGGCGTGGTGTAGTCGGCGATGTCCTTGAGCAGCGCCGTGTGGCCGCGGGCGCGCACGTCGGCCGAGCCGAATTCGCGCTTGTGGCCGGTTTCAACCTTGCCGCCAAGCTGCTGTGCCATGGTTTGCATGCCATAACAAATACCGAGCACCGGCAGGCCCAGCTCGAACACGGCTTGCGGCGCCCGGTCGGTGCTGTCTTCTGTGACACTGGCATGGCTGCCCGAGAGGATCACGCCCTTGAGCGTGCCGTCCTTGGCATATTCGCGGACCCAGTCGTCCGTCACATCGCAGGGATGGACTTCGCAAAACACGTGGGCGTCGCGCACGCGGCGGGCAATCAGCTGGGTGACCTGGGAGCCGAAATCGAGGATGAGGATTTTCTGGTGTTGCATGAGGGGCTAGTCTTCAGGGCAAAAAAGAAAAAGGCGTCTGGTTTATCAGACGCCTGTGGGCCGGTTCAAGGTTCAATCAGCCCTGTAATTGGGGGCTTCTTTGGTGATCTGTACGTCGTGGACATGGCTTTCGCGTATGCCGGCAGCGGTGATCTCGACAAACTCTGCCTTGTCGCGCATGTCTTCGATGGTGGCGCAACCGCAGTAACCCATGCTGGCACGCAAACCGCCCGCCATCTGGAACACGATGGCCACCATGGAGCCCTTGTAAGGCACCCGTCCCTCAATGCCTTCAGGCACCAGCTTGTCGGCATTCGGGTTGCCGGTGCTGGATTCCTGGAAGTAGCGGTCCGCACTGCCCTGCTGCATGGCGCCTATGCTGCCCATGCCGCGGTAACTCTTGTAGCTGCGGCCCTGGTACAGGATGACTTCGCCTGGCGCTTCTTCGGTTCCGGCAAACATGCCGCCCATCATCACGGTATTGGCGCCCGCGGCAATCGCCTTGGCGATGTCGCCGCTGTAACGGATACCGCCGTCGCCAATCAGGGGAACACCGGTGCCACGCAATGCGGTGGCAACGCTGTCGATCGCCATGATCTGCGGCACGCCAACGCCTGCCACGATGCGGGTAGTGCAAATGCTGCCCGGGCCGATGCCGACCTTGACGCCGTCTGCGCCAGCTTCAACCAGCGCCAGCGCTGCTGCACCGGTTGCGATGTTGCCGCCGATCACATCAATTTGCGGGTAGTTCTTCTTGACCCAGCGTACGCGCTCAATCACGCCCTGGCTGTGGCCGTGGGCCGTATCAACCACGATGGCATCGACACCCGCTTTGACTAGGGCCTCTACGCGTTCCTCGGTCCCGGCGCCCACGCCAACCGCTGCACCCACACGCAAGCGACCTGAAGTGTCGCGGGCAGCATTGGGGAAATTGGTTTGCTTGGTGATGTCCTTGACGGTGATCAGACCCTTGAGTTCAAAGGCCTCATTGACCACCAGCACACGCTCCAGCTTGTGCTTGTTGAGCAGGGCCTTGGCTTCGGCTGCGGACGTGCCTTCCCTGACCGTGATCAGCTTGTCGCGCGGCGTCATGATCTGGTGCGCCTTGACGTCGTAGCGGGTTTCAAAGCGCAGGTCACGGCTGGTGACGATGCCTACAACCTTGCCGCCGTCGCATACCGGGAAGCCGGAGATGCCGAGCTGCTCGGAGAGCTCCAGGACCTGCAGGACGGTGTGCTCGGGCGTGATCACCACGGGATCACGCACCACGCCGGACTCGTAGCGCTTGACCTTGGCCACATGCGCAGCCTGCTCCTGCGGCGTCAGGTTTTTATGCACGATGCCAATGCCGCCTTCCTGTGCAATGGCGATGGCCAGCCGGGCTTCGGTGACCGTATCCATTGCTGCCGACACAAGCGGCAGATTCAGGCGGATATTGCGGGAAAACTGGGTGGAAAGCGAGGTGTCCTTTGGCAGGACCTGGGAGAACGCTGGCACCAACAATACGTCGTCGAAGGTGAGCGCTTTGCCGAGTAGGCGCATAGGGATGGCTCCAAAAACACGATTGTACCCGCGCCGCTGGGTAGTAACCCGGACACCCAAAATTTGGGGATCAAGCGACAAAAGGTTACAAACTGAATCCGGCAAGTATTGCCTGTGACAAAACGTCCTTTGTAAATTTGCGCTGCACCGCTATACACTCGGCGGATGGACTTCAAATCTGTTTCAAAAACCCTGGTTTTGGCCCTTGCCGGCGCGTCTTTTTCGCTCACGGCATTGGCCCAGTGGCAATGGCTTGACAAAGACGGCCGAAAGGTTTTCAGCGACCGCTCCCCCCCGGCCGAAGTCCAGGAAAAGGACATCCTGAAGCGGCCGGCCGGAAGCGCCAGGCCGGCGCCTCCTCAAGTGACCGCTGAAGCAGGAGGCCCGGCCGCAAAACCAGCCGATACGGCATCAGCACCTCTTGCAAAGGCAAGCGCGCCGAAACTCTCGGGCAAGGACGCCGACCTGGAAGCAAAGAAGAAAAAAGCTGAAGCCGATGAAGCGGCCAAGAAAAAGGCTGAAGAAGAAAAGCTTGCAAAAACCAGGGCTGACAATTGCGAACGGGCCAAAACCAGCCTGGCCACACTCCAGTCCGGCGTGCGGATGGCGTCAGTCAACGCCAAGGGTGAACGTGAGGTTTTTGACGATGACCGGCGCGCCGCCGAAACAAAGCGTGCACAGGACGTCATCGACGCCAGCTGCAAGTAAGCTCCGGCTACTCCAGCCGTTCGCTTCAATAACCCGCCTTGCCCCCTGCCCTTGTCGCAGAAAAAAGCCCTGCCCTTTTGGCGCCCTGGCGGCTGAAGCGTTCCCTGCGGGCAATTTTGGGATCCACCCTTAGCCCGCGATAGATCTCCAGGCGATCATTTTCACGCAGGATATGGTTCTGGCCCGTGCGCTTACCCCAAACCCCAAGCGTCAGCGTCCGGGACTGCAGGTCCGGGAACTCCCCGAAGACCGGGCTTTGCGCCAGGGCTTGCGCGACGGTGCAGCCACTGGGAAGATCAAGCAACCATTCACGCACCTGCCGGGGTGCGGGTGAGTAGAAGAGCAATACCTTCATGCTGAATGCGCAGGCCTAAATCTCGCCGTAGACCTGGCCGGCCCTTTTGACAAAAGCATCCACCAGGCTGCCCGCGATCTTGTCAAACACCGGACCCACCATGGCAGCCAACGCTGCGTTGTCAAAGTCATAACGCAGGCTGAACTCGATCTTGCAGGCCCGCTCGGAGCCTTTGCCGACCGGCGTGAAATCCCATTGCCCGTCCAGTTGAGAAAAAGGTCCGTCCACCAGTTTCAGGGAGACCTTGCGGTCTTTGACATGCGTATTGCGGGTGGTGAAGCTTTGTTTGAGGCCCGCCATCCCGAGCCCGATCCTGGCGGTCATGCCGTGGGCGTTTTCCTCTATCACAACAGCTTCATCGCACCAGGGAAGAAACTGCGGATAGCTGGCAACATCCGTGACCAGGGAAAACATTTCGGCAGCGCTGTACCAGATCAGGACGGACTTGTGGACAGTTTTCATACAATGGAGAGTTGCGCGCAATTGTATTAGTCGACGGCGCCCTTATTTTGTAGTCATGGCCACCAAAGAAGCATCCTCCTCAAAAAAACCAGCCGCGGCATCTTCAGGCAAAGCTGATTCAAAGCTTTCGCCCAAGGCCGCAGCGGCAGCCATACGCATTGCAGACAATAAAAAGGCGCTGTTCAACTACCACATTGAAGAGCGTTTTGAGGCCGGCATGGTGCTCGAAGGCTGGGAGGTCAAATCCTTGCGTGAAGGCAAGGTGCAGTTGACCGACGGTTATGTGGTGATCCGCAATGGCGAACTCTTCATCATTGGCTGCCAGATCAACCCTCTTGGCACGGCCTCCACCCATGTGCGGCCGGATTCGGTGCGGACCAAAAAGCTGCTGATGCACAAGGATGAGATCCGCCGCCTCATCGGCAAGATCGAGCAAAAAGGTTTCACCCTGGTGCCGCTGAACCTTCACTGGAAAGCCGGCAAGGTCAAGTGCGAGGTCGGCCTGGCCAAGGGCAAGGGCGAACACGACAAACGTGACACCATCAAGGACCGCGAAGGCAAACGCGAGGTTGAACGCGCCATGAAATCCAGGAGCCGCTAGGCATCCAAAGCGGTTTTTTTGAACGATTTCGGCGGGCGGTGGAATAAACCGGGCCTGGCCGGTGTTTATTCCGGTGCAGACATTTGCTGCCTAACCTTCACCCGGAGTCTTTCATGAAACTCTTGTCCATCGCCCTGATCACCGCGGCCCTGCTGGGCGGCTGCGCCTCCATGAACGCCGCCACCCCGGCCAAAGTCGCCGACGGCGCGCTGGTCGGCCCCAACGGCATGACCTTGTACGTTTTCGACCGCGACACCGCCAACAGCGGCAAATCCGTCTGCAATGGCCCTTGCGCGACCAACTGGCCGCCGCTGATGGCCACGGATGCCGACAAGCCCACCGGCGACTACATGGTCATCACGCGTGATGACGGCAAAAAACAATGGGCCATGAAAGGCAAGCCGCTGTATTACTGGGCCAAGGACAGCAAGCCCGGCGACAAGACTGGTGACAACTTCATGAACATCTGGCACGTCGCCAAGCCCTGAAGGGGCCCGGTGCGGAAACCAGCCATGCGCCACACGACCACGACCCTGGCCGCCAGCCATGACTGATTTTCCGCTGACCGAACACATCCCCAGCCTGCGGCGTTACGCCCGTGCGCTCACCGGCGATGCCTGGACGGCCGACGACCTGGTGCAGGACACGCTGGAGCGCGCCTGCGCCAAATGGCGCTTGTGGACGGCCGGCAGCGACCTGCGCACCTGGCTTTTTACCCTGATGCACAATATTTTTGCAAACCAGGTGCGCAGCGCGGTCCGGCAGAGAGCTGCGGGCACCGCGGTCAATGTGGATGATGTTGAACATGAGCTTGTTGCGCCAGAAAGCGCTGCCTCGCAGTCGCTGGACCTGCAGCGCTGCCTGATGCGCCTGCCGGAAGACCAGCGAGCGGTGCTGCTGCTGGTCAGCCTGGAAGACCTGTCTTACGAGGAAGTTGCCAAAATCATCGGTATCCCCATGGGCACGGTGATGTCGCGCCTGTCACGGGCACGGACCCGCCTGCGGGAGCTGATGGAGGGACCTGCTGCTGCCGGCACAGTACGTGCCATTCACCCCGAGTCCCCCGCCCCGCTCAGGCGGCTGAAATAAGGGCACTGAACATCATGGACAGGAAAAACGAACCTATGCAGGACAAGATCAACGCGCTGGTCGATGGCCGTTTGTCTCCCGTCGAAGAAGCCGAAACAAGGGACAGGCTGGCCGGCAACCCGGCTGCTCAGGAAACGTTAGAAGCCTGGCAATCGCAACGCGAAGCCTTGCGCGCCCTGCATCGCCCTTTATTGGATGAACCGATTCCGGAAACCCTGCTGGTTGCCGCACAACGCGGGCAACAGGGCCGGCAGCAGCTTGACCGGTGGTGGCGCTGGGGCGGCATGGCCGCAGGCGTGATGCTGGCATTCGGCGCGGGCTGGTTGTCGCATGGCCGGCTGGATAACCAGGCATCCCGGCAAATGGCGTCCGCGCCCATGCGCGCGGCGCAGAATTTCGTCCACCAGGCGTCGCTGGCGCATGCGGTGTTTTCACCTGAAGTCCGCCACCCCGTGGAAGTGACGGCGGCGCAACAAGAGCATCTTGTGCAATGGCTGTCCAAACGGCTGGATCGCCCGCTGAAGGTGCCTGTGTTGACGGCGCAGGGTTATGAACTGGTCGGCGGCCGGCTGCTGTCCGGTGACGGTGGCGCCCGTGCGCAGTTCATGTTCCAGAACGCAGCCGGCCTTCGACTGACGCTTTACCTTGGCGCCGTGGATACGGCTTCACCAGCCAAGGCTGCGGCGTCCCGACCCCAGACCGCACAGGAAACTGCCTTCCGCTACAGCGGCGACGGTCCGGTGCCTTCGTTTTACTGGGTGGACCAGGGCTTTGGTTATGCGCTCAGCGGGACCGTCTCGCGCGAGGAATTGATGAAACTCGCGCAAGCCGTTTACCAGCAACTTTGACGCAAGCGCACGCGTAAATCAAGAACAAATCTGCCTCCAGCCAAGGCAGAACGAGCGCAACCAGCTATCCATTTGATAGCGGCTGCGCCAGCTTTTTTACTTCAACCCGCGCAGCGGATGCGTTTCAGCCGTCCAGGGACTGGCAAAAAACGCATCGGCCATGCCCGGCTTCACGTCTTCAATACGCGCCGGCAACCATTGCGGTTTGTAGTCCTTGTCAACGGCCAGCGCACGTATGCCTTCCACCGTTTCGCTCCGGGCACCCGGCCTGAGGTGGAAACACTGGTGCACCATGTCGCGCTCCATGCGCAGGTCATCGGCCAGGCTCATGCTGCGCGCGCGACGGACCTGCTCCAGCGCCACGTGCAACATCAACGGTGAACGTTTGCGCAGGACGCTGGCGGTTTTTCCGGCCCAGGGGTCATCCTTCGCGGCTTCCAGCGCGTCAACGATGTGTTTGACCCTCTGCAGCGAAAAATAAGTATCAATATGGCCCGTGGCCCCCGAAGAACGTTCGGGATCAGCTATGAATTCAGTAGCAACCCACTGATCGGCTTCCGCGCCTGACACAAAAACCCGGCTGCCCAGTGCATCCCAGAGCGCGGGCAATTGCGCCGCGTCGCGCTTGATGTCGGCAAGACCAAAGCCAATCGCCTCGTCGGCGCCTATCACCTCACCGGTCAAGGCCAGGTACTCGCCAACGTGGCCCGGGCAGCGGCTCAGGAAGTAGCCGCCGCCTACGTCGGGGAACAGGCCGATGTTCGTTTCGGGCATGGCCATCTTGGTGTGCTCCGTGACGATACGGACTTTTGCGCCCTGGCTCAGTCCCATGCCGCCGCCCATGACAATGCCATCCATAAAGGCGATGTAGGGCTTGGGATAGCTCTGGATCAGGTGGTTGAGGCTGTATTCCTCGGTGAAAAAATCCTCCAGTGCGGAATCGCCAGCCAGCGCGGCCTGGTGAAAAAACCGGATGTCGCCGCCCGCACAAAACCCGCCGAAACGGCTCTCGGGTGTGCCGGGCTGGCCATGCTTGTTGGTGCCGCGAATCGCCACCAGCAACACCGCCGGGTCATCGCGCAAGGCGGTTAGTGCTGCTGTCAGGTCGCGCACCATCTGCAGGCTGAGGGCATTGAGCGCCTTGGGGCGGTTCAGGGTGATAAGGCCGGCACTGCCGCGCCGCTCGACAATGATGTCGCTCTTGATTTCCGTTTTCAGGGTTTCTGCATTCATAACTTCTGTCTCCATCCAATCAATTCGTTAATCACCAGTGCGGCGATAACCAGTGCACCACCGGTCAACACACTCGCACCCGGCACCTCCCCTGCACCCAGCCAGGCGAGCAGGATGCCAAAAATAACCTCCAGCAGCGCCAGCAGCGCGACCTCTGGCGCCTTGAGCACGCCGGCGCACATGACCGACAGCACGCAGGGAATGGCCAGCTGGACCAGGCCCAGCAGGCCCAGCAGGCCGATGTCGTGCGGGGTTGCGGAAAACGGCAGCGACAGCGGCAGCGTCGCCAGCGAAGAAATCACGGCGCCTACCAGCACCGCGGGCACCAGGTCTATCTTCTGGCCATGCGCCCGGCTGTGCTGCACCACCGTCCAGTTGACGGCGCTGGCCAGCGGCACCAGCAAGGCCACCAGTGTGCCGCCCAGGTGGCTTGAGAGATCCACCTGCCCGCCATACATCCAGGCGATGCCGGCACCGGCCATGCTGATGGCCACCCAGGTCCGCGCAGGAATGCGGTAAGCGGTAAACACCCGCGCCAGCAAGGCCGTGATGAAGGGACTGAGCGCCATGGTCACCAGCACATTGGCCACGGTGGTTAGTGTCAGCGCGACCATAAAGGCCGTGAACATCACGCTCCAGCAGACGCCGGACAACCAGAGTGCCGGGCCGCCGTTGCGAATCCTTGAAAAAACGGCACGGCCCTGTACCAGCGGCAGGATGACGAGCAATGAAGCCGCCGTGAAAAAACTGCGCCAGAAGGTCACTTCAAAACTGCGCGCCGACTCCAGCTGACGCGTCACCACACCCGCGATGGACCACATCAGGGTGACCAGAACCATGAGGGCCACAGCCCTGGGATGCGTGAGTTTCATGAAACAGCTTGTGCTGCGGACAGCGAAGTACAAGAAAAAAGGCCGCTGCCCCGCAGCGGCCTTATGACCTTATTTTGACCTCATTCAGGCCGGCAGGGCCTGAAACATCCAAAAGGCCGCCCGATTAACGGCCAGCGCGCTTGCGCTCGCTTTCCTTCAGGTAACGCTTGCGCAGGCGGATGGACTTGGGCGTGATTTCGACCAGTTCGTCGTCCTCGATGAATTCCACGCCGTATTCCAGCGTGCACTCGATGGGCGGCGTGATCTTGATCGCGTCTTCCTTGCCGGACACCCGGAAGTTGGTCAGCTGCTTGGTACGCGTGGCATTGACCACCAGGTCGTTGTCGCGGCTGTGGATGCCGACGATCATGCCTTCGTACACCGGGTCGTTGGCCTTGACGAACATGCGGCCGCGGTCGTCCAGCTTGCCCAGGGCGTAGGTGAAGATTTCACCGTCGTCCATGGAGATCAGCACGCCGTTTTTACGGCCGCCGATGTCGCCCTTGTGCGGCTCGTAGCTGTCGAAGATGTTGGAGATCAGGCCGGAACCACGGGTCAAGTTCAGGAACTCGTTGGTGAAACCGATCAGGCCGCGGGCCGGGATGCGGTATTCCAGGCGCACACGGCCACGGCCGTCCGGCTCCATGTTGACCAGCTCGCCCTTGCGCTCGCCCAGCGCTTGCATCACGCCGCCCTGGTGCTGCTCTTCGATGTCGGCCGTCACCAGCTCGATAGGCTCGTGGCGCACACCATCGACATCCTTGTAAACCACGCGCGGCTTGGATACGGCCAGCTCGTAACCTTCGCGGCGCATGTTTTCCAGCAGGATGGTCAGGTGCAACTCGCCCCGGCCCATGACTTCGAAGATACCTTCTTCGTCGGTTTCCTTGACGCGCAGCGCCACGTTGTGTTGCAGTTCCTTTTGCAGGCGGTCCCAGATCTGGCGGCTGGTGACGTACTTGCCTTCGCGGCCGGCCAGCGGGCTGGTGTTGACGCAGAAGTTCATGGTCAGGGTCGGCTCATCGACCTTGAGCATGGGCAGCGGTGCCGGATTGGTTGGGTCGGTGATGGTCACGCCAATGCCGATGTCGGCAATGCCGTTGATCAGCACGATTTCGCCGGGGCCGGCTTCGGTCGCCTGAACACGTTCCAGGCCCTGGAAGGTCAGGACCTGGTTGATACGGCCCTTGATGGCCTTGCCGTCCGGGCCTTCCATGACCACCACATCCATCATGGGCTTGATCGTGCCCTGGCTGATACGGCCCACGCCGATACGGCCCACGAAGGTCGAGAAGTCGAGTGCGGAAATCTGCAGCTGCAGCGGCGCAGCGGGATCACCCTTTTGCGCGGGTACGTGCTTCAGGATGGTGTTGAACAGGGCCGACATGTCGGGACCCCACTGTTCATTTGGAGGACCTTCTTCCAGCGAGGACCAGCCGTTGATGCCGGAGGCGTAAACCACCGGGAAGTCGAGTTGCTCGTCGGTCGCGCCCAGCTTGTCGAACAGGTCGAACGCGGCGTTGACCACCTTGTCGGGGTTGGCACCGGGCTTGTCGACCTTGTTCACCACCACGATGGGCTTGAGACCCAGGGCAAGGGCCTTCTTGGTCACAAAACGCGTCTGGGGCATGGGGCCTTCCTGCGCATCGATCAACAGCACCACGCCATCGACCATGGACAGTGCACGTTCCACTTCGCCGCCGAAGTCGGCGTGGCCCGGGGTGTCGACGATGTTGATGTGCGTGCCTTCCCAGCTCACGGCGCAGTTCTTGGCCAGGATGGTGATGCCACGCTCTTTTTCGATGGCGTTGTTGTCCATCACGGTATCAACGACTTTTTCGTGTTCGGCGAAGGTGCCGGACTGGCGCAGCAACTGGTCGACCATGGTGGTCTTGCCATGGTCGACGTGGGCGATGATGGCAATATTGCGGATTTGTTTATGGCTCATGGTTGGCTTTCTGGAGACTTGAAACTTGAAACGGATAACGATAGAAAAAAATCAGGAATGCAGGGACGCAACCATCCGGTCGGGGGGCTCCAATGCGAAGCTTTCAAGGCGGCGTTGTGTGGTTTTCAGGATGTCCTGTATTTCAATCGGGCTCAGCAAGCGCTGGGGTATCAACTCATCGGCAGTGATGTGGGCGGAGCCCAAAAACGCCTGCGCAGCTCCGGCCTGTCCTGAGCTTGACGAAGGGCCGTACACCTGCACCAGGGGCGCGTCGGCACCCCACTGCCCCGGCTCACCCCTGCGGCGCAAGCCACTTAAAAGGCGTCCTGCATTGTCCGCGTCCAATGTGACAGACGGGTACGCAGCTACCAGCGACTGCGGCGGCAACAGGCAGGCTTCTCGCTCCGGCTCTGTCATGGCTTCTAGCGCGGCCAGGCTCACGCACTGCCCGGCAACAAAACCACCGGTTTCCAGGCGCCTGAGCGAACCCAGGTGTGCGCCGCAGCCAATGGCCTCGCCGATGTCTTCACCAAGTGTGCGTATGTAGGTGCCCTTGCTGCAATTCACTACTATTTTGATAGCTGCTTGCGCGCGTGGGTCCTGGGCTGGAGCCATATCCAGCTTGAAAATCGTGATGTGGCGGGCTTCCCGCTCGACTTCTTCACCCTTGCGGGCGTATTCGTACAGCGCCTTGCCGTCTTTTTTCAGCGCCGAATACATGGGCGGAATCTGCGCCAATGGACCGGTAAAACGCCGTGTCATTTCGTCCAGCAGCTCCGGCGTGATGGCCGGTATCGGCCGCGTCTCGATCACGTCGCCTTCGGCATCGCCGGTGCTGGTCTTCTGGCCCAGCAGCAGCACGGCTTCATAAGTCTTGTCGGCATCGAGCTGGATCTGGCTGAACTTGGTCGCCGCGCCAAAACACAGCGGCAACACGCCAGTCGCCAGCGGGTCCAGCGTGCCGGTATGGCCGGCCTTGTCCGCCCGCAGCAGCCATTTGGCTTTTTGCAGCGCCTGGTTGCTCGATAAGCCCAGCGGCTTGTCGAGCAGCAACACGCCGTGTACGGGACGTCGCTGGATCTTTTGACGATGACTGGGTGATGTGGACATAAGCGTTTCGACAAGCTCAACGCGAACGGAACACCCGCTCGCGGTGGGGTACCGTTCACCCCGAGCCTGCCGAAGGGGAACGGTACGCTTTAGTCGTCCTGGGCGCGCGAAGAAACTGCCTTGGCGATCAGGGCGTTCATGTCGGCAGCACGTTCTGTCGTGCGGTCAAAATGGAAATGCAGAGTCGGCACTGTATGCGTCATCAGGCGTTTGAACAGGCCGTTGCGCAAAAAGCCGGCAGCCTGGTTGAGCGCTTCCTCGCACTCTTTCGGGTCGCCGACCAGCACGCTGAAGAACACCTTGGCGTGTGCATAGTCGGGCGTTACCTCGACGGCCTGCACGGTCACCATGCCCACCCGCGGGTCTTTTAGCTCGCGCGCGATCAACTCCGTCAGATCCCGCTGGATCTGATCGGCAACACGAAAGCCGCGGTTGGGGGTAGAACTCTTTTTTCTCACTGTTTAATCAATCGCAAGCGGCAGGAGATCAGGTTCAGTGCAAGGCGCGTCGTCGCAGGCAGTACCGAGGTACGACAAGACGACTGCAACGCAGCAATGGACCTGATATCGTGGCGCGCTTTATTTTTACAAAGTACGGGCAACTTCCTTGATTTCAAAGAACTCGAGCACGTCACCCTCTTGAATATCGTTGTAGTTCTTGATATTCAAGCCGCATTCGAAAGTTTCCTTGACTTCCTTGACATCGTCCTTGAAGCGCTTGAGCGAGTCGAGTTCACCCGTGAAGATGACCACGTTCTGGCGCAACAGGCGCAACCTGGCGGTGCGGCGAACCACACCTGCGGTGACCATACAGCCGGCAATGGAGCCGATCTTGCTGACCTTGAACACCTGGCGAATCTCGGCCGTACCGATGACTTCTTCCTTCTTGTCGGGCGTCAACATACCGGACATGGCCGCCTTCAGGTCATCCACTGCATCGTAAATGATGTTGTAGTAGCGGATATCAATACCGTTGCCTTCGGCCTGCTTGCGCGCCTGGGCATCTGCGCGGGTGTTGAACCCGATCAGCACGGCCTTGGAAGCGATCGCAAGGTTCACGTCGGATTCGGAAATACCGCCAACACCCGAGTACACCAGCTGGACCTTGACCTCGTCGGTCGACAGCTTGAGCAGCGACTGGGCCAGCGCTTCCTGCGAACCCTGCACGTCGGCCTTGATGATGATGGGCAGCATCTTGACCTCGCCGGCACCGATGTCGGAGAACATGTTCTCCAGCTTGGACGCCTGTTGCTTGGCCAGCTTGGTGTTGCGGAACTTGCCTGCGCGGTAGGTCGAAATTTCACGGGCACGGCGCTCGTCGAGCATGACGATGAAGTCATCACCGGCTTGCGGGACTTCGGTCAGGCCCTGGATTTCCACCGGGATCGATGGACCCGCGGTCTTGATCGGCTTGCCGTTCTCGTCCAGCATGGCACGAACCTTGCCGAAGGTTGAACCTGCCAGCACCACGTCACCGGCCTTGAGCGTTCCGGACTGAACCAGAACGGTGGCCACGGGGCCGCGGCCCTTGTCGAGGCGGGCTTCAATCACGAGGCCCTTGGCCAGCGCATCCACCGGCGCCTTGAGCTCCAGCACTTCGGCCTGCAGCAACACCTGTTCCAGCAACTGGTCGATACCGGCACCGGTCCGGGCGGACACGGGCACAAACGGTGAATCGCCGCCGAACTCTTCGGGCACAACCTCTTCGGTCACCAGCTCGCCCTTGACGCGGTCAAGGTTGGCATCGGGTTTATCGATCTTGTTGATCGCAACAACGATGGGAACGCCGGCAGCCTTGGCGTGCTTGATGGCTTCCTTGGTCTGCGGCATCACGCCGTCGTCGGCGGCCACCACAAGGATCACGATGTCGGTCGCCTGGGCGCCGCGGGCACGCATGGCGGTAAACGCCTCGTGGCCTGGGGTATCCAGGAAAGAGATGACGCCGCGCGGTGTTTCCACGTGATAGGCACCGATGTGCTGGGTAATGCCGCCGGCTTCACCGGAGGCCACCTTGGCACGACGGATGTAATCGAGCAGCGAGGTCTTGCCATGGTCAACGTGGCCCATGACGGTGACCACAGGAGCGCGCGGCAGCATTTCGGCTTCCTGGCCCTGCACATCGTCGTCGGTAAACGCTTCTGGATCGTCCAGTGCTGCCGTCACGGCCTTGTGGCCCATTTCTTCCACCACGATCATGGCGGTGTCCTGGTCCAGCGGCTGGTTGATGGTCGCCATCTGGCCGAGCTTCATCAGGTGCTTGATGACCTCGGACGACTTGATGCTCATCTTGTGTGCCAGTTCACCCACGGTGATGGTTTCCGGCACATGGACTTCAATGACCTTGAATTCGGTCGGTGCGACAAACGTTGACTCGGGACGTGCGTCGCGGTCATTGCTGCGCCGGCCACGCGGGCCGCCGCGGAAGTTGCCGCGACCGGGTATGACGGGCGCACCACGGCTTGGCAGGCCCTTTTTCTTGGCTGCGTCGTCTTTCCAGGTCGAAGACAGGTTCTCCGACTTGACTTCCTTCTTGCCTGCAGCGCCGGGCGCTGCGGGCGCACCCGCTGCAGCCGGTTTGGCAGCGCCTGGCGCGCCAGCCGGCTTGTGCAGCGTGCCCTTGATGGCCGCCTTGGGGTCGACGTGGGGAACCAGAACGCGCTTGGGCGCGTTCATCATGGCGCGGATGCCTGCAGCTTCGGCTTCGGCCTTGCGGCGTCGTTCCTGCAGATCCTGCGCCTTGGCCGCATCGGCCTGGAACTCGGCCGTAGCCTTGGCTTTGGCGGCAACCTGTGCAGACACCTGAGCGGCGGCGGCTTCAGCAGCCTTGCCAGCCTGCTCGGCAGCGGCGATTTCCGAGGCCTTGACGGCCTGGACTTCCACTGCGGACGGAGGGGTCTGCTTGATATTCCTTCCGACGACAGGCTTGGCTTTTTCTGCGGCTTCTGCTGCCGCCTGGGCCGCAGCTTTTGCGCGTTGTTCCTCGGCCTGGCGCTCCTGCTCCTGGGCGGCTTCCCTGGCATCCTGCTCTTCACGCAGGCGGCGTTTTTCCGTCAGCTCTGCTTCCTGGCGGCGCAGCAGTTCAGCGTGGCGGTTGGCTTCTTCTTCACGGCGGACCAGTTCGGCGTTATCAACCACCGGCGCCTGGGGTGCAGCCGCTACTTCGGGCACTGCTTCCTCGGCAGCCGCCTCGGAGCCGTCATCGCGCTTGACGAAGGTGCGCTTCTTGCGCACTTCCACCTGGATGGTGCGCGCCTTGCCGGTGGCATCAGCCTGCTTGATTTCGCTGGTGGATTTTTTCACCAGCGTGATTTTTTTGCGCTCGGCCGACACGGTGCCGTGGCTGGCCTGCAAATAGCCGAGCAGCTTCTGCTTGTCGGCCTCCGACAAATGGTCGCTGGCTTGTGCCTTGGCGACGCCTGCGCTGGTCAATTGCTCGATCAGGGTTGCAGGGGATTTATTGAGTTCAGCTGCGAATTCAGCGACGGTAGTGGTACTGGACATATTTGGTTTTCCTGACTGGCCTCCATGATCATTGCTCTTGGGCCGCTGCTGGCTTTTCAGGCTCGGCAGGGGCATCGGCGGCTGCGGCGTCATCGGTAAACCAATGCGCGCGTGCAGTCATGATCAGGGCCGTGGCGTCTTCTGCAGACTGGCCGGTGATATCGGTGAGTTCGTCCGTGGCCAGGTCGGCCAGGTCGTCGCGGGTGTTGACGCCCGCCTCATTCAGCTTGGCAATCAGCTCGGGGGTCAGGCCCTCGACATCGCGCAGGTTCTGCGAGATGCCTTCGGCGCTTTCTTCCTTGGCGATTTCCATGGTCAGGAGTGCGTCCTTGGCGCGCGTGCGCAGCTCATTGACGGTGTCCTCATCAAACGACTCGATCTCGAGCATCTCCTGGATGGGCACATAAGCCACTTCTTCGAGGCTGGTAAAGCCTTCGGAGATCAGGATGTCGGCGATTTCCTCGTCCACGTCGAGCTTTTCCATGAAGAGCTTGCGGCTGGAGTCGGTTTCCGTCGCCTGCTTTTGTGCAGACTCGTCGGCCGTCATGATGTTGATCTTCCAGCCTGTCAGCTCGGCGGCCAGGCGCACGTTCTGCCCGCCGCGGCCGATGGAGATGGCCAGGTTTTCTTCGTCCACCACCACGTCCATGGCATGGCGCTCTTCGTCCACCACGATGGACGAGACGTTGGCCGGCGCCAGCGCACCGATCACGAACTGCGCCGGGTCTTCGCTCCACAGCACGATGTCGACGCGCTCGCCGGCTAGTTCGTTGGTCACGCCGTTGACGCGGGTACCGCGAACGCCGACGCAGGTGCCGATGGGGTCGACGCGCTTGTCGTGCGACAGCACGGCGATCTTGGCGCGCGAACCGGGATCACGGGCGCAGGATTTGATCTCCAGCAGGCCCTGCTCTATCTCGGGCACTTCCTGGCGGAACAGCTCAATCATGTATTCAGGTGCGGTACGCGACAGGATAATGGGCGCGCCACGCAGTGTGGTGTCCACTTCCATGATCATGGCACGAACGCGGTCGCCGGAGCGCAAGTTCTCTTTCGGGATCATGTCGCTGCGGCGCAGGCGGCCTTCAACCCGGCCGGACTCGACAATGATGTCGCCCTTGTCCATGCGCTTGACGGTGCCGACAAAGATCTTGTCGCCGCGCGACATGAACTCGTTGAGCAGCATTTCGCGCTCGGCATCACGGATTTTCTGCAGGATGACCTGTTTGGCAGCCTGTGCGCCAATACGGCCGATAGGCAGGCTTTCGACCGGCTTTTCGATGTAGTCGCCTTCTTCGATGTCGGCGATTTCGTCGCGTGCATCGCTGACCAGCTCTTCGGCTTCGGGATTCTGCAAACCGGCTTCGTCGGGCACGACAAGCCAGCGGCGGAAGGTCTCGTAGTTGCCGCTGTCGCGGTCAACCGCAACACGGATATCGACTTCACCGGGGTAAATCTTTTTGGTGGCTTGCGCAAGGGCGAGCTCGACCGCGCCGAAAACCACGTCGCGTTCGACATTTTTCTCGCGCGAGATGGCATCGACCAACATCAACATTTCGCGATTCATTTCACAAGCCTTTCACTCTAATATTTCTAACTGATTCAGTTTTCAGGCTGCGCATCCGCAGCTGGGGCGCCCTTGGCGGCTTTTGGCTTTCGCCCCTTGAAATCAACCACGGGCGCCAGGCGCGCCGAATGGATTTCATCCAGCGTGAAGCCCAAAGCCTGCAAGGGGGCCGAAACCCGCTTTTTGCTGACTTTCTGGCCTGGCTTGACCGCCGGCTCGTCGCTCCACACAATCTGCCAGCCCGCCACGCCATCCTTGGGCTCGGCGTGCTCCAGCGTTCCCCGAAACTTTTTCTGGTTGGCCGACACGGTCGATCCCGCCGTTGCCGCCACACCAATAGGCGCCTTGAGGGTGAGGTCTATCAACTCACCGGCAAAACGCTCAAAATCCTTTTCACTGCGCAGCGGCCTGTCTATGCCCGGCGAGCTCACCTCAAGCCGGGAATAGGCCGCGCCTTCGACTTCCAGTACAAACTGCAGCTGGCGCGTGACTTTTTCGCAATCTTCGGCATTGATGAATTGCTCGGCATCCTTGACATACGGCATGTCAATCGTCACGCGCAACAAGCCACCGCCCGTGCGCTCGATATCGACCAGGTCGTAACCAAGTCCCGTGACGGTTTGCTCAATCGTGTCGTTCGTGCTGAGTGATGCCATTCAATATCTAAAAAGCAGTGCCAAAAATAGTTGCCAAATAACCAAAATGCAAAAACAAACGCCCAAAAAAAATGGGCGGTGAAAACCCGCCCATTTGGTCGTGAAGCTCGTATTGTAACCTGTGAAACAGGCCTGTGCAAGCAGTTTGCGTGCCCGGTGTTACATGGGCATGGAAGAAACCGGCGCATGGGCCGCGACCAGCGTTCTTGTGTAAGGATGGCGCGGGGAGTCCACTATCTGCGCCAAAGCGCCGGACTCGACAACTTCGCCGTCTTTCATCACGATGACCTGGTGCGCCATGGCGCGGATCACGTCCACATCGTGGGTGATCAGCAAATAACTCAGGCCACGCTCTCTTTGCAGCCGCTGCAATAGCGCCAGCACCTGTTTCTGAATTGTTACATCCAGCGCACTGGTCGGCTCGTCCAGCACCAGCAGTTGCGGCTCGACCATCAGAGCCCTGGCGATGGCCAGGCGCTGGCGCTGCCCGCCTGAGAACTCATGCGGGTAACGCTGCAGCAGGCCGGGAAACTGGGCTTCCAGCATGCCCACATCGGCCAGGGCCTGCAGTACTCGCTGCTGCCTTTGCGCTTCGTCCAGCCCGGGCTGGTGAACAAGCAAGCCCTCCCCGACGATGGCTTCCACCGTCATGCGCGGCGACAGCGAGGAAAAAGGATCCTGGAACACCACTTGTATGGCCCGGCGCAGGGCCTTGTTGCCGGCTGTATCACGGCTCCAGGCCTTGCCCGTGACCTCCAGCTGCCCCTGGTGCGGGTGCAGGCCGAGGGCCGCCAGCGCCAGGCTGGATTTGCCAGAGCCCGATTCGCCTATCACCCCCAGCGTCTGGCCGGCCGGAATGTCAAAACTGGCGCCCTGCACGGCCACAAACTCGCTCTTTTTAAACCAGCCCCTGAAGCCCGGTACCGACACCGGGTAACTCACGCGCAGGTCTGTTGCCCGCATGACGGGGGCCAATGATGAGTCCGGCAGTATTTCAAGCAGATCGCGCGCCGGCGTGCTGTCTATCAGCTTGCGGGTATAGGGGTGCTGCGGGCTGGCAAAAACGTCGGCCACCCTGCCCTGTTCCACGATGTGGCCGTTTTCCATGACGGCGACGCGGTCCGCAAAACGGCGCACCAGGTTCAGGTCGTGGGTGATCATCAGCACGGCCATGCCGTTTTTTTGCTGCAAATCGGCCAGCAGGTCCAGAATCTGACCGCGCACCGTGACATCCAGCGCGGTGGTGGGTTCGTCCGCCAGCAGCAGTTTTGGTTTGCAGGCCAGCGCCATGGCAATCATGGCGCGCTGGCGCTGGCCACCCGAGAGTTGGTGCGGAAAGGACTGAGCCCGCCTGGCAGGCTCGGAAATCCCCGTATCCGCTAGCAATTTAATAGCTGCCTGCGCTGCATCCACGGTGGCCAAGCCCATTTTCAGTTCTAAAACCTCGGCGATCTGGGCCCCCACGCTGAAAAGCGGGTTCAGGGCCGTCATGGGCTCCTGGAAGATCATGGAAATGTCCTGTCCGCGAATGCCGCGCAACTGGCGCTCGAGGATGGCCAGCAGGTCGACTTCGGCATCACGTCCTTCAAAAACCGCGCTGCCGCTGACGGCGGCGTTCTGCACCAGGCGCAGCAGGCTCAGGGCCGTGATGGTTTTGCCGGAGCCCGATTCGCCGACCAGCGCCAGCTTTTCACCCGGCGCAATATGGAAGTCAATGCCGTGCACGACTTCCTTGCCGGCAAAAGAAATCCGCAGGTTTTTGACTTGAAGCAGTGCTTTTTTCATGACTGTTCCGCCTTTCGCGGGTCCAGCGCATCGCGCAAGGCATCACCCATGAAGGTCAGCAGCAGCAAGGTCACCACCAGCACCGCAAACGTCGACAGCGAAATCCACCAGGCATCAATGTTTGCCTTGCCCTGGTTCAGCAACTCACCCAGCGACGGCGTGCCAGGCGGCACTCCCAGGCCCAGAAAGTCCAGCGAGGTCAGCGCCAAAATGGCCGCACTCATGCGAAAAGGCAAAAACGTCACCACGGGCGTCATGCTGTTGGGCAGGATGTGACGCCACATGATCTGCAGGTTGCTCACACCCAGCGCCCTCGCCGCCCGCACGTAGTCCAGTTGCCGATTGCGCAAAAACTCGGCACGCACATAGTCGGACAGGCCCATCCAGCCAAACAGGCTGAGCAAGAACAGCAGCAGCGCTACGCTGGGCGCAAAAACAGCGCTGAAAATAATCAGCAAATACAGCTCGGGCATGGAGCTCCAGATTTCCATGAAGCGCTGGAACACCAGGTCGGTCTTGCCGCCTGCATAACCTTGTATGGCGCCGGTGATCACACCGATGACCACCCCGATCACGGTGAGTGCCAGCCCGAACAGCACGCTCAAACGAAAGCCGTAAATCAGCTGCGCCAGCAAATCCCGGCCACGGTCATCGGTACCAAACAGGTTGTCCTTTGAGGGCGCCGAAGGATTCGGCTCCTTGGCGAAGTAGTTGATGGTTTTCGGGCCGTAAGGATTCGGCGGGTAAATCGCCCAGTTGCCGTCCTGCTTGAGTTTGCCCTTGATAAACGGGTCCAGGTAATCCGCAGGCGTGTCGAAATCACCGTCAAAGGTTTTTTCCGAATAGTCCCTGACCAGCGGGAAATACAGCTGCCCTTTGTAACTGACAACCAGGGGTTTGTCGTTGGACAACACATCGGCAAACAGGCTGATGACCACCAGCGTGGAGAAGATCAACAAACTCCAGAAACCGAGCCGGTTGCGCCTGAAACGCTGCCAGGCGCGCCTTGAGGGAGAAAGAGATGGCGTGGGGATCGTCATGGCTCAATCAAATTTGACGCGGGGATCGACCCACACATAACAGAGGTCGCTGACCAGCTTGGTCACCAGTCCGATCAGGGTAAACAGGTAAAGCGTGCCCAGCACCACCGGGTAGTCGCGCCGGATCACGCTTTCATAACTCAGCAAACCCAGGCCGTCGAGTGAAAAAAGGGTTTCAATCAGCAGCGAGCCGGTAAAAAAAGCGCCTATAAAGGCCGCCGGAAAACCCGTGATGATGGGAATCAGCGCATTGCGGAACACATGTTTCCAGAGCACCTGGCGTTCGCTCAAACCCTTGGCACGTGCCGTCAACACGTATTGCTTTCGGATTTCTTCCAGAAACGAGTTTTTGGTCAGGACGGCAGTCACAGCAAAGCTGCCCAGCACCATGGCAATCACAGGCAAGGTGATGTGCCAGAGGTAGTCGGTGATTTTTGCGCCCCAGCTCAGGGTTTCCCAATTGGACGAGGTCAGCCCGCGTAGCGGAAACCACTGCAACTGCCCGCCAAACACCACAAGCAGCGCAACACCAAGTACAAAGCCGGGAATTGCATAACCAACCAGCACCACCAGCGTGGTGACAAAGTCAAAGCGCGTGCCGGCCCGCACCGCCTTGGCCACGCCGAGCGGCACGGCTATGAGGTAGCTGATAAAAAAGGTCCACAAGCCCAGGCTGATGGAAACCGGCATCTTTTCCTTGATCAGCTGCCAGACATCCTTGTGCTGGTAAAAGCTGTTGCCCAGGTCAAAGCGCGCAAACTGGCCCAGCATCTGGAAGAGGCGCTCATGCACGGGTTTGTCAAAGCCGTAAAGCACCTTGATCTCCGCAATGCGCTGCGCGTCCACGCCCTGCCGCCCGCGGTAACCGGCGCCGGATGCCGCGGCACGCTCGCCGCCCGAATCCCGCCCCTGCAACTGCGCCACCATCTGCTCAACCGGCCCGCCCGGCACAAACTGCACCATGGTGAAAGTCACCAGCAGCACGCCCAGCAGGGTCGGGATCATCAGCAACAGGCGTTTGAGGATATAGCTGGCCATGGCTGTGCCTTTATTTGTTTGAGGCCGATGCCCACCAGGTGCCCATGGCCCAGGTGTCGGCTTCGTAATACGGCGGGATGGTGGCCGGAAGCACAAAGGCACCGGGCCGGTAACCAATCAGGAAGGCGTCGCCATAGTATTGCGGGACTGAGTAATAACCGTTGGTCAGCACGCGGTCCAGGGCGCGCATGGCAGCACCCAGTTCTGGCCGGGTGGTGGCCGTCAGCACTTTTTGCAGCAACGCATCCACGGCCGGATCTGCAATGCCCCAGACGTTGGAGGAGCCCGGCGTTTTTGCAGCGGCAGAACCCCAGCGGTCCAGAAGCTCGCTGCCCGGCGCCATGCTGCCCGGCAGGCGCATGGTGGTGATTTCAAAGTCAAAGGCATCCATCTTCTGCTTGGCCAAAGAGAAATCGACCACGCGGTAGGTCATGGTGATGCCCAGCTTTTCCAGTGCTTTCTGGAAGGGCCCGACGATGCGTATCAGCGAAGGCTGGTCGTTCAAGAACTCCATGGTGAAGGCCTCGCCCTGGGCATTGCGCAGCGCCCCCTCACGGTAGGTCCAGCCAGCGTCTTTCAGTAAGGCCTGGGCCTGACGCAGGTTCTCGCGCAGGC
Organism: Polaromonas aquatica; assembly: GCF_042659145.1. NCBI lineage: Bacteria > Pseudomonadati > Pseudomonadota > Betaproteobacteria > Burkholderiales > Comamonadaceae > Polaromonas > Polaromonas aquatica. The sequence continues at coordinate 1,289 of NZ_JBHSRS010000015.1, read as the reverse complement.
TGCCCGGCGGTGCGGTGCTGGGCGAAACCGGCACCGGCCCGAACACTTCCGGCTTGAGTTTGGCACGCAAGGGCTCCAGCAGAGCCAGTTCGTCGGGCTTGGGCAGGCCTTCGGCATGAAATTCGCTGTTGGGAAAATAGCCGTTCACGCGTTTGTAGATGCCGTAAAAGAGCTGGCGGTTCATCCACTCGAAGTCCATCGCCAGGCCGATCGCCTGGCGCACCCGCACATCCTGGAACTTTGGCTTGCGCAGGTTGAACACGTAACCCTGGAAGTCGCCCGGGTTGAGGTTTTCAAAAGCCCGCTTGACCAGCTCACCGGAGCTGAACTGCTTGCCGGTGTACTGGCGGGCCCAGTTGCGCGAGATGAACTCGCGCAAAAAATCGTACTCACCGGCTTTCAGGCCTTCAAAACGCGAGGTCTCGTCGAGGTAGATCTTGTAGGTTACGCGGTCAAAGTTGAACTGGCCCTTGCGCGTAGGCAGGTCCGCGCCCCAGTACGCCGGGTCGCGCACATAGGTGATGTCGCGGCCCATTGCAAGGGATGCCAGCTTGTAGGGGCCGGAGCCTATGGGCGGGTCCGACACGATCTGGTCAAAGGGTTTGCCGCCGCCCCAGCGTTTGCTGAACACCGGCATGCCGCCCACCACCAGCGGCAGCTCGGGGTTCGGCGTCGCAAAATCAAAACGCACGACACGATCGGAAACGACAGTGACGGCCTTGACCTCCGCGTAAATCATGCGGTACTGCGGCGCCGCCAGCGGGCCGGTGAGCTGTTTGTACGAATGCAGCACATCGCTTGCAAGCACCGGCTGACCATCATTGAAGCGTGCTTTCCCGTTCAGCCGAAAGGTTGCGGAGAGCTTGTCGGGCGAAACCACCACGTCATCTGCCAGCAGGCCGTAGGCCGTGGTCGGCTCCTCGGAATTGCCGGTGAGCAGGCTTTCGACCATCAGCGTGCCTATTCCGTAGGGTGCCGTGCCGCGCAGGGTGAAGGGGTTGAACTTGTCGAAGTTGGTGGGCCGGGTCGGTGGCACCATGCGGATTTCACCGCCTTTGGGCGCATCCGGGTTGACATAGCCGAAATGGGTGAAGCCGGCCGGGTATTTGATGTCGCCGAACTGGGCGTAAGCGTGGGCCGCCTCTGCGGCCGGGGCAACACATGCCACCAGCGCCATCACCAGGGCACGTAAAAAAGGAAAATCCCGGGAGGGTAGGGAGAAGGCATCACTGCCTTCCCCCCCCCTAAGAACCGTACTTGCGACTTTCACCGCATACGGCTCACGCACG
>NZ_JBHSRS010000014.1:0-50008 GCF_042659145.1 Polaromonas aquatica | reverse complement strand
AATCAACGATCTACCAACACCACCTCCGCGCCAGTGCTAGCTTTTCGTACCGTCACTTATTGCACTGAAAACGAGGAGACCCCCTGCACAACGACTTTCCGCACAACTGGTTTTGCCAGTTCAAGGGCACCAAGGAGTTCATGCTCTTCCCGCCCGACCAGAGCGAACACCTGTGCGCAGCCAAAAAATACGACTGGGGCGCGACGCTGAGCGACATCAACGTCTCCCGCCTGCCGCAGCAGGCGAAAGAGTTGGCATCGTTTGAAAATGCAAAAGGCATCTACGCACGCGTCGAAGCCGGCGATGCGCTTTTCATACCGCGCCGCACCTGGCACTCGGTCGTGTCCGCGGAACCGTCCATCAGCCTCGGCATGTTCGGGCTCACGCCCTGGGAGGTCGCAACCGGCGGCGCCTGGGCCACCCTGCGCGACTGGGCGCATCACCTGCACCTCTACGCCTGGGGCAATTGCACCTGTCATCAGGTACTGGGCAAGCGCTAGCGCCTGAGCAGGGGTCGCAATGCGGCCAGCGTTTTCTGCGTGGCACCGCGGTTGCCAGCAGTAAATGCAAAGCTGGCTGCCACGGCGGCCTGATGCGCATCGGGGCGTGCCAGCAGCACGAGCGAAGTGTGCACCGCTTCGGGCATGTCGGCCACCCTGCGTGCCGCGCCGGCAGCCTCGGCCAGATCCGCCGCTTCGGTGAAATTGAAAGTGTGCAGCCCCATCACAACCGGGCAACCGCAGGCTGCAGCCTCGATCAGGTTCTGCCCGCCCAGAGGCTCAAAGCTGCCGCCCAGAAGCGCGACATCGCTGAGCGCGTAATACAGCGCCATTTCCCCGAGGGAATCGCCAAGCCAGACGTCGGCGCTCATGGCTTCTTCGCTGTCTGCCGGACCCGCTGCCCAACCCGAACGGCGTGACACCCGCAAGCCGTGCTGCTCAGCCAGTGCCTGCACTTCATCAAATCGCTGGGGATGGCGCGGCACGATCAGAAATTTTGGCGGGAAGATATCGGCTGCTATCACATCAATAGCTGGTGTCGCCCGTCGCTGCTGGGCTGTAGCACTTATTTCTTTAAAAAAAGCGCCCTCCTCGCCTTCACGCGAGCTGGCAAACATCACCACCTGCCGCGCCAGCGCCTGCCGCCATGCCTTGCCGGTGGCTTGCTGGTCCATGTCAGGCCTGGCATCAAACTTGAGGTTACCGAAGACGCCTGCGACATCAACACCGAGCTGGCGGAAACGTTTGGCGTCGTCACCTGTTTGTGCGTATACCGCAGCGAGAGCGCCAAAGGCCGGGTACGACAGCGGCGAAATGGCCAGCGCCTTCCGCAGCGATTTTTCGGAAAGCCGTCCGTTAACCAGCACCAGCGGCACCGCCCGTGCGCCGGCTGCCGCCACCAGGTTGGGCCAGACTTCCGTTTCCATCAGCAGGCCGAGACGCGGCTTGAAGTGATCGAAAAAACGCGCCACGGCAGCGGCGCTGTCCCAGGGTTGCCATATGTGGATGTCACCCTCGCGCAGCAGGCTTTCGCCTTCGGCTCGGCCAGTCGCCGTTCCGCTGGTCAGCAGGATGCGCAGGCCCGGATGTTCGGCGCGCAGGGCCTTGACGAGCAGGGCCGCGGTACGCGTTTCGCCAAGAGACACGGCATGGACCCAGACCAGATCAGCTTGCGCTTCTTCCGGCTGGCTGTAGTGGCCGAAGCGCTCCTGCACGGCCTCGCCATAACCGGGCTCCTGCAGGCTGCGGCGCGCCAGCTTGCCGCGCAAAAAAGGCTGCGCCACCCACATCAGCAGCGAATAAAGCGAAAGGATGATGCGGTTCATGATGGTTGTTGCCCACAGGCCCGCCAGGCCTGCCACACCGCATCGACCGAAGGCGCGGGTTGTGCAAAAACGCTGCGCTGCAGGAACGTTCCGGCCTCGGGCGGCCCGGTACGCCACGCGGTGTCGAAGTTATAGATCTGCACATGCGGCAAGCCCAACGCCACAGCGATGTGGCTGACGCCACTGTCAACACCAACCACGCCGGCAGAGCGGGCCAGCGCTGCGGCCAGCCCATCGATTTGCAGCACGGGCCACAGCGTCGGGGCGTCTCCCAGACCCCGCGCAATGGCCTTGCTGGTTGCAGCCTCCTTCGCATTGCCGTGCACCAGCGCAATGCTGTGGCCTGCAGCGGCAAGGCGCTGGCCGAGCGCAACCCAGTGGTCCAGCGGCCACTCCTTGTCCGCACGGGAGGTGCCATGTACCAATACGACGGTGTTGGCCGGAATATCAAATGCTATGTTTTTAATAGCCGACATGGACCGTTTATCGGGCACCTGAGCCTCTTTTAGTCCGAAATCTGCTGCCGGAAGCAATTTGTAGCCGAGGGCTTGTGCAGCCAGTTCGCGCGAGCGTTGCACGGCGTGGATGTGCGGCTCCATACGAATGGCAACATCGGCGGCCCAGCGTGTCGGCGCCTCATAACCTGACCCCTCGGTCTGGTTGGCCATTGCATAGCGCTTGCCGCCAGGCGCCAGCCGCGCCAGCCATGCCACCAGCGCGGACTTGGTGAGGCCCTGCAGGTCTATTACCGCGTCATACGCTTCGCTTTGCAATTGCGTTTTGAACGCACGCCATTCGCGCCATGTCGCGGCGGAAAAAGGCGACTTGCGCCAGCGCCTGATGTCGCACGGAATGATGCGGCGCAACGCCCCGTTTTCAAGCAGCGGCACCAACAGGGACGCAAAGGATTTTTCAAGCACCCAGTCGATTTGAGCGTCCGGCATGGCGACGCGAATGTCCTGCACCACCGGCAAGGTGTGCACCACGTCGCCAAGGGACGAAAGCTTGACCAGAAGGATTTTCATAAACCCAGGGGCACGTCTCTTGACGGCTTGCAAACGGCGGCGAGACTCAATGCGCAGCCGCCGCAAAACTGGCGTCGGGCTTGACGCTGCGCAGCAGGGCCAGCATGTCAGCCTCAATGCGTTCCAGGGCCTGCTGTGTCTGGCCTTCGAAACGCAGCACCAGCACCGGCGTGGTGTTGGAGGCGCGAATCAAACCAAAACCGTCCGGCCAATCCACACGCACACCGTCTATGGTGGATATCCTCGCTGGCTCTGCAAATTTTGCAGTCTTGATCAGCGCCTCGACCACTGTGTGCGGCTCACCCTCCTTGCAGGGGACGTTCAGTTCCGGCGTGCTGAAACTGGTCGGCAGACTGTTGAGCACGGCGCTGGCATCCGCCGAGCGGCTGACGATTTCCAGCAGACGCGCGCCCGCATAGGTGCCGTCATCAAAACCGTACCAGCGCTCCTTGAAGAAGATGTGGCCGCTCATCTCGCCACCGAGCGGGGAGTTGACTTCCTTCATCTTCGCCTTGATGAGCGAATGGCCGGTCTTGTACATCAAGGGCACTCCGCCCGCCGCTTCAATCGCCGGCGCGAGGCGTTGGGAGCATTTCACGTCAAACACGATGGTGCCGCCCGGCACACGCGACAGCACGTCGCGGGCGAACAGCATCATCTGCCGGTCGGGGTAGATGTTCTGGCCGTCCTTGGTAATGATGCCGAGGCGGTCGCCGTCACCGTCAAATGCCAGGCCGATTTCCGCATCCGAAGTTTTCAGGGCGTTAATCAGGTCGCGCAGGTTTTCGGGCTTGCTCGGGTCCGGGTGGTGATTGGGGAAGTTGCCATCGACTTCGCTGAACAGCTCGGTCACTTCACAGCCTAACGCGCGAAAAATCGCCGGGGCCGACGCACCTGCAACTCCATTGCCGGAATCAATCACCACCTTCATGGGCCGCGACAGCTTGATGCCGGAGACGATGCGCTCACGGTAAGCGGCCTGCACATCGGCCTGGCTGATTTTTCCTGGTGAAGACGGAAGTACCCATGTTTCGTTGCGCATCATCTCGCCAATGGCCTGGATGTCATCGCCGTAAATCGCGCGGCCAGCCAGCACCATCTTGAAGCCGTTGTAGTCCCTGGGGTTGTGGCTGCCGGTGACCTGTATCCCGGAAGTAGCGAGCGTGTTTGCAGCAAAGTACAGTATGGGCGTGGTGACCATGCCGACGTCAATCACGTTCACGCCGGCCGCTGCCAGGCCGCGCATCAGCGCCGCACTGAGGGACGGCCCGCTGAGCCGCCCGTCGCGCCCCACGGCGACGGTGGTTTCACCTTCCTTCAGGGCGCGGGTACCGAAAGCCCTACCCAAGGCCTCGGCGACTTCCTCGTTGATGGTGGACGGCACAACGCCGCGAATGTCATAGGCCTTGAATATGGATGCGCTGGCTTGCATTGAAGGGGGTTCCTGGCAGTGGGGAAGCCGGGTCAGGCGGCATCCGGGAGCGAATCGGGAAAGAGCCTTAATTGTAGGCGCCGGCAGGCGGAAGGGCCTGTCGGAACAGGGTCCGTGCGCATGTCCGAAAACGGCTAGTCAAGAGCTAGGCGCGGCGTATCATTGCCTTCATGTCCACAGATTGCATGCTTGCCGACGACGATTGCTACCGCGCCCTGACAGCGCGGGACGCGCGTTTTGACGGCAACTTTTTTACCGGTGTCACATCGACCGGGATTTACTGCCGCCCGGTGTGCAGCGTGAAAACGCCGCGCCGCGAAAACTGCCGCTTCTTCCGCCATGCCGCGCAGGCCGAGGGCGCGGGCTTCCGGCCCTGCCTGCGCTGCCGCCCCGAGCTTGCGCCGCATTCGGTGGTTTGGTCCATACAGGACGCCTCTTACATCCTCGCCCACCAGGCGGCGCGCATGCTCGACGAGCCTGAAGCCTGGACTGACTACTCGCCCCCACGTTCCCTCACTGCGTGTAGCTGGGGTCGTCTCAGAAAACGGAAAAAATCGTACGCTAAGGCTAGGCCAGCGGTCGTAGTGGCCTGAACTTCCCCGCACCGACTTTGGCGCTGCTGCGCCAGAGGTAATCGCCGGTCAGGTTGATGTGCTCCCAGCCCAGCGGCGACAGGTACTGCAACAGCGCGTCATCGACACCCTGGCCGTGATGACGCAATGCGTTCGCGGCCCTTTCCAGATAGACGGTGTTCCACAGCACGATGGCTGCCGTCACAAGGTTGAGGCCACTGGCCCGATAGCGTTGCTGTTCAAAGCTGCGGTCGCGGATTTCGCCCAGTCGGTTGAAGAACACAGCCCTGGCCAGCGCGTTGCGTGCCTCCCCCTTGTTGAGTCCGGCCTGAACGCGGCGGCGCAACTCCACACTTTGCAGCCAGTCCAGGATGAATAGTGTGCGCTCGATGCGCCCCAGCTCGCGCAGGGCGACGGCCAAGCCGTTTTGGCGCGGATAGCTGCCGAGCTTGCGCAACATCAGCGAGGCCGTCACCGTGCCCTGCTTGATCGAAGTGGCCAGTCGTAGGATTTCATCCCAATGGGCGCGAATAGCCTTGATGTTCAGCCTGTCGCTGCTAATCATCGGCTTGAGCGCATCGTAGGCAGTATCGCCCTTGGGAATGAACAGCTTCGTGTCGCCCAAGTCACGAATGCGCGGCGCAAACCGGAACCCCAGCAAGTGCATAAGGCCAAACACATGATCGGTGAAGCCTGCCGTATCGGTGTAGTGTTCCTCGATACGCAAGTCAGACTCGTGGTACAGCAGGCCGTCGAGCACATAGGTCGAGTCACGCAAGCCAACGTTGACCACCTTGGCGCTGAAAGGAGCGTATTGGTCGGAGATATGGGTATAAAACGTCCGCCCAGGGCTGCTTCCATATTTCGGGTTGATATGCCCGGTGCTCTCTGCCTTGCTGCCGGTTCTGAAGTTCTGCCCGTCCGACGATGATGTGGTGCCGTCGCCCCAGTTTCCGGCGAAGGGTTGCCGGAACTGTGCGTTGACCAGTTCGGCCAACGCCGTTGAATAGGTTTCGTCGCGGACGTGCCAGGCTTGCAGCCAGGACAGTTTGGCGTAGGTCGTGCCGGGGCAGGACTCGGCCATTTTGGTCAAGCCCAGATTGATCGCATCGGCCAGAATCGTTGTCATCAGCAAGGTTTTGTCCTTGGCGGTGTCGCCGGTCTTCAGGTGCGTGAAGTGCCGCGTGAAGCCCGTCCATTCATCGACCTCCATCAGCAACTCGGTAATTTTGAGGTGTGGCAGGATCATGGCCGTCTGATCGATCAGGGCCTGCGCAGCATCGGGCACCGCCGCGTCCAACGGCGTAATCTTCAGGCCCGACGCGGTGGTGATGATGGCGTCCGGCAGGTCATTGGCGGCCGCCATGCGATTGACGGTGGCAAGCTGTTCCTCCAACAATTCCAGCCTTTCACGCAGGTATTGATCGCAGTCGGTGGCCACGGCCAGCGGCAATTCGCTGGCCAGCTTCAGAGTGACGAACTTCTCGACCGGCACCAAGTATTCGTCGAAGTCTTTGAACTGGCGCGAGCCTTGCACCCACACGTCGCCCGAGCGCAGCGCGTTCTTCAGCTCCGACAGGGCGCAAAGCTCGTAGTAACGCCGGTCGATGCCCTCGTCGGTCAGAACCAGTTTGGCCCAGCGTGGCTTGATGAATGCGGTTGGCGCGTCGGCTGGCACCTTGCGGGCACTATCGCTGTTCATGCCGCGCAGAACGTTGATGGCATCGAGCACCCCCTTGGCGGCGGGCGCAGCTCGCAGCTTGAGTACGTCGAGGAACTGCGGCGCGTAGCGGCGCAAGGTGGCGTAGCTTTCTCCAATGTGATGCAAGAAATCAAAGTCAGCAGGCCGCGCCAGAGTTTGCGCCTCGGTGACACTGGCGGCGAAGGTGTCCCACGGCATGACTGCCTCGATGGCGGCAAACGGATCGCCGCCTTTTTGCTTGGCATCGATCAAGGCTTGTCCGATGCACCCATACAGCCGCACCTTGTCATTGATCGCCTTGCCGCTGGCCTGAAACTGCTGCTGATGCTTGTTCTTGGCCGCGTTGAACAGCTTGCCGATGATGCGGTCGTGCAGGTCGATAATTTCATCGGTGACGGTGGCCATGCCTTCGATGGCCAGCGCGACCAAAGTGGCGTAGCGCCGCTGCGGCTCGAACTTGGCCAGGTCGGCGGGCGTCATCTGACCACCCTCGCGGGCGATCTTGAGCAAGCGATTTTGATGAACCTTCCGCTCGATGCCAGCGGGTAGGTCAAGCGCCTGCCAGGATTTTAGACGCTCAATGTGTTCGAGCATGTGGCGCGAGTTCGGTTTGGCAGGCGACTGGCGTAGCCAAGCCAGCCACGTCATTTTGCTGCCTTCCTTGCGCTTGAGTAGTTCATCCAGGCGCGGACGGTGGAGGGTTTCGAGGGAGTCGGTCAGCACAGCGTGAATGCGCCGGTTGGCGCGGGTTATCGCCTCGGCACAGACTCGTTCGATAACATCGAGCGCCGGAATAATGATGTGCCGGTGACGCAGTGTATCGAGTACGCTGCCAGCCAACACGATGCCCTTGTCTGTCTGCAAAGCCAGTTCGGTCGCGGCATGCACCGCTTGGCGGTAGTGCGCCAGAACGAAAGGTTCCATGCCCAGATAAGTGCGCAACTCCAGCAAATGCTCGCGGCGCGTGGTTTCCCGCTCGGCATACTGCGGCCAGCAGGCCGGATCGATGCGCAGTTGCCGCCCGATCCATCCCAGCAGCGATGCCGAGACGATGGTATCTGTCAGCAAGCCTTGACCCGGAAAACGCAACAAGCACAACTGCACAGCCACCCCCAAGCGGTTGGCATCGCCGCGCCGTTGCCGAATTAATGACAGATCGGTTTCGTTGAAGGTATAGTGACGGATCAGCTCATCTTTGTCGTCAGGCAGAACCAGCAGGCTGTCGCGTTCAGTGACGGAGAGGACCGACCGACGTGGCATTTAGCGTCACCTCAATCCCGTTACACGCTCAGCCTTTGAGCCAAGAGGCGTCGCTGCCACGGACGCAGGTAAGCGCGCCACCCGTCTACGCCCAAGCCAAATGTGTGCTGGGATAGCCAAACAGGCGACGGTGCCGACACCTATATGCCCCCATCGCACCCAATCGCGCCATTCCTCGCCACCGTAATAGAGCAGCATGCCTGTTGCACCGAGCAGGGCCATCAATGACAGCGCGACGAGGCCGGATGCCAAATTACGTTTGACACGCCACGCAAGCCGGATGTGCAACGGCAGTAAACCACCGACGATCACAAGTGCGATGGCAGCGGCCACACCATGAACTGTGAGTAGGCGGCGCTCAGCGAGCATCCAACCCCATTGCAGAACATCGTGGAGCAGGCTCCATATAAGCCCGCTGGCGGCGACTACGATCAGTGCCAGGTAAGTCGCCCAGCGTTGTGCCTTGGGCAAGCGGATGCTAAACATATGGTGCGTCGTCATAGTGTCACGACCCTGGCTTGTGCATATCTGGCGAGGCGCATAGGCAGTCGCCCGTGAAGAATGGCGATCTTGGTCAAGCCATCGGCCAACAGGCAGTTGCGAGCGATCACCGATACACTATTGGTTATCGTGACGATTCGTTCTCGCCTAGCGTTCACAATCGCACTTGACGCAGCGCCACCTGGACGGTTTGTGTCGGTAAAGTACGATGCAGAGGTCGCTATCGCGCCATTGGTCAGCGTCCCGATTAGTTGAGCCTGATAAGGATCGTCTGGACAGCGTAGCCACACGGGCTGCGAGGCGGCACCAAAAGTGCGCAAATCACCACCAGCATTGACCAAGCCGCTTTTCATGCCATGCGCTTGCAGAACCTCGACCGCTTGATCGACAGCAAAACCCTTGGCAATTCCACCAAGGTCAAGTGCTACGCGAGCATTCAGTTTGACCGAACGGTCGTTTCTCAAGCAAATGGCTTCCCCATAGGGAAAGCGGCGGACTGATTTGCCAGGAGTATTCTTGGGTAGTTGGCCAAAGCGCATCAGAGATGCGCCGACATTGCAATCGAACACGCCACCGCTCCACTGCCAAAGCCGCAGCGCCTCACGCAACACCTGGTAAGTCCAGCCATGTACACGCAGGATCGATCCAGGCCGCGCACAATTCAAACGTCCAATATCGCTACTGCGCCGATGAAAACTCATCAAGCCATCGACACGAGCAATGGCGCGAAAAGCAGATTCGACTGCCGACTCCACCTGGGCACTAGCCGCAGCACCTTCTGCCCGGATCGTCACGAATGTGCCCAGCAAAGGGCGCATGCGCTCAACGACCGACACCTGGCAACCCTTTCAACATCGTATCGTATACCGCCAACACGCGGCGTACGCCATCGGTGAGATGCTTGGAAGATAGCGTAGCGCCGGTGATATTAGTGATGTCTTTGTTCAGTTTGACAGGCGATGCGGCGGTCTTGCCGACAAACTGCTTACGCCAAGCCGGATCACGAATCTCATAGCCGTAGGTTTCCCGGTATTCGAGAATTTCAACTTGCTTCACGCTTCCATCGGCATTAAGACCCACCGCGTAGGTAATCATTTCATGCTTACCCACAACTTGGTCGATGACGAAAAATCCTCGCCCCTCCACGGCCCATACGCGATTTTCCTGAAATGGCTCATAAACACCGGAACGGGCACGCAACGCGTCGCGCTGATCCTGGGTTAGCGCCAAATTCATCTGAGTGAACTTAGCTCCTGGAAACATGGCCTGTTGAGCCTGCTCTGTTGAAAAATAGACATTGCCCCAACTGGCTGTTGAAATTACAACAAGCGGGACAGCAAAGAAAGGTTCCCAGCGCATGATTAGAACGGCACTCCGACTTTGAGCATGAACTGGTTACGCGTATGCTCGTCGCCATAAATACGACTATTGCTGATGACCGCTTTTTGATCATCTTGAAAACCACTGGCTAGGGGTAGTTGCTGACGCCAAGCTACGGTCACCCACCAGTTCTTGGTCGCGTAATGCAAATTCGGCCCTAAGAACCATGCCGAGTGATTGGCAACGCCATAACCATAACCTGTGAACTCGCGGTGGTTGCGCGCCTCAAAGCCAGCGGACCAGTTATTGGTAAAGCGGTAGGACAACCCAGTCAGAAAATCGACTTCAGTAGCTTTTTCCACACGGCTCCCTCGTTTGTTGTTTTCAAGAGCTGTAACTAGATTTGTTGCCCAGATCAAACGGTCGTCGAAGAAATTCTTTTGCAAGATGAGTTTGAACTCCAACTCCTTGTTTCGTGGCCCCCAAGTCGGTTCGACATAAAGCGCCAGACCAATCGGATCGACGAGAGGGTTCGATATCTGATAGACGTTCTCCCAGGACACGGACTCGAATCGGCTCAACTTGTAGCGAGAGGTTGGATCAAAATTGTCTGGGATGTCAGTGTTTGGGCCAGCAGTTGTGCCATCCATTTGATTTTGGTATGCGTTGATGTACCGCGAATTTAAGTAAATTCCGGTTTGGTACTTTGATGTGATGCCGAATTCCATTTCCGAACGTAGTCTTACGTTCGTGTAATCGCCCAGGGTCTGTTTCGTCTGCACATCAACCCATTGCTGGAATTGGCGGGTCCCGGGTGGCTGAACATCAGCCGTGTAGATCCATCCAAAGGGCGACTCCCCGGCAGCGGCAGGTTGTGAAAATGCGCCTGCCAGTGCGGCGACGGCGACGAGGGACTTGGCAAGCTTCAAGGTGATTCTCCATACAATTGTTAATGCGAATCGTTATTATTCTCGTTTTAATGGCCTGTGTCAAATTCCAGGGTTATTGCGACAAGTAGAGGTCGCCGACTCATTGGCACAAAACAACGCTTGCAAGTGACGCAAAAATCGTCGCATAATCAATGCTTCATAAACCTATGGAATGGATGATTTGAAACATGCGCATCGGCTATGCACGGGTATCAACCGACGACCAGACACTCGACTTGCAGCGCGATGCGTTGAAGCTGATGAATTGCACCGAGATCTACGAGGAATACGCCAGCGGTCGAAGCGCGGCTCGCCCCCAACTAGAGGTGTGCTTGAGAGCGCTGCGTGCTGGCGATACGCTGGTGGTCTGGCGACTCGACCGCCTAGGACGCAGCTTGAAGGATTTGATCGAACTCACCGCCGCGCTACGGACGCGTCAAATCGAGTTCGAGTCGCTGACAGAACACATTGACACGAACTCACCTACCGGCAGACTGGTTTTTCATCTATTCGGTGCCCTGGCCGAGTTCGAGCGCAATCTGATTCGTGAACGGACAATGGCCGGACTGAAGGCTGCGCGGGCGCGAGGGCGCAGCGGTGGGCGTCCGAAGAAGCTGTCGGTGAAAGACTTGAGAACAATCCAGGCACTGCTGAAATCCGGCGACGTACCCATCGTGACCATTGCTGAGCAGTTCGGCATTTCACGCTCGACGATCTACCGCAACGCGGGTAAGCCGTCCTGAGCGCTTGCAGTCGGCCTTAGCGTACGATTTTTTCCGTTTTCTGAGACGACCCCTAGCTCTCTGCCCCCCGAGGGGGCTGCGCTTGCTCGGGGCGGCCCGTCGCTGCACGCGCCCTCTGTAGAAAAACTGGCCGACCGCCTGGGCGTCAGCGCGCGGCATGTGAGGCGCATTTTTGAAATGCAGTTTGGCGTGTCGCCCATGCAATACCTGCAGACACGGCGCCTGCACATTGCCAAGCAGCTGCTTGCCGACACCGACCTGCCCATCACGCAGATTGCGCTGATGAGCGGCTACGCCAGCGTGCGGCGTTTCAACGCGGAGTTTGTGGCGCACTACAAACTCAATCCCACACAACTGCGGCGCAAAGGCGGCGCGGGCGTTGAAGGCAATGCCGCGGCTGAGAGCGGCGTCACCATTCGCCTCGGCTATCGCCCGCCCTACGATGTGCCGGCCATGCTGGCGTTCTTCGCCAAACGCCAGATGCTGTCGATCGAGTGCCTTGAAGGCAGCGGTGCAAACCAGATCATGGGCCGCACGCTTGCCGTGGAATCAGGCGGCAAGGTTTACAGCGGCTGGTTGCGCATGCGCTTTGACGAGGCCAGGTCACAACTGGTGCTCAACGTCAGCGATTCGCTGCGCGATGTCTTGCCATTGGTGATACGCCGCACGCGCGCCATGTTCGACCTCGACGCCGACCCGGCCGCCATCAACAGCGTGCTGCATGCGGATTTCCCTTCAGGCGATGGCCTGCGCGTTCCCGGCACCGTCGATGGCTATGAGCTTGCCGTGCGTGCCGTGCTGGGCCAGCAGATCACCGTGGCCGCCGCGCGCACCCTCGCGCAGCGCATGGTCCTGAAATTTGGCGAACCGGTTGAAACGCCCTGGCCCGGGCTGAGCCGGCTCTTTCCGGCACCCGCCGTACTGGCCGCCGCCAGCGGCGATGCGCTCGGCCAGTTGGGCATCGTCAGGCAGCGCCAGGCCGCCATCGTCAGCATTGCACAAGCCGTTGCCAGCAGGCAGTTGCAGCTTCACGCCGGTGCCGATGTGCAGGCGACGCTGGCGCAACTCAAGGGATTGCCGGGCATAGGCGACTGGACGGCACAGTACATCGCGATGCGTGCACTGCGCTGGCCGGACGCATTCCCGGCCGGGGACGTGGCATTGCACAAGTCACTCGGCGTGCAGGGCCAGAAGCTGCCGGCAAAACTGGCCGAAGCGGCCTCCGTGGCCTGGAAACCGTGGCGGAGTTATGCCGTCATTCGCGTCTGGAGCGGTGCGTGGTCGGGCGCGCAGGAGATCGAAGCGCCTGAGAAGAATCCGCGTAATGCTATTAAAACTATAGCTATCTCCGCCCGTAAACAGGGCGCCACAGCACTAAAAGACTCTAAAAATCGGCCTAAACAGCCGTAACAAGGTAAAACATCATGAAATTCCATTCATCCATCGTTCGCGACACCTTCCGCAGCCCGTTGGGCGACATCATCATCGCCGCCACCGACAAGGGCCTGGCCGGCCTCTGGTTCGTTGGCCAGCGGCACATGCCCAAAGAACTGGCCGACATGCCCGTCTGGCCGCAGGATAAGAATCATCCCGTCATCAAGCTGGTGGCGAGGCAACTCACGGAATACTTCGCAGGCCAACGCACCAGCTTTGACATGCCGCTGGACCTGTCGGGCGGCACGGCCTTCCAGCAAGCGGTCTGGCAGGCGCTGCTGGCCATCCCCCAGGGCGGCACTGCGAGCTATGGCGAAGTCAGCCGCCGCGTCGGCAACCCGGCCGCCGTGCGCGCGGTGGGCGCAGCCGTCGGCCGCAATCCGGTTAGCATCATCGTTCCCTGCCACCGCGTGCTCGGTGCGAACGGCTCGCTAACCGGCTACGCAGGCGGGCTGGATAAAAAAACCGCGCTGCTCAAACTTGAAGGAGCGCTTCAGGAAACCATGGTTTGAATTCAACACGCACGCTGCCGCCTTCCGCTGCAAACACTGACGTCCACAAACCCTGGCTGGCCGACCTGCTCCTGCTGTCGGCCATTTGGGGGGCTTCCTTTATTCTCATGCGCGCCGCAGTACCGGAGTTTGGGCCCCTACCGACGGCCGCCGTTCGCGTTTGTGTGGGCGCGCTTTTTCTACTGCCGGTGGTGTGGTGGCGCGGCCTGATGCCGGACTTAAGGCGCCACTGGGCCCGCATATTCGTGGTCGGCATTCTTAATTCGGCCATCCCGTTTTCATGCTTTGCGTTTGCCTTGCAATCGATAACCACAGGGCTGTCGGCCATCCTGAATGCGACGGTGCCGATGTTCGGCGCACTGGTCGCATGGCTGTGGCTCAAGGACAGGCCCGGCGCCTCACGCGTCCTCGGGCTCATCGCCGGCTTTGCGGGCATAGCGATGCTGGCTTGGGACAAGGCGAGCTTCAAACCCGATGCTTCCGGCGTCGCGCCAGGCTGGGCCGTGATTGCCTGCCTGGTGGCCTGCATTTTTTACGCGATTGCGGCAAGCTATACCAAGCGCTACCTGATGGGCATTCCCTCGCTGGTGACGGCCGCAGGAAGCCTGATCGGAGCCAGCCTCGCCATGGCCCTGCCCACGGCTTTTTTGTGGCCGGCCAAAATGCCGAGCGCGCATGCCTGGCTGGCCGTGGTAGCGGCGGGGGTGATGTGCACCGGCGTGGCCTATATGCTGTTCTTTCGCATCATCGCCAATGCCGGCCCGCCGCGTGCCCTGTCGTCGACTTTCCTCGTTCCGGTGTTTGCGGTGATTTATGGCGCGATTTTTATCCAGGAAACCATCACGCCGTGGATGGTGTTTTGCGCGCTGGTCATTGTCTGCGGTACGGCACTTTCAACCGGCCTGATCAGGCTGGGGCTCAGCGCAGCACCGTAAGTAGCAGGCCGCCGCCCGGCACTACTCAGGCGCTGATGCGGTTGACCGGCGTTTTGCCGGACAGCAACTCCCGCGCAATGATGGTGCGCTGCATCTCCGACGAACCTTCGGTAATCGTGCGGCTGCGGGCATCGCGGAACATCAACTCCAGCGGCAGTTCGCGCGACAGGCCGATGCCGCCGTGAATTTGTATCGCCCTGTCCACCACCCGCATGTACATGTCGTCCGCATAGAGCTTGACCTGTGATGCCTCGACGTGAAAGTTCATGCCCTGGTCGGCCTTCCAGGCTGCGTGGTAAGTCATCAGCCGCGCAGCGTTGAGCTCCACTGCCGAGTCGGCAATCATCCACTGAATGGCCTGACGGTTGGCCAGCGGCTCGCCAAATGTCTTGCGCTGCTTCGCGTACTCAACCGCCATTTCAAGTGCGCGTTCGGCACGGCCTATGGCCTTGGGGCCGTGGATCAGGCGGCCCACATCGAGGAAGCCGCGTGCAAGCTCCCAGCCCTTGCCGGGCTCGCCGACCATCTGTGATGCCGGCACGACCACGTCCTCAAACACGATTTCCCAGGGCCGGTCGGGTGACATCAACTCGAAGTTCTGCCCCAGCCGCATGCCCGGCGTGCCGCGGTCAATCAAAAAGCATGACACACCGCCACCTGCTGCGGTGTCACCGGTGCGTGCAAAGAGCTGCACAAAATCGGCCTTGTCAGCGCCGGTGATGAAGATTTTGTTGCCGTTGATGCGGTAGTTGTCGCCTTCGCGCACGGCCATGGTCCGCATCTGCGAAGGGTCAGAGCCGCCGTTGGCCTCCGTCAGGGCAAAGCAGGTGCGTTTTTCACCGCCGATGACGGGGTGCAGGTATTTTTTCTGCTGTTCCGGCGTGCAGCTAAAAAGTACGGACCCAAGGTAAGGTGTGAACACCGTGGGCGCCCGGAACGAAGGCACGTTGCACCGGGCAAGCTCCTCGAACACCAGGCACATGCCAAGGTAGCCCACCCCGCCGCCGCCAACGTTTTCCGGCAGGTCGAAAACCCAGAAACCCAGCGCTTTGGCCTTGGCCTGCAGCGAGGCACGCACGTCGTCGGGAATGTCGGCATCGTTGGCGTACAGCGACTCCAGCGGCAGCAACTCCTTCTCTACAAACCTGCGCGTGGAATCACGCAGCATGCGCAGTTCTTCGGGGATTGAGAAATCCATCAGATGGCACCCTCACGTTGCAGTTTTTCAATGTCAGCGGCCTTCAGTCCGGCCTCGGCCAGCACTGCATGGGTGTGCTCGCCGAGATCGGGCGGCGGCAGGAAATTGCTGTGGTTGTCGCCGTCGTAACGCACGGGACGGTGCGCCGCGCGAACGGTGCCATATCTTGGATGCTCCATACCGTAGAAAACGTCCAGATGCCGCACCTGCGGGTCCTCTTCAAGCTCTTCCAGTCGCCGCTCGGGCGCGAACGGGACGTCGTTTTGCTCAAGTAGCGGCAGCCAGTAGTCCCGCGGCTGCGCAAGAAAGACTTCTGCAAGATCCAGGGCAAGGTCGTCATACCCGGTCACGCGTGCCTTGCGGTCCGGATACTTTTGCAGCAAGTCCTCGCGCGAGATGGCCTTGAGCAGGCCGCGCCAGAATTTGTCGGGTGATGAAAGATGCAGCGCAATGCGATTGCCATCCTGGCAGGTCAGCAAAAAGGATTGGGAAGAAGACGCACGCGAATAAAAAGGAACCGGCTTGCCACTCGACAACATTTTCCCCAGCGGTTCGGTGGCGAAAGCCAGTGTGGCCTCCAGCATGCTGACCTCGACCTTGCGGCCGCGGCCGGTCTTTTCACGCTCAAGCAATGCACCCAGAATACCCATGGCAGCGAACATTCCGGTCAACGCATCGGATACCGCCGGTCCGGCAACGCGTGCGTCGCGGCCTTCATGGAACATTGAAAGCCAGCCCGACAGCGCCTGGCCAACGTTGTCATAGGCGGGCCGCTCGGCATAGGGGCCATCGGCACCATACCCGGTGATGGCGCAGTGCACGAGTGCGGGATTGATCGCCTGCAGCCTGGCGGCATCCAGCCCAAGCTTTTCTTCCACGCCCGGCCTGACATTGATCAGCAAGACGTCTGCGCTTGCCACCAGCGCGTCGAGTGCGGCGCGGCCCGCCGGTTTTGTGTAGTCCAGTGCAACGCTGCGTTTGTTGCGGTTGTGTGCCTGGAAGTGCGAGCTGTAAAGGCCGTCACCGAACGCCCTGAAAGGGTCGCCGGTGACAGGCTTTTCGACCTTGACGACATCAGCGCCCATCTCGGCCAGCAGCATGGCGGCATACGGCGCCGTTATAAAGCTACCAAGGTCCAGGACTCGAAACCCCGACAGCACCTGCCCCGTTTTCAGTGCTGCATCCATCACTCTGGTTTCACGCCGGTGGCCTTGACAATGCGGGCAAGCTTTTGGGATTCGCTTTTGATAAATGCCCCGAACTCGGCACGCGACGTAGGCGCACCGACCACCCCAAGGGCGGCCAGTCTTTCTTTCACATCCGGCTGGTTTAGCGCAGACGCGATTTCCTGGTTGATGCGCTGCGTGATGGCTGCAGGTGTGCCAGCGGGCATGGCAACGCCGTACCAGGTCATGAAATCAAACTCGGGCAATCCGGACTCGGCTACCGAAGGTGTGTCGGGAAACGAGGGCTGGCGTTTTGCACTCGACACCGCAAGCGCATTGAGCCGCCCGGCCTTGACATAAGGTCCGGCCGACGATGTACCGGTAAACATGACATCTACCTGTCCGGCGACAAGGTCAGTCAATGCCGGAGCCACGCCCTTGTACGGTATGTGGGTCATGCTGATGCCGGCCATGGATTTGAGCCACTCCATCGATATCTGGTGCGGTGTTCCATTGCCGATAGACGCGTAATTTATTTTCCCGGGTTTTGCCTTGGCCGCGGCAATCAGATCCTGAACCGTTTTGACATTCAGGGAAGGGTGCGCCACCAGCACCAGCGGCACAAAAACAAGCTGGGTGATAGGCTCGAAGTCCTTGATCGAATCGTAGGGCAGCTTTGGGAAAAACACCTGGTTGATGGCGTGGGAATCCGTGATCAGGCCAATGGTGTAGCCGTCAGGCGGCGCCTTGGCGAGCATCTCTGTTCCGATGATGGTGCTGGCGCCCGGCTTGTTGTCAACAATGACGGACTGACCCAGGCTGGCGGTCATCTTTGCAGCGACCAGCCGTGCCACGATATCGGTGCCGCCACCCGGCGGGTAGGGAACAATGAACCGTATGGGTTTAGCCGGGTAGGTTTGCGCGAGCACGCCACCTGCAGCCATGAGCGCTGCTGCACCCGCGAGCAGCAGGCGCCGCATTTTGAATTTTGGCTTGGGGGTAGATTTTTTCATGTCTTGTCTCCTAGTTGCTAAAGTTTTTCAGTCGTTTCCAGTCGATCAGCGCGGCACTCCCGCTGGCCTGCGGCAGGTTGATCGCGCCATTTTTTATGGTGAGCGCCTGACCGGTCACCTGCTCCGTCATTGAAAGAAACCAGGTCGTTTCAGCAGGCAGTGACGAAGCTGGCAATGTGGACGACAGCTGCAGCGCGGCCAGCGTGCCGATCACGCTTTCGCCAAACATGCCCACTACCGTTTTGCAGCCCGCGGCATTCGCCAACTGGCTCATGGCGCGGGTGTCCGACAGCCCGAAACGCCCCGGCTTGAGACTGAAGGCCCGGGCACCCGCTGTTATGAAAAGCCGCGTGTCACGCGGGGACCAGCAGCCAAAATCAACCAGCACCGGTGTCTGGGTGGATTGCTGCAACTGCGTGAAAGCTGCATCGGGGCTCAGGACGCACGGGTCTTCAACCACCTCCGCACCCGCATCGCTCATGGCGCGCACATATGCGGGGCCATCGGCCATGGGATAAGCGCCATTTGAATCAACGTACAAACGGACTTTTGCACCCATCGCCGCGCGCAATTGCTGCAGCACATCGACATCAGCCTTGAGGCCCTGCCCACCTTTTATCTTCAATGTCTGGAAGCCGTATTTTTCGACCATCTCCACGGCTTCAGCCGCCATCTTTTCGGGCGCCTGCCGGGTCACGGTGAACGACACCGGAACGCTCTGCGCGCCACCCCAGGATTTGTAAAGCGGCACGCCGGCAACAGCCGCGCTGAGGTCCCACAGCGCGTTGTCAACCAGCGCCTTGGCAGCGTGGTTCTCCGGTATGCCGTCCATGCGGCTGCGCACCAGTGCAATATCGGCAATGTCCAGCGTTTTCAGCATCGGAAGAAAAACATCCTGCAGTGCCGCGACAAGGCCACCGAGCGAGGCACCCGTCCAGGTCGGCTTGATGGTCATCTCCGCCACGCCGGTGTGCCCTGTGTCACTGTCCAGCCGCAGCAAAATGAATTGCGCGGACTCCTCGACGATGTCGCTCCAGCGCACCGGCCTTTCGTAAGGCAGGCTGTAGGTGTGCAGTGAGTGCGCGGCAAGCCTCATGAAAGACGCCCTGCCTAGTTGGTGGTCACGTTGGCGTCGCGGATGACCTTGCCCCAGCGGGCAGAGTCCCTGACCATGAAGTCCACAAAAGCCTGGCCGCTCAGGAAGCTGGGTTCTGCCCCCAGCGTCGTGAAGCGCTCAAGCGTGGCGGGCTCTTTCATGATCTTGTCTAGTTCACGGGTAAGACGGGCGACTATTTCAGGCGAGGTGCCCTTGGGCGCCGACATGCTGTACCAGGCAAGCACATCAAAGTCGGCATAGCCGGACTGCACCACCGTTGGCACTTCGGGCGCCAGCGCACTGCGCGCCTTGCTGGTGATGGCAATGGCGCGCAGGCGCCCTGCCTTCACCTGCTGCAGCGTGCCGGCGACGGTCACGAAAGCAAACGCCACGTCGCCGCGGATGACAGCCGTAATGGCATCAGCCTGGCCTTTGTAAGGGACATGCTGGATGTCCACATTGGCCTGGCGGCGAAAAAGCTCACCCGCCAGGTGGCCGCTGGTACCGTTGCCCGCAGAAGAAAAGCTGATGGTTCCCGGCTTGCTGCGCGCCAGCGCCACCAGTTCCTGCACAGATTTGACAGGCAACTGCGGGTTGACGATGAGGAGATTGGGCGCTGTGCCTATAAGCGCGACCGAAGCCATGTCGGCAATCGGGTCGTAAGACAGGTTCTTATAGAGATGGGGGTTGATGGAGTGCGTCGGCGCACCGCTAATCAGCAGGGTGTAGCCGTCGTTCGGGGCGCGAACCACCATCTCGGTTCCCAGATTGCCGCCGGCGCCAGGCTTGTTGTCGACAATAAAGGGCTGGCCGAGCAAGGTGCCGAGACGGTCAGCAAGCAGCCTGGAAACAATATCCACCGTGCCACCGGGTGCGAACGGAACGATGACTCTTACCGGCCGCGACGGCCATGCACCTGCCTGCGCCAGCGCACTCCCGGCAAAGCCTATAAAAATGGCGGCGATGAACGCTTTTCTGAAAAATAAACGCATACCTGTCTCCTTTTTTTTAATCCAGCTTCACATTGATGTTCTTGATATGCACCGCATAGGCGGCCCTGTCTTTTTGCAGGAATTCCGCAAACTGGCCAGGACCCTGGTTGAGCAGTTCAAGCCCTACGCCCGATATATATTTTTTCTGGAACTCGGGCCGCACGATGATTTTTGAAACATCAGCCGCAATTTTTTCCACGATGGCGCGAGGCGTGCCTGCCGGAGCCACCAGGCCGAACCATGCACTGGCGTTGAAGTCTTTCAGACCCGCTTCGGTAAATGTCGGGACATTGGGCAACACGGCTGATCGTTTCGGCGAAGCAATGGCAATGGCACGCAACTGCCCGCTCTGCACCAGTGGCAAAACGGGTGGCACACCGGCAATCGCAATTTGAATCTGGCTGCCCAACAGCGCGGGTACAACGTCAGCTACGCCCTTGTAAGGCACATGCAGAAGCTTGATGCCGGCCTGGCGCGCAAACGCTTCCGTGTCGATATGCGCCTTACTGCCGGCGCCGTAGGTCCCGTAGCTGACCTCGCCGGGTTTTGCTTTCGCCACTGCAATCACGTCGGCCAGCGTCTTGCCGGAAAAAGCCGGCCCAGCCACCAGCAGTTGCAGGGTTTCAGCGACATTGATGACCGGTATGAAATCCTTCACCGGGTCATATGGCAGCTTTGAATACAGATACTGGTTAGAAGACAGCGTCGGGTCATTGGCCATCAACAAGGTGTAGCCATCGGCCGGCGCTTTGGCGGTCGCTTCCGCAGCAATGATGGTGTTGGCGCCTGGCTTGTTTTCAACCACGACAGGTTGCGGCCATTCACGCCCGAGCTCCTGCGCAATGCCGCGCGCCAGTGCATCCGCGAGGCCTCCTGCGGTGAACGGCACAATGATTTTTACCGGCTTCGACGGGAATGACTGGGCGCTGGCGTAATCTGCAAAAAAAACTCCAGCCAATGCGATCACCGGAATCAGTGCTTTCAAAACTCTCATGTCTTGTCTCCTTGTTTGTGTTTCTGGTCATTTCTGCCCTCGCCCTGCAGACAGGTGCCTAGGACACCTGCCTGCCCTGCCCGGCCCAAAAAGGCGCCCTGAGCGCACGCTTGTCGATCTTGTTGGTACTGGGGATGCGCGGCATGATTTCAACGAACTGCACGATCTTGGGCCGCTTGTAGGCTGCGATGAGCGTCCTGCAATGCTCCGAGAGTTCGTCGGCCGTGGCCTGCTTGCCCGGCCTTAGCACCACTATCGCGGCGACCGATTCACCCCATTTTTCGTCCGGGGCGCCAATCACGGCGACCTCTGACACCGCTGCATGCATGAGCAAGGCTTCTTCCACTTCGCGCGAATAGATGTTCTCCCCACCCGAAATGATCATGTCCTTTTTTCGGTCAACGATGAAGAGGAAATTTTCCTCGTCAAGGTAACCCATGTCACCGGTGTGCAGATAGCCGGACTTGACCGCGTCCGCTGTTGCTTCCGGCTTTTGCCAGTAACCCTGCATCACTGATATCGACCGCATACACACCTCGCCCACTTCGCTTGCGGCGCATTCGCTTCCGTCGTCGGCCAGGATTTTCAGGTCCGTGCCAAGATAAGCCTGGCCGGCGGATGCCAGGCGCTTTGTTTGCGCAGGCGTGCCTTCCAGGATGTGCTGGTGCTTGAGCAGGGTGGTGCCCAGGCCAGCTTCGGTCATGCCGTAAATTTGCATGAAGATGGGACCGAAAACCGCCCGCGCACGTATTGACAGGGCCACCGACATGGGTGCGGATGCATAACAGACCGTGTGCAGGGAAGACAGGTCGTAAGGTGTTTTTTCCTGCACCTCCAGCATCATCGTGATCATGGTCGGCGCAAGATGCGCGGAGGTGACGCGCAATGCCTGAATGCTCTGCAGTATTGTGGCCGCATCAAAGGTACGGTGCAGCACAATCGTGGCGCCCGCGACCAGGTAGGAAAGCAGCTCCGTCGGACCCCCTATGTGATAGAAAGGCATCACGATCAGCATGCGGTCGGTCTGCGCGGCTGCATGTGACAGCGCCTGCGTCCGTGCCTGCTCGAACTGCCCTTCATTGCCCAGCATCACGCCCTTGGGTACGCCGGTTGTGCCGCTTGTATAAATCAGCAATACCGTGTCGTCCTCTTTTGCGCGAAACGCCAGCGCGCCTTCAGAGCCTCCGGCCACAAGTGTCTCGTAGTCAAGCGCACCAGCCACGGCGCCGTCCAGGCAGACGAAATCAACATTTCCGGGAAGGTGTTGTCGCAGCTCCTGCGCGCGCTCCGCGTATTCCTGCTCAAAGAAGAACACTGCCGGCTGCGCATCCACGAGGATGCCCGCCTGCTCTTTCGCCGAGAGTCTGTAATTCAGGCCAAGCCCTACAAAGCCGCCAAGGGAAGCGGCGCCATAAACCTCAAGGTACTCGGGGCAGTTGCGTGAAAGCACGGCCAGTCTGTCCTGGGAGCGGTGGCCCAACGCTGCAAGGGCATTAACGAGC
This sequence comes from Polaromonas aquatica, assembly GCF_042659145.1. NCBI lineage: Bacteria > Pseudomonadati > Pseudomonadota > Betaproteobacteria > Burkholderiales > Comamonadaceae > Polaromonas > Polaromonas aquatica. Next base: position 27,857 of record NZ_JBHSRS010000014.1, on the reverse strand, counting down.
TTTTTGACGCGCCTGTAAAACTCGGCATGGGTAATGCTTCGCCCTTCAAACAGCACGGCCGGGTGATCGGCATAACACTGCGCATTGCGCTCGATGACGTCACCGAGAATCATGGCTGCGCACTCCCGCAATGCATCATCATGGTGGCGACGCCTTCCTGAGCAACGCTGCCATCGGATTTTTTAAGTGTGATCCGGCGCTCGACGAGGCCACGCCCCGCACGCGAAGTCAGTCTTTTTGAAGCGATTTCCACTTCAACGTGAACCGTATCGCCGACGAACAGCGGTGCACTGAAGCGCCACTCACTGAGTCCCAGCGCACCGATAACCTTGTCGCCCAATTCAGGAAAGCGGGTGGCCAGCGCCATGGCGACGTGCAAGCCATAAGTGCCCTGGAATATGCGCTGCTTCGCAACGGAGTTTTTTGAAAATTCCGCATCGGCGTGAATCGGGTGCCAGTCGCCGCTGGTCATGCAGGCAATGGTCAGGTCCGCGTCCGTCAGTGTCCGGCCGGTGCTCTCCCAGCGCTGACCGACCTGCAGGTCTTCAAACGATAGCGTCATGCAGCCCCCGCGCCATGCGGCAGGTTTTTACTCAGGAAATCCTTTGCTTCGGCATGCGCCGACTTGATGACATCCGGTTCGCCTCGGGTGTAAAACCCATGGTCTGCCTCTTCGTAGACACGGATAGCCACCTTCGCGTTGCCGGAGACCGCCTTTTTTATGTCATGGCGTACGGGCGCAGACACGTACTTGTCCTTGCCGCCAAAGAACATGAGCAGCGGGGCAGTAATACCGCCAGCCTCGGCCAGATCCTTTTCAATCCCTACGCCATAAAACGCGATGCACGCATCCACCGGTAATCTTGCAGCCGCAAGGTAGGCCAACTTGCCGCCCAGGCACATCCCGACCACGGCTACCCCGCCGGTAATGCCCGGCTGCGCTTTGGCGTAGGCTGCGGCGTGACCGATATCCAGGACGCCGAGCTCTTCGCTGAACTGCCCAACAATTGAAAAAGCGCGCTGCATATCCTCTTTTGAATGGGTGAGCGACAAGCCGGGCTCAACGCGCCAGAACAGGTCCGGCGCCACCGCAAGGTAACCCTCACGCGCATAACGGTCGGTCACTTCGCGAATGTGCGGTGTCACGCCGAATATTTCCTGCACAACCACGACAGCGTGCCCGTTAGGCTTGTCCGGAACGCTGATGTAGGCGCCAAAACTTCCGTCGGGCGTAATGATTTGATCGTTTCTTGTTGGCATGATTTCTCTTGTCTTGGTTTAAGGCGCCGTCAGGCGGTGTAGCGGCCGGAGATGATTTCTCGCGCTATGGATGAACGATGGATCTCCACAGTTCCGTAGCCAATGGACATGCCACGAGCGTCACGGAAATAACGTTCGTAGGGGTACTCTTCCGACAACCCGCAGGCACCCGCAAGCTGCATGGCTTCGTTGGTCACACGCACAGCCATCTGATTGACGTAGGCCTTGGTGATCGACGTGTCCACGATGCTGGGATGACCTTCATCAACACGCGCTGCGGCGCGGTAGAGCAAAGCCCGCGCTGCTTCAATATCCATCGCCATTTCGGCAAGCTTCCATTGCAGCCCCTGGTTATCGGCCAACGGCTTGCCGAATTGCTGGCGCTCCTTCACATGGGCCACGACATTTTCAAATGCCGACTGTGCGATGCCCAGGCAAACCGGCGGATTGCCGCTGATGCGGTCCGCGTCAAGCACGCCCAGAAGTTCGCGCATGCGGCCCGCCTCGAGGAAAAGATTACCCGCCGGAATACGGCAGTTATCGAACACCAGTTCCGCCATACCGGTACCGCGCAGACCGAGCAGGTCCAGGTGCTTGCCTATGGTGAAGCCGGGTGTATCGCGCTCCACCAACACAGCGCCTACGCCGCGCATGCCAGGGGCCGCATCCAGGCGCACCAGGACAAGAAAGAGGTCTGAAACCTGGGCGGCAGTGCACCAAAGCTTGCTGCCGTTGATGATGAGCTCATCACCCTCACGCACCGCCTTGGTCTGGACGTTACCGACGTCTGAACCGGCATTCGGTTCGGACATGCTCCAGGCCGTGAGCAACTCGCCCTTGACGATGCGCGCAAGGTATTTGGCCTTGTGGTCTTCAGAACCTATGCCGAGGATGGCGCGCGGCGTGGCGCCGTCGGTGCAGGAAAACAGCATGGCCGTGTTGGCGCAATAGCGTGCAATCTGCTCGACAACCAGCACGTTTTCCATCAGGCCCAGGCCAGACCCGCCATATTCCTCCGGCATGAACATGCCGGTGTAGCCATGATCTACAAGAATCTTTAAATTTTCGATCGGCGGCTTGTATTGCCGGTCGGCAGCAGCCGCACCGGGCGCGAATTTCTCGCGTGCAAGTGCACGCACGTTGTCCCGTATCAGGCGTTGCTCTTCAGTTAGTCCGAGGTTTTGCATTCGTCTTCCGTGTCAGGCCCTGTTGTGCTCACTGGACTCTTCCTCGGTGCGCTCCCATACCTCGCGCGCAATCGGGTTGCGTAACTCCTCGGCGAGATGACCGACGATGCCTATGGTCCGGCCAATCACAGCCAGGCCGCGGCAAAGCTTCCAGGGGATTTCAAGTTCAGAGGAAAGCGCGCCTATGGCACCGGTTGCATTGACCGGCAACTGGCCGGGCTTGTTGAAGGCAAGCTCGGCAACTGACGCAATCAGGGTCATGAGCTCGACATACCTGCCGCTCACGCCGCTTTCCCTCGCAAGCTGGAAAAGGCGCGGTGTACGCGGGTCGACAGGTTTGTGAAGCGGATGGCCTATGCCCGGTATGGGCATTTTCGACGCCACATGCCTGGCCACAATAGCCTCAGCCAGTGCCGGCAGTTCGGCGGAGGTGGTCTCTGGTTTGATCGCCTCTTGCAGCAAACGCGCTGAACCTTCAGCCGTACCAGCGAAGGTGGACCCCATGCCAAGGATGCCCGACGCCACAGCGCCCTGGAGTGATTCCGGCGCGCCGAGGTAGGTCAGACGGGCAGCTATCACCATCGGCGTCATGCCGTGCTCAACCAGGGTGGCCAGCATGGCGTTGAAGATCAAGGATTCCCGCGATGTTGGCGTGCGGCCTTTTATCTCGAGGAAGGCGAAGTCGCCAAGGTTGAGCTTGCCAAGGACATCGTCGCAAAGGTCAAGCCCTTTGACGGTGATGCTGGTTTTATTGCTCCAGCCCATATCGGACTTGAGCGCTTTACGCGTACGGGCCATAGCCTGTTGTCTCCTGCTCTGTGAATGGCGCGAAGGTAACACCGGCCGTCAATCAATACAATCGATGGTTGGCATTTGTTAGATTAGAAAAATGAATAATGCCAGGCATCGCCGCCCGGCATGGAGACAAACGGTGGACATCAGAAAAGTTGACTTGAACCTGCTGCTGGCCTTCGACGCGTTGATGCAGGATGGCAACCTGACCCGCGCGGGCTTCAGGCTGGGACTGTCGCAACCTTCCATGAGCCATGCGTTGGCACGCCTGCGAAAGATCTCCAGTGACCCGCTTTTTGTGCGCGTGCCTTCGGGCATGGAGCCAACCCCTTTCGCGCAGCAGATCGCGGGCGCCGTGAGGGATGGCCTTGCATTGCTTCACGGAGCACTGGACGGGGCCGCGGTGTTCAACCCCGCAACCTGTAACCGCACCTTTCAGATATTGATGAGCGACATTGGCGAGATGGTTTACCTGCCGCGCCTCATTACAAAACTCAAGGCTGAAGCGCCCGATGTCAACCTGCGGGTTCTGCAACTGCCCCGCGAGTCTTACCACGACGCCTTTGTATCGGGCGAGGCGGACCTGGCTATCGGCTTCCTGCCGGCATTAAAGGCCGGTTTCTACCAGCAACGTCTTTTTGAGGATTCCTATATCTGCATCGCCCGGAAAGGGCACCCGCGCGTAGGTGCCAGCCTGTCCCTGGAGCAGTTTTCACAGGAGTCGCACGTACTGATCGAACCGGCTGGATCGCGTTACAGCACGGTATCGCTGCAATCATCGACCACCACGTTTATCGAACGCTACCTGGCCGACCAGGGTTTAAGCCGCCGCATCGCCCTGCGTGTTCCGCACTTCATGGTGGTGCCCGAGATAGTCCAGCAAACCGACCTGCTGGCAACCGTGCCCGGCTCGGTAATGACCTACATCCGCCCCATGCCCAAGGTCAAATTGCTGCAATTGCCGATACAGACACCCCGCTTTGAGATCAAGCAGTTCTGGCACCAGCGCAATCATCATGATGTAGCCAACCGCTGGCTGCGAAGGCTTATCGCCGAGTTGTTCCTGAGCGTCCTTCCGCCGTCCGGCCCTGAAGCCAGGTATGAGCAAACCGGGCGCGAAAAGGCAGCGCGGCGATAAGCGACGCGCTTGCTTGCCGCTATTGCAGCAGTCCCGCCACCACGTTGATGCTCAATGCCACGATGAGCATGTTGAAGGCAAATGACAGCACGCCGTGCAGCAATGTCAGGCGGCGCATTTCGCGTGACGTCACCTGTACGTCGGACACTTGCGAAGTCATGCCGACAACGTGTGAGTAATACAGGAAGTCGAAATAGTCCGGGTCCAGTCCGCCGGGAAACTCCAGGCCCGGGCCATCGGGCTCGCCCTGCTGCTCTTCCTGGTAATAACGGTGCGCGTACCTGAAGGTAAAGATGGTCTGGATGAATAGCCAGGACAGCGCCAATGCAAACACGGACAGGCCAATGTTGAAGCCCCGTTCCAGGCCCGACAGGCCGCGGCTTTGCTGCATGAGCACAGTGATGGCGGCTACGCAGGCCATGGTTGCCAGCAGCAATACAAGAAAAAGCACGGAACTGGGTTCGTCCTGCGCCTGTGCGCGCGCACGTGTCCGCTTCGCATCAAAGCGTACGCAGAGCCACCACGCCAGCGCCAGGTAAATGCACACCCCTACACACCATCCCAGCAGCCCGCGAAATGCCCACCCCGTGGGCAGTGGCGTCAGGGCAGCAAGCACACCACCCGACAAGCCATAAGCCAGGCGCTGAAGACCGGTGGTTTCCGAGAGATGTTTTCGCATGAGCCTATTGTGTCGCAGGCCCCCGCTCCTCGCTACCTCGTGGGATCCTGCCTGAAGCCATGCCGGCTGGCGTGGAAAAACGGATGCTAGCGTAAAATAAAAATATTCACACAATCTTGCGGCCGGAACAACCGGCACGACATGACGACAGGGAGAAAATGCGACATGCCCAAAAAACCTGCCAAACCGGCCGTAAAACAGAAACCTCCCAAAGCTGCAGCGCCCGCAAAGTCCAGGGCCAAACCCACCGAGGCTGACAACTGGGACAGCCGCCTCGGGTTTTTGATGCACGATGTGTCCCGCTTGAGGCGCAGCGTCTTTGACGAGTTCATGAAGCCCATGGCGATGACGCGTTCGCAGTGGTGGATTCTTGCTCACTTGTCACGCCACGACGGCATGATCCAGAGCGATCTGGCGAATGTCCTGGACATCGGCAAAGCCGCGTTGGGCGGTTTGATTGACCGGCTGGAAGTCTCGAAATTCATTGAGCGCCGTGCCGACGACAACGACAGGCGCGTCAAGCGCATTTACCTGACATCAAAAGGGACGCAGATCATCACGGAAATGCGTTCGAAAAGCCACGAAATGAGCGAGCGCATACTCGCTGGCCTCGATACTGCTCCGCGCCACGCGCTGGTCGACATGCTCACCCTGGTCAAGAAGAACCTGCTTGCCATCAAAGACGAGTTGCCATTCAACTAGGCGACCGATCCCACCCCGGCGCAGGTTGCGGGTATTCACTGTGCCGGGCGCAGTTTTCCAGCTAGGGTTCACCCAAAAACCACCAGCTTAGAACCTGCTCATTTCGCGGTTTATCTATATAGTTTGCTTGCATATAATATGTAAACATTTACGCCAACCAGACACCTCCACCGGAGCACCCATGAATTTCGACATCAGTGAAGACCAGCTCGCAATCAGGAATGCCATCAGTGAGGTATGCAACGATTTCGACGACGACTACTGGCTACGAAAGGACCGCGAAGGCGGCTTTCCGGAGGACTTCTACAGCGCCATAGCAAAGGCCGGCTGGCTAGGCATCGCGATGCCCACCGAGTATGGCGGCGCCGGACTGGGAATTTCCGAAGCCTGCGTGATGATGGAGGCTGTTTCGGGTTCTGGCGCAGGACTATCCGGGGCATCGGCCATTCACATGAATGTATTTGGGCTCCACCCGGTCGTCATGCACGGCAATGAAGAGCAGAAAGCACGCTGGTTACCGCCCATCATCAAGGGCGAAGTCAAGGCGTGCTTCGGCGTGACGGAACCCAACACCGGCCTGAACACACTCAAGCTCAAAACCATGGCGGTGCGCAAGGGCGACAAATACATCGTCAACGGTCAAAAAATATGGATTTCAACCGCGCAGGTTGCGCACAAGATACTGCTGCTTGCCCGCACGACCCCAATAGAAGAGGTCAAATCACCCACGCATGGCCTGAGCCTTTTTTATACCGACCTTGACCGCGCCAAAATTGAAATCCGTGAAATTGAAAAGCTTGGCCGCAAGGCGGTTGATTCCAACCAGTTGTTTATTGACGGACTGGAGATTCCCGTCGAAGACCGCATTGGCGAAGAAGGCCGGGGTTTTGAATACATCCTGCACGGGCTGAACCCCGAGCGTGTGCTGTTGGCTGCCGAGGCCACCGGGCTCGGCCGGGTCGCTCTCAAGCGCGCCGCACGGTATGCCGGCGAACGCATCGTCTTTGACCGGCCCATCGGGAAAAACCAGGGCATACAGCACCCTCTCGCGGAGCGCTGGGTGGATCTGGAGGCAGGCACCCTGCTCTATCAACGTGCCGCCTGGCTCTACGACCAGGGCCGCCCCTGCGGCGCAGAAGCCAACGCCGCGAAATTCTTTTGCGCCGAGGCAGGCTACCGGTCCTGCGAAACCGCCGTACTTACGCACGGCGGCATGGGCTATGCGAAGGAATACCACGTCGAGCGTTATTTCCGCGAGTCGATGCTGCCACGCATTGCGCCTGTATCACCGCAACTCATCCTGTCGTTTATTGCAGAAAAGGTACTGCAGCTTCCGAAGTCTTACTGAGTGGCGCTGCATGACATTTTCGCGCCGACACAGCCCGCACCTCGATACCTGGCTGAACGTCCAGGGTCGACGTCCAGCCACATCAAAAAGAACGGGCCGCCAGATCATCTGGCCCAATGCCGGGTATCAGGCGCGAAAGCGTTGAGCCAGTTCAAGCACGCGCCTGGCCTGCTTCAAATGCGGCATGTCGAGCATCTTGCCTTCAAGACCCACCGTCCCCATTCCGGGATTGCTTTCAAAAATCTCAATGACCTTGCGCGACCAGGCAAGTTCGTCATCACCCGGCGTGAAGGCCGCGTTGATGGCGGCCACCTGGTTGGGGTGAATGGCAATCTTGCCGGTGAACCCGCGTTGCCTTGCGAGCTTCGAATCCCTGACAAGACCTGGCTCATCCGAAAAATCAGCCCATATGGTGTCTATCGGCTGCACACCCGCAGCCACTGCACCGGCTAGGCACAGCGAACGCGCCAGCGTATAGACGGAGTCGTACTCGCCGTCCGGGCCACGGTTGGTGCTGGCACCAAGGGCGGCAGCAATATCCTCCGCACCCCAGGTCAGGGCCGCCAGACGCGGGCTGCAGGCTTCATAGGACCCCAGCGAAAACAGGGACTGCGGCGTTTCGGTTGCTACCGGCATGATGGCAATGGCGCCCTGCGCCACACCTTCGCGAACCTCAAGCGCATCAAGGTAATTTGAAAGCCGGGCGACGTCCGCAGACGAATTGACTTTGGGCAACGGGGTAATCGTGCTTTTTGTGCAAATCGGTGCGGATGGCAAGAAAAAGCCGTTGCAAAACAAGCACTTGACGAAAGCACGGTGACACGCCAAGTGTTCCTGCATAAGCCTTTGATTTGATTCAAGTTTTCGATCTTAAACGCACCGATTTGCACAAAAAGTACGACTCCCCTCAATATCACGGACACACAGTTAAGCTTGCGTAGCGTTCTTCAAACTCTACCGGGCTCAATCCATTGAGCGTCGAATGCCGACGCCGGGGGTTGTAGAACCGCTCAATGTAGTCAAAGATATCTGCACGGGCGTCGTCCCGGGTCTTGTACCTGGAGCGAAACACTCTTTCAATCTTCAGCGTCGAGAAGAAGCTCTCCATCGCCGCATTGTCCCAGCACTCGCCCCGGCGACTCATGCTGCAGGTGATGCCCTGATCGGCCAGCAGGCGCTGGAAGTCTTCGCTGGTGTATTGGCTGCCCTGATCGGAGTGATGCATCAACGATGTGGGCTTGCCCCTTCTCCACAGCGCCATCATCAAGGCATCAATCACCAACTGGGCCGTCATGCTCGAACTCATGGACCAGCCCACTGCACGGCGAGAGTACAAGTCCAGCACCACCGCCACATACAGCCAGCCCTCAGCCGTCCAGACGTAGGTGAAGTCAGCTACCCAGCGTTGATTGGGCTCGGCTGCCTCAAACTGCCGGTCCAGGATATTGGCCGCAATGCTGTGCCCAGGACGTTGACCGGTATCCCCGGGCAGCCGTCTGCGTTTGCTGCGTGCCTTTAGCTGGGCAGCCTGCATCAGGCGGGCCACCCGGTTCTCTGAGCAGGCCTCGCCCCAGTCCTGAAGATCGCGCCAGACGCGGGGTGAGCCGTACGTACGGTCACTGGCCGCAAAGCTCTCGCGGATGCGTGTCGTCAGATGTGCGTTGGCTTGGCTGCGCTGGCTGGGCGAACGCGCCGCCCAGTCGTAATACCCACTGGCTGAGACGCTTATCACCCGGCACATCACCCTGACCGGCCACACCGTACGGTGCCGGGCAATGAAGCCGTACTTCACGACGGGTCTTTCGCGAAGTAGCCGAGCGCTTTTTTTATGATGTCGCGCTCCATCTTGACCCGGACCAGCTCGCGTTTGAGCCGATCGATCTCCTGGGTCTGTGCGTTCTTCAAAGGTCGTTCAGTGGCTTTGTCTGCCGGCCCTGAGCCGTATTCCTTGAGCCAGCGACGCAGCACACTTTCGTGGACGCCTAAATCCTGCGCAATAGTGGCAACTGCGTTGCCCGGCTGCAAGGCTTGCCTGACCGCTTCGCGCTTGAATTCGGCTCCAAACTTTCTTCGGGTATTTCCCATTTCTCACTCTCCTCGCTCTTTCAGCGTTTAAGAAAGTGTCCGTTATTTCAGGGGAATCCCAGTGGAGAGGACGCTCGCTCTGATGGGCTGTGAAAATTTAGCAACGCTTGGTCGAAGTTGTCTTCGACCAAGCGGCAGAGCTTAGGCTCCAGCCCACTCAATTAGAACTTGTCAAGCCTAGTCTGCGTGTCAGCCAGTGCAAAAACTGGCGGAAATTTTCCCGCCTTCATCCAACGCTTAGCGAGTTTGATGTCCCTTGGATTGTTTATTGCTATTGCTGCTTCTAGACGGTCGCCGAGAAACTGAAATACCGTAAATGCCGGATCGTGGACCGAGCCTCGGAAAACATTTACGCATTCAGGTTGTGGTATTCCTATAACTTGAAGGTTGGTGTCATATTGATCAGACCAGAACCAAGGAATTTCATCGTAAGCAAATTCTTCTCCGCTTAGCACTCTGCCAACCGCGATGCCTTGATTCTGAGCGTTAGCCCAAGACTCTAGGCGTACGCGTTTGCCAATCCAATTATTCGGATGATTTGTAATATCTCCGGCCGCATAAATAACTGCGTCGGAAGTCTGACCACGTTCATCCACTACGATGCCGTTATCGAGTGCCAATCCTGCGTCTTTTGCTAATTCGGAGTTTGGGATTAGGCCTACTCCAACAACAATGATGTCTGCAAGCAATCTAGCGTCGCCAATATTTGCCATCAGCGTGTTGCTTTCGCGTTCAATGCTATTGATTGACGTGTTGAAATGAATTGAAACACCCGCCGCTGAATGCTTCTGCAACAAAAATTCAGAAATCTCTGATGGAATTGAGCGCGCGCAGAGTCTATCCCCGGCTTCAACTACTGTAACTTCCATTCCCTTTGCCCGTGCTGTAGCTGCTACTTCAAGACCGATCCAGCCTCCTCCTATAACGAGCATCCTCCGCCCGATTGCAATCTGGGAGAAAATATTGGCACTATCCTCTACGGTGCGGAGCGTATAGACGCCCGGTAAATCGATTCCGGGAATCGCAGGAACTCGCGCTCTTCCTCCCGTTGCTAATACCAGGCGGTCATATGAAAATTGAAGACCGTTAGCACATTCCACATACCTGTCGTCGCGATTGATTTTTTTAACGATGCAATTTGCATGGAAATCGATTCGTGCCGCATCCAACTCGGTATCGCCAAAAATGAATGGTGGCTTGTTTTCTTTTCCTGAAAGTAGTTGTTTGGAAAGGGATGGACGTTCGTAAGGCGGAAGCGTCTCCGCGCCAAGCAGTACAACCTCGCCTTGAAACGAGCGGTCACGTAGCGTGCGCGCCACCCAGCCGCCTGCTTGGCCTGCGCCGACGATCACAATTTTCATATCAAAGCTCAGCGGTCAAGATGAATGTAGATAACGCCATCGGTGACCTTAACTTTGTGACATTTCAGTGCGACGCTGCACGGTGCTCCTGTTGGGGCACCAGTCTTAATGTCGAACGTTCCCTCATGGAGCGGGCACTCGATCAAAGATCCTTCCACAATAAATCCCTGAGCTAGGTAGGCGTCCCCATGTGTGCATTTGCCGTCAGTCGCGTAGATGCCATCGTCGAGCTTGTACAGGCAAATCTCTTGCCCGCCAAGCTCAACGCCAAACGTGCCATCTGATTCAACTTCTGAGACCTCTGCTGCTTTAATCCAGTCGTTGTTCATTTCAATGGTTATTCAGTGGTCATCACGTCAATGTAGTGATTTTCCATGTGGTACAGAGCTTCCTCCAGGGGTGACATTGGCCCCGGAACGAAGAACTTGGAACTTGCTGAGTTTTGAAGTGATTCAACCATCACCGAATCTTCCGCGATGATCTGGGTGACAAAGCTGCGGTACTTTTCCATTTCCGCTTCGTAATTTGGAATTGAGAATGCCGCTTCCGGAAAAAGCAAATAGCAAACAATCCTAGTTTCGCTGGGAGAAATAGGCCATATGTGCCACATGCGAACGCTGTCTGCGCGCATAGAAAGGTTCAGATTTGGGTAGATGCCTGCCTTGCAAGCAATGCCAGAAGGCTTATCTTCAGCCCAAGGTAACGTAGGGAATACTTGAACTCCGCTCTTGGAGTGGGGGCGGGCTTCATAACTCGTGTGCCACGCCCCATTCGGTTCGAGATGGAACTTCAACTGCTCCCCCTTAACAAACCCGCCAAAAGTACTTTTATGAATAACACCGACGTGATAAATGTCAATCAGATTTTCTGCTAGAAATTTCCAGTTGCACTTCACATCGATCACAACCTTTCCTGCCAACTTGCAATCGTCTGTTTTAAACCACCACAAGCTTTCTTCTTGCGGAGCAATAAATTCTTCGAATGGTATCGGGTCTGCAGAAAAATTGACAAAAATCCAGCCCCGCCAGATATGCAGTTTGAGCTGTCGCATGCTGCAGTTTTTCAGATCGACTTCCGAAGCTTTCATGCCTGGCGCAAGGACCAGGTTTCCGCCTACGTCGTAAAGCCATGCGTGGTAAGGGCAGCTGAACTCCTTCGCGTTACCGCTTCCTTCGGCAACTTCTACACCTCGGTGTAAGCATTGGTTCATATACGCCACGATCTTGTCGGGGGTTGGTCGCGATACAACGATGGATTCATTCATCACTTTGAAAGTGAAGTAATCGCCAACGTTTGGAAGTTCTTCTGCCCGGCCCACAGAGAGCCAGTACTTCATAAAAATTTTTTCTTTTTCAAGTGCATATATTTCAGGAGAGCTATAGACCTCTCCTGGCAAATGGCGTGCGGTGAGAAGCTTCTGTTGAGTGTTCTTAAATTTTGGCCGGAGGTCATGGAGCTGGTGTTCTGCCGTTTGCATCGGGGGTCCTTTTTTTCAGAAGTTGATTGAAAGATGCCCGTTGGGGCCTGCTAAGGGTATAAATGCTATCTTTCATGTCGATCGCTGTATAGATCGACTTTCAAATCGACCTACGGTGGAACTCAGGAAGACGACCAGATGGAAAACAGCACCAAGCAACTTCCGACACCCAAAGCGATGTCAAATAAACAGGTAGGGAAGAGGCGTGAAGTTAACGATGTTCAGTACATCACTAGCACCGAAGCCCTATCGGTTCTGGGTGTCCGGCGCGAAACCTTTTATACCTACGTCAGTAGGGGTTTGATCAAGTCTCAGCAGAAGCAGGGCACAAAAACCAAACTTTATCGAAAGGCGGACGTTGAAAAATTGCGCACACGCGCAGCGGCGAGAACTGGCGTACCAACTGTGTCTCAATCACTGAGATACGGTGAGCCAATAGTTCAAACATGGATTAGCGAGATAACGGCTCGCGGGCCAAGGTATCGAGGACATCTTGCCTTGGATCTTGTTGCCCAAAAGAGGTCGTTCGAGTTTGTGGCTGAACTCCTATGGACGGGATTGCCGCGAACTCGCAACGTCGCGTGGCCTCAACCCCTTGCATCGCTGAACATTGGCGCCATTCTTGAGAAGAATTCGAGCTATTACGCTCAAACTTCACCGCTACGGCAATTAGCATTCATTGCCGCTGGACTGAGTGCAATGGAATTGGGCATTAATGACCCGGACGCACCGGACGTGAGTGCAAACGCAAGGGCGCTGATCCAATTATTTGCCGGTGCAGCTGGGCTTCTTGGTCCGCAGCAAAAATTTTCGGAGCCAACGTCTGGAGAGTCTATAGCGCATTGTTTGGCTCGGGGATTTGCGATTGAGACGACCGAGCAGGCAATACAACTGCTAGACGCTGCACTTGTGCTTTCGGCTGAGCACGAATTGTCGGCTCCTACCTTTGCGGTGAGAATCTGTGCGTCCACCGGCGCCGACTTATTTGCATGCGTCGCTGCCGGACTTTCAGTACAGTCGGGCCCTATGCAAGTTGGGGGAACTTTAGAGGTTGAGCGACTGGTTGCCGAAGTCACCACAAAACCTGGAGGCGACAGCCCAAAGTTCACGTCCGCGCTACCGTGTTTTGGCCATCCTCTTTATGACAAAGATCCTAGGGCAACAGTACTTCTAGAGTTGGCGCGACAATTCACGCCGCAGCCGCCAGATGCCTACAGGTTGTGGAACATTTTGGGCGATGCCAACGCCACAGGGCAATACCCAAATATTTTTGCTGCACTGGTATTCACAAGTTATATTTTGGGCCTCCCGCTGGGCAGCGGTGCTTTCATACACACGCTTGGCAGAACGGCTGGCTGGATAGCCCATGCGACAGAACAGCGTCTTACCGGCACAATGCTAAGGCCACGTGCGCGCTTCATGGGCGCACAAACGAGCTGAGGGCTATAGAGATGCTTTGTCGGCGGAGATTTCAAACATCAATGCCAAAAGATTTCTTAGCCATTTATTTGCAACATCGTGGTGGGCACGGCGATGCCAAAACTGCCTGACCTCTGCCGGCTGAATTGAAAACGGTAGTGCCAATGCTTGAACTGCTGGCGTCACTACCTTCAATGGAACCGTAGCCAGTAAACCTGTTTTACTGACGATTTCCACTGCGACATGGTAATTGGACAGCCTAAGCGGGATATTCCGCTTTACGCGCTTTTTTGTGAGAGCTTGCTCCACCAAAGCATCCGCATTCCCCGACGTTACAAGGATATGCGGAGCGGAAAGAAAATCGCTCAATTTCAAACTCTTCTTTTTCACTAAAGGATGGTGCTTGCTTGCAATGCAAAGGTACGGATCGGAGAATAGCTTTTGCTGATAGAAACCCGCTTTGAGAAACGGCAGGTTGCCGAAAGCCAAATCGACTGAACCGTCCTCTAGCGCCTGAGCATAGGAGGAGTGAGGCATCTGCACCGCCTCCACCTCGACGCGAGGAGCCTGTAAATACAGGGCGGCCATGAGCTTGGCCAAAATTACCGTTTCACCTGCATCGGACATCAGGAGTTTGAACCTGCGCTGCGAGGTAAGTGGATCGAACTTTGAAGGCTGGTCAAAGGATTCTTTCAATATCGACAGCACTTGCTTGATGGGCGGAAACATCTCGGTTGCAGTAGACGTCGGTTCCATCGCCCTGCTTGTTCTGACGAACAGTGGATCGTCACAACTACGCCGGAGACGAATAAGGGCGTTGCTAATTGCCGGCTGGGTCATGCCTAGCTTTAAAGCCGCTCGGGAGACGTTTCGCTCCGTATAAATAGCGGAAAAAACGCGCAGCAGATTAAGGTCAAAAGTATTGATATTCACGTTAGAGATATTGTTGTTCTCTGGTATTCATTGGACAGCGTAGCACCTTATAGCCATCATCGCAACTCAAGCTATCTACCGCAGAAGGCGGGGATTTGAAACCTAGGAGGCAAGTTGAGTAACGTGATTGAAACCCCTGTCCTCATAGTAGGAGCAGGACCGGTAGGACTTGCTCTATCTATTGAGCTTGGCTGGCGAGGCATAAAAAATACCCTAATCGATCAGGGCGATGGCACCCTCGAGCATCCGCGCACGGGATTGGTCGCTGTTCGGACGATGGAGATGTTTAGGCGCTGGGGCTTTGCCGAAAACATCCGGCATTGTGGATTTCCAGACGACTATGAGTTGTCGATGGTCTTTTGTACGTCTTTGAATGGGTTCATGCTGGATAAGGAGTTTTATCCAAGCATGCAGGACACACCGACGCCAAAAGAAACCCCAGAAAAAAAGCAACGATGCCCCCAACTTTGGATGCAACCAATGTTGACGGAGAAAGCGCAATCTCAGCCTAATAGCAGTGTTGTGTTTCGACGCCGCCTCGAATCTTTTGAACAAAGTGGAGACGGCGTTACCTCGAAAGTTATGGATTTAGACACCAAACAAGAACTGATCTTCAAATCCCAGTTTCTCATTGGTGCAGATGGTGCAACAAGTAATGTTCGAAAACAGCTCGGAATAGAACTTCAGGGGAGGTTATTGAGCTATTCGATAAACATACTAATTTCAGCGCCCAACCTGACGTCTAAACACCGAATGGGCCCCGCGGAGCGATATCTTTTTGTCGGACCTGAAGGAACCTGGGGCAACCTTACGGTTGTGGACGGAAGCGAAATATGGCGGCTCACCGTATTAGGAAATCAAGAGAAGATGGATTTGGCATCGTTCGATGCAAATTCTTGGGTCCGTCGCGCGTTGGGTGACGACAGCATTGAATTTCAAATCCACTCTGTACAGCCATGGGCCCGCAGCGAAATGTTGGCTGAAAGATTTGTTAGTGGGCGTGTTGTGTTGGCTGGGGACTCGCTTCACACCATGTCACCGACTGGTGGCATGGGAATGAACACTGGCATGCAAGAAGTGCTTGACTTGGGTTGGAAGCTGGAAGGGATACTGAATGGTTGGGGAGGTAAAAAGTTGCTTTCAAGTTTCGAAAGCGAACGCAAGCCTGTTGCCGCGCGCAATATTGGATTTTCTACATTCAACTTCAAATCGTGGTTAGACACGCCTGATCCTTCTGCCGTCTGTGACGATACTGAGCTAGGCGCGCAGGCGAGGGCAAAGGTAGGGCTTAGGTTGCGTGAATCCACCCGCGTTGAGTGGGAGTCGTTGGGCTTGCAGATTGGACATCGCTACGAGAACTCTCCCATCTGCGTGTCAGATGGGAGTCCTCCCACAGCCGATGAGTATTCGACATACATACCTTCATCCAGACCTGGCTCCCGCGCACCACATGTCTGGCTGCAGGACGGTCGTTCCACTCTAGATCTTTTTGGTAAGAGCTTCACGCTTCTTGTGTTAGCTAATAGTGACAGCAGTGAGATATCAAAGATTACTGACGCCTTTGGTAGGCGCGAAGTGCCTTTGACTGTGGTGAGCATCCAAGATCCAGAGGTTCTTTCTGTATACGAACGAAAGCTTGTACTTGTCCGACCAGATGGGCATGTGGGATGGCGTGGTGAGAGTGCGGATGATGCGGATGTGATCGTGGATACGTTGCGCGGTGCAGTCTAGCGCCGTGAGCCCATTAAATTGATTCGATTAATTGGAGACAAAAAATGAATTGCACATTGAATAAATTAGTACAGCGCTTTGCTTTAGTTGTAGCGGCTTACGCTTCGGCACACTCGCTACATGCATACGCGCAGACAACTGCGTTTCCAGAAAAGCCAGTACGGATTGTTGTTCCTTTTACACCAGGTGGTAGTAATGATGTCATCGCGCGCGTTGTCGGACAAAAGCTCGCGCAATATTGGGGTCAAGCTGTTGTAGTCGATAACCGTCCTGGGGCTGGAGGTAATATTGGATCAAAAGAGGTGGCTAAATCCGCTCCAGACGGTTACACGCTGTTGGTGGTTGCAAATAGCTTTGTCATTAATCCACATTTGTATACGCCTGGGAAAGCGGGCTATGACGCGTTTAAGGAGTTCGCGCCAGTTGGGAAGATGGGAATTGCTCCAATTATTCTCGTCGGAAATCCGAGCGTAAAGGCGACTAATGTAAAAGAACTCATCGCCCTAGCGAAGTCTAGGGGTGGCAAGATGACTTATGCCTCGGCGGGAGTTGGTACACCTCATCACCTCAGTGCCGAATTGTTCAAGAATATGACCGGAACCGACTTGGTCCATATTCCGTACCGTGGAGCTGTGCCTGCAGTCACTGATGTGGTTGGGGGACAAGTTGACGTTATGTTCGGCGTCTCTAATACGGTGCTTCCTCAGGTTAGGGCGGGAGGGCTGAAAGCATTCGGCGTCGCCGGCTCAAAGCGCTTAGCGGCTTTTCCACAGATTCCTACGGTAGCGGAATCCGGCGTGCCGGGCTTTGACAGCGAGGTTTGGCTTGGGTTAGTTGCTCCTGTTGGAACTCCGGCCAATATTATTCAAAAGATAAATGCCGACGTTAGGAGGGCGCTATCCGATGATGGTGTCAAAAAGTCGCTTTCGACAATCGATATAGAGGTTTCGCCGTCATCGCCAAGCGAATTGGCGACGTTGATGAAAGCAGATGATATTAAATGGGCCAAAGTCGTTAAAGACACTGGTGCCACCGTAGATTGAAACTCGCAGGCTGGGAGCACCTAAACGATTCCAGCCAGCCCAACTATTTTCTAAGGCGGCGCTTTGCGCATCATTCTGCGCCTTCCTTTTTCGATATTCACAAAGTCTGGAGTTCATCTATGACCTCGGAATTTCTACGCCGTGTGATTACTGCGCACATTGTCCTATTGTTGAGTGTTCCGATGCTGAGTATGGCGCAGCTGCAAGAACAGAAGCCTTTAAGGATTGTCGTGCCATACCCTCCTGGTGGAGCAGCGGATGGAGTTGCTCGTCTTCTTAGTATTGCGCTGCAAGAAAGACTTAAGAGAACGGTTATCGTCGACAACAAGCCTGGCGCGAGCACCATTGTTGGAGCTGAATTTGTTGCACGTGCCGCTCCAGACGGAAATACGTTGTTGTTAACTACCGAATCCACTTTGGCGACGAACCCAAGTCTGTACCAAAAGCTCCCCTATACACAAAATGATTTCGTTCCCCTCTCGTTGGTTGTTGATATGCCGATGGTGCTGGTTGCAGGTTCAAAAGTAAAAGCTAGTAACGTAGCACAGGTGATAGAAAGCGCACGTCGATCGCCCGGCGAACCAACTTATGCTGTTGAATTCCACTGAAGTCTGACCCGAGTTTTCCATCGAATATTGACCCACACTCTTTGTGAGCAGAAGGTGCTCACGATGTGGATAAGTTCTTGGTTTTCTCCTTTTTGGGCTGAGTCTTTGCAGAGCTGTTTTTGAACCGGTAGCTGTCGTTTCCAGTCTCAAGGATATGACATCTGTGGGTGAGTCGATCCAGAAGAGCGGTCGTCATTACTCCCGCCATCGATGCCGTCGCTGTCTTCGAACGATTGGCTAATTTCAGCGCACCGGGACATTAAGGCCTGCTGCCAAGATCTGTTGCTGCAGCGCTTGTAGGCTGTTGACGCCAAGCATGCGCATGGCATCTTCGCGGTTCATCTTCCCTGCAGCATAGAGATCCAGGACTTGAAGGCGCTCATAGTCCGGGCTACCAAATTCCCGGCCAACAGAGGCCACATCGAGCCAAGCCTGTTCCTCTTTCGATCTCCAGAGGAATTCACCGTGGAAGCGGTGATAAAACAGCCTGTAAATCCGCCGTTTATTTATTCGGGTACTCATGTCGACTTTCAAAAAATGCCATTACTAGGTGCGCAGCGGACCAGACGTTCCAGATGTATCCCAAATCGTGTACTCTCGCTGAAAATCTCCGGCGCCGCTTGCTGTGGTGTCCAGTATCCTTGCCTTCAGACCGCTCAAAGAAGCACGCCTTAACGACAGTGACATGACCCGTCTTGCCCAGTATATTGAGGCTGCCGAGCGCGACAACACGCGCCGGAGCTACGCTTCGGCCATCCGCCATTTTGAAATCGAATGGAAAGGCCTGCTGCCTTCCACCGCCGATGCCATCGCCCGCTACCTGGCCGACCACGCGCCCACCCTGGCCATCAACACACTGCGCCAGCGCCTGGCGGCGCTGTCCCGCTGGCATAGCGATCAAGGCTTTCCTGATCCCACCAAGTCGCCCCTGGTGCGCCAGGTCCTCAAAGGCATTCGCTCGATTCACGCTGTGCCAGAAAAGCGCGCGCGCCCCCTGGAGCTGGCGGTGCTCCAGCAGATCGATCAGTGGCTCGATGTCGCGATCAGCAACGCCCAGCGGTCCGGCGACCGGCCGGCCTTGCTGCGCCACACCCGCAACCGCAGCCTGATGTTGCTGGGGTTCTGGCGCGGCTTTCGCTCCGACGAACTGGTCAACCTGCGCGTTGAGAACACCGAGGTAACGCCGGGCCAGGGCATGGCCTGCTACCTGGGCCGCAGCAAAGGCGACCGGCAGCTGCAGGGCCGCGTTTTCAGATGCCCGGCTTTGTCCCGCCTGTGCCCGGTGACGGCCTTCAATGCCTGGATCGACCTGGCCGGTTTGACCGAGGGCCCGGTGTTTCGCAAGATTGACCGCTGGGGGAATGTGGCCGCCGAAAGCCTGCATGCCGACAGCTTGATTCCGTTACTGCGCAGCCTGTTCGCCGAAGCCGGTGTCGAGTCGCCCGAGGAATACAGCAGTCACTCCTTGCGCCGCGGCTTTGCCGGCTGGGCCCGCGCCAGCGGCTGGGACATCAAAGAGCTGATGGAATACGTCGGTTGGAAGGATGTCAAATCGGCCATGCGCTACCTCGATGCGTCGGATTCCAGCTTGCAGGCTCGGTTCGAGCAGGGCCTGACGGCCCTGGCACCGGCAGTTCCGCAGCCACCGCCGCCTTTGTTGTTGCTGACCGAACAGGCCGAAGGGACGACGACCGTGGCGGTCCTGCGCGTCACGCTGGTGCTGGCCCGCTTTAGCAAGCAGTCGCGCGGCCTGGCTCGTGGCCACCGGCTAATCGAACAAACCTGCTTCGAGCGTTTCGCCATGCAACGCCTGAACACCGAGGGGACGCTCTACGAGCTGGCAGTTCCCTACCTGTCCCGCGACTTGCTGGACGAGGTGATCGCCACGCTGCTCGATGACATGTACCGAATCGCCGAGGACAACCAGTGCCTGCTGGAAACCTCGTTTCACGAACCCGCCACCGACATCTATTGGGATTGAGGCGATGGGTAGCAACGCCGCCAGGCGGGGTAGTCCCCGCGAATGACCACGCTCCATGAGACGGCCTATCCCAGCCTGAAACTCGATCCGACACCGCGTGAGCTGGCGGAGCTTTACACGCCGACCGAGGACGAACAACTCCTGGCTGCGGGCATCGGCAAGCGCGCCTTGCCGCGCATGGCGGCACTGATCCATCTGAAGATCTTCCAGCGCCTGGGCTATTTCATTTCCCTGGCCGAGGTGCCCCCAATGATCCGGGAGCACATTGCGCAGCAGGTGGGCGTGGTTCGGCCGCCCCCGGCTGCGGACCTCAAGCGCTTCGAGGCCTCGGGCTCGCGCACGGCGCTTTTCGCGGCTTTGCGCCGGCACCTGAATGTGAAACCGCTGGACCCGGCGGGCCTGGCCTGGCTGGAGGTCGTGGCCGACACGGCGGCCGAGACCAAACACGCGGTGGCCGACATCATCAACGTGATGCTGGAGGAGCTGGTCCACCATCGCTACGAATTGCCTGCCTTCTCGACACTGGACCGGATGGCGTTTCGAGCCCGGGAAAAGAGCAACAACCGGTATTTCTCCGCAATCACCAACCAGCTGACAGCCCATACCCGGACCCTGATCGACAGTTTGCTTAAAACCGCCACCGGCGAGTCGGTTTCCGCCTGGCAAATGCTCAAGCGCGAACCCAAGCGGCCGACCAACAAGGAAACGCGTACCTACATCCAGCACATCCGGCGCTTGCAGTACTTGGTGGAGCAGCTTCCCAAGCCCGACGTGCCGGTGCCCAAGCTCAAGCAGTTCCGGCACCTTGCGCGCGCCCTCAATGCGGCCGAGATGGCCGAGCTCAAACCGCAAAAGCGCTACGCCCTGGCGGTGATCTTTATCCGGGCGCAGCATGCCCAGTCGCTGGATGACGCCGCGGACCTGTTTATTCGCCTCATGCAGAACCTGGAAAACAACGCCAGGCAGAAACTGCTCTCCTTCCAGCAGGAGCGGGTCCAGAAAACCGACATGCTGGTTGGCCAGCTCAAGGACATCCTGGGCGCCTACCAGTTGGAGGGCACCGACACGCAGCGTGTGGACGCCATCGGCACCACCCTGGTGGCCGACGTGGACGAGCTGCTCAACGAATGCGAACAGCACCTGGCCTATGCGGGCCGCAACCATCTGCCTTTCCTGCTGCAGCCCTACAAGATGGTCCGGGCCCAGTTGCTCAACTGCATCGGCATCGCCTCGCCCAAGGCCAGCAGCGAGGACCAGGTAGCGGAGCGGCTGATCGAGGCCCTTTACAAGCTGCGCGACAACCGTGCGGACATCGTGCCGCTGGACATGCTGGGCCTGACTGAAGACAAGGATTTCCGCTGGATGTCAGGCCAGTGGAAGCGGTTGGTGTTGGTCCGTCCATCCGGCAAGGGCCGGGCGGAGGCTGTCCACCGCCGGTATTTTGAACTGGCGGTCATGCATGCTGTCAAAGACGACCTGAAGTCGGGCGATCTCTTCATCAAGTACGGCGAGCGCTATGACGATTACCGCGAGCAGTTGGTCGATGACGAAACCTTTGAAAGAGAAGTGGGCGACTATGGCCAGGTCACCGGCATCGAGACAGATCCCGGCACCTTTGTGGCGATGCTCAAATCGGCGATGTCCCAGCGGGCCCACGACATCGACGCCACTTTCCCGGAAAACGCCCATGCCGAGATCGTCGACGGCCGCCTGATCCTGCGGAAACCGCCGCGCTCAGAAATCGTCGAGGCGGCCGCGCGGATCGACGCCCTGATCACCGAGCGAATGGAGGCGGCCAGCATCGTGGACGTCATGATCGACACCGAGCGCTGGTTGGACCTGCACAAGCTGTTCCGGCCACTCGCCGGGACCGACAGCCGCCTGGAGGATCTGCGCATGCGCGTCATCACGACGCTGTTTTGCTACGGCTGCAACCTGGGGCCCGTGCAGACCGCCAAATCGATCAAAGGTCTGAGCCGCCGGCAGATTTCCTGGCTGAACTTGAAATACGTCAGCGAGGACCTCCTGGACAAGGCCATTGTCAAGGTGATCAACGCCTACAACAAGTTTGAGCTGCCAGGCTACTGGGGCACGGGCAAACACGCGTCGGCGGACGGCACCAAGTGGAATCTTTACGAGCAAAACCTACTGTCCGAGCACCATATCCGCTATGGTGGGTACGGCGGTATCGGCTACTACCATGTATCGGACAAGTTCATCGCGCTGTTCAGCCATTTCATTTCCTGCGGCACCTATGAGGGCATCCACATCCTTGACGGGCTGATGACCAACGAATCGGACATTCGACCGGACACGATTCACGGGGACACCCAGGCCCAGAGTTACCCGGTCTTCGCGCTGGCGCACCTCCTGGGCATCCAGCTCATGCCGCGCATCCGGGGCATCCAAGACCTCAAATTCCATCGCCCGGAGCCGGGCAATGTTTACCGCAACATCAATGCGCTGTTCAGCGATGTGATCGACTGGCGGCTGATTGAGCTGCATTTGCCGGCGATGCTGCGGGTGGCGGTTTCCATCAAGACCGGCAAGATCACGCCGTCGGCGATCCTGCGCCGGCTCGGCACCTACAGCCGCAAGAACAAGCTGTATTTCGCGTTTGTAGAGCTTGGCAAGGTCATCCGGACCATGTTCCTGCTGAGCTACATCGGCGATGTCGGGCTGCGCAAGGTAATCCATGCCGAAACCAATAAGAGCGAGCAGTTCAACGGCTTTGCTCAGTGGTCATTTTTTGGGGGAGAAGGGATCATTGCGGAGAACATCCGGCACGAGCAGCGCAAGGTGATCAAGTACAACCACCTGGTGGCCAACATGATCATTCTGCACAACGTGGTGGGCATGACGAAGGTGCTGCAGGAGCTTCGCGACGAGGGGACCGAGATCACGCTGGAGATCCTGGGCGGCCTGGCGCCGTTCCGCACGGCGCACATCAACCGGTTTGGTGACTACACGCTGGATTTTCGGCGGAAGATTGGCCCCTTGAACTTCGATGCCACCATAATCCCAATGGAATCATAGACTTAGGGTCGTTTCTGCTGGGTTTTACATGAATCCCTGCCGACCCTCATCTTGAGCAGCCGGTTCTGGTGAACCAGCCGCTCGATGCCGGAGGGCAGGTCGAGCGCCTGCCACGCCTTGAGGCGTTCGATGTGTTCCAGCATGTGCCGCGAGTTCGGTTTGACCGGGGATTGCCGCAGCCAGGCCAGCCACGTCGTCTTGCCGTTGTCGCGGCGCTTGAGCAGATCGTCGAGGCGACGGCGATGCACGTCCGTCAGCGGCTCAGCCAAGGCGTCGTAGAGACGCCGGTTGGCGCGGGTAATCGCTTCGGCGCTCGCCCGCTCGACGGCGTTGAGGGCGGGCACAATGACCGACTGCCGCCGCAGGTGCTCGATCAAGGCTCTGGCCAGCACGATGCCCTTGTCGGTTTGCATGGCCAGCTCGGTCAGCAACTGGACAGCCTGCCGGTAGTGGCCAATCGTGAACGGCTGGAAGCCGAACACCGTTTGCAGCTCGACCAGGTGCTCGCGTCGGGTCTGCTCACGCTGCCCGTACTCGTCCCAGCTTTCGATGCCGACCTTGAGCTGGTTGGCGACCAGTCTCAGCAATGGCGGGAACGGTGGCTCATCAGCGCCAAGGATGACGCCGGGAAAGCGCAGGTAGCAGAGCTGCACCGCGAAGCCCAGCCGATTGGCCGGGCCGCGCCGCTGCCGGATGATGGAGAGGTCGCTTTCGCTGAACGTGTAGTGACGGATCAACTCATCCTTGGTGTCCGGCAACGCCAGCAGGCTTTCGCGCTCGGCGGCGGAGAGGATCGAACGGCGGGGCATGCGGTTTCCTTCTTCTTGAAAACGTAGGTTTGTGACAAGCCCGCCAAGGCAACCGGCGCGGCACGGGAATCAAGGCATTGCGATTCTCGAAAATAGTTCTTGAAATTCTATTCTTGATTGCATATCATCTCAACGAGTTTCGATAAGAAAGGATGCCCATGCGACCGTCTGTTGTGCTTGACATGAAGCGAAGCGCAGTGCGTGAAGCGGTAGGCCGCTTTCGCGCCGCGAACCCGCGCGTCTTCGGCTCGGTGCTGCATGGCACCGACCGGGATGGCAGCGACCTCGACCTGTTGGTCGATGCGCTGCCCGGTGCCACGTTGTTGGACTTGGGCGATTTGGAAGAAGAACTGAAATCGCTGCTCGGCGTTGACGTCGATCTGCTGACTCCCGGCGACCTGCCGCCGAAGTTCCGGGCCAAGGTGCTCGCGGAGGCGCAACCGATATGAGCGAGAACCGCCTGCCCGATTACCTCGACCACATTCAGCAGGCCGCAACCGATGCGCGCAGCTTCGTGGAAGGGATGGCCAAGGACGACTTCTTGGCCGACAAGCGCACCCAGCAGGCCGTCATCATGAGCCTGATCGTCATCGGCGAGGCGGCCACAAAGGTGATGGATGGCTACGTCGAGTTCACCCAGGCGCATGCCGACGTGCCGTGGCGCAGCATGCGCAATATGCGTAATCGCATGGCTCACGGCTATTTCGACATCAACCTCGATGTGGTGTGGGAGACGGTACAGGAATGGCTGCCGGCGTTGCTCCAGCAATTGCCCGCCGTGCGTCAGGATGCCGACGATGAAGACCGTAACGACAAAGGCATGGAGCCATGACCAATCAAGCCGCCGATGTTCGGCCCCTCTGGCGTGTTCGATCCCGCGACCTATGAGCCGCGCTCGGGCAAGACCTTCTGGATGGCCGCAACGGACGTGAGTTCGCTGGTGGGCAAGGAGGCAGCAGCCGACACGCTCATCGGCAACTGCACGACCGCACGACCAGCCTCCCGTTCAAATTCGAGTTAGAACTCATCTCCAGCCTGTCTGGGGGCACTGTGAAAGAGGGATCTCCGATGACTGTTGAATCGAGAATATTTTCTGTAGCCGAGTATGTTCAGCCGTCCGAAGGCGAGCCTATTCGTTCCGTTGTGCTTGAAACCCGAGACTCAATTATCGTGGTTTGGCATGTCCATCCCGGGCAGGAAATTGCGGCTCACATTCATCCTCACGGCCAAGACACGTGGACTGTTTTGTCGGGAATGGCTGATTACTTTCAGGGCAATGGGATTGTTCGTGCCCTCAGGGAAGGTGAGATAGCCGTGGCAAGACCGGGCCAAGTGCACGGGGCGCGAAATACAGGTACCGAGCCATTTGTGTTCGTCTCGGTTGTGGCATCAGCCAATGCCGGTTTCGTATTGGCTGAGCGATAGAGCCCAATCTCTGGAGTTGGTCCAATGAGCGGTCGGGGAGATAGGTAACAGACATGCAGCGGACACGGCTGCTAAACCAGGTCGCAAACCTCCTTGCGTCGCAGCGTGCCGCAAGCGACGCGATCAATCGAATGGGGTCGGCATGAGACTGAACACCATCCAGTTCCCGACCGCGTAGCCGCCTGTCCTGCCGATCAGGTCTTGACCATCGACGCCTGGGATCAGTCCTGAATGTTCTTGGAGACCACTACGTTATGAGCCGCAGCCGCCGCAAAACACCCATCGTCGGGCACACGACCTGCGGCAGCGAGCGCGAGGACAAGAAGCTCTGGCATCAGCGCTGGCGCACCCGTGAGCGCACGGCGCTGACCAGCGCGTCGCCCGAAGCCCTGAGCGCCCATCTGCCCCTGCTGGAAAACCAGGCCAGCAGCGTCTGGTCGATGGGCAAGGATGGCCGCTCCTACTGGCCCGTCAAGCGCCAGGCCGCCACGGCGGATCGCATCGCCAATCACAAGGGACGCAACCCGCAAGAACGCGCCTCCCTGAAAAAGCGCCTGCTGCGCAAGTGGATGAGCAAATGAAGCTCTCCTTCCATCAGCACATTGCGCTGTTCTGGATGATCGGTGCTCCGGGCGTCTTCGCGCCCGTGATCGAGAACGCCAAGCGGCCCGATGCCGGCGCCGTCATGGCGTGGGGTGTCGCGATCGTGGCGGTGATGATCCTCTTCACCCCTTTGCTGCTGCGCTGTCCACCATTCCGGCGCTGGTATGGCCGGACGGATGCGCTGTCGGAGCGGCAGCGCCAGGCGCTTGCCGAGCGCGGCCTGCGCCGCTACTACCAGACCGCTTTCGATGACGGCTACGTGCCCCGCGTGATGCCCTACGTGTGGCGCATCATCTGGACGGTCGGCGGGTTGATGGCTGTGACCGCCGTACTGCCTACCAACACCGGACGGCCAGCCTTCGATGCCTTGGTGGTCTTCTCGACCTGGTATCCGATAGGCGTGATGCTGCTGGTTTTCGCGTCGAGGCCCCTTGGCCGGTTGATTCGCCAAAGAGCACAGGAGCGGCGGAAATGAGCACGTCAACCATCGAGGCGCTGGCCAGCGCCTGGGCAAGGATTGCCGAGGAAGCGGAATTCCCCGCTGACTACGAGGGGACTGCCACACCACAAGCGCATCGGGCTAGCGAAGCTATTCAGGAGCAGATTCGGGAGCGCATCGTCGCCACCAACGACATGCGGCTGTTCAGCCTGCTGCACCTGCTGGGTCAGGCGTCGCTGCGCATGGAGCAAGCGCTGTGGCCGGAGGATTACGAGCGGATGACGCGCGAGGTTGAGGAAGCCCTGCGGCAAGCCACCGACGCCAACGCCAGATCGTACACCCACGAAGAAGTGATGCAGGCGATGCAGGAACGCATCGACCGGGCGCGAGACAAGCCATGTTGATTGGCTATGCGCGCGTCTCGACGCAGGATCAGAACCTGGAGCTGCAACGCGAAGCCTTGAGCAAGGCCGGATGTAAAAAGGTCTTCGAGGACAAGGTGAGTGGCACGCGGGCAGACCGGCCTGGCTTGGCCAAGACGCTCGAAATGCTGCGCGAAGGCGATACTTTGGTCGTCTGGAAGCTCGACCGGCTGGGCCGGTCGGTCAAGCAACTGGTCGATCTGGTCGGCGATCTGCACAAGCACGGTGTCCAGTTCAGGAGCCTCACCGACTCCATCGACACCGGCACACCATCCGGGCGGTTCTTCTTCCACGTCATGGCGAGCCTTGCCGAAATGGAGCGCGAGCTGACCGTCGAGCGCCCCCGCGCCGGGCTGGAAGTCGCCAAGCAGCTCGGCCGCAAAGGCGGCCGCAAGCCGAAGATGACCGACAGCAAGATCGAGTCGGCCAAGAAGCTGCTGGCCAGCGGGGTGCCGCCCAAGGACGTGGCCAAGAACCTCGGCGTGTCCATTCCGACGCTGTACCGCTGGGTGCCAGCCTCCACGCACGCTTAGCGTGCTTTATTTTCCGTTTTCTGAGACGACCCCTGGAAACTCAATGGTGGGACGTTTTTTGGTTGCCAGGCTGGCCCGGAGGCCGCTGGGTGCGTGATTGACCGACATTGCAGCGCCGCGCCTGGTGACGTGCCTTGCTGGGGCCAGGCTGGCCAGTTCCTGGTCGAAGTCGAGGGCCTGCGCGCTCTGGTTGATTTTGGTGGCGGTGTAGGCGTCATGGGAAGCCATTTCGAGTTCAATGCCGTTGACCTGGACAAGCCATTCATTTCGGAAACCGGCTACCGCTCGCACTTCGACCGGCTGCGCGGCGGCATGACCGTCGATGCCGTGGCGGCCGCGATCTTCGCGGCTATCCTCAAGGAAAAGCGGCCCAAGCTGATCGAGCCGGAAAGCCGCGACCGGCTGGCCGGCTATGCCCTGCCCGCCTGGACGGCCGACTTGATCCCGCCGGCACGCCGGGAGCCGGCGACCGTGGAGGTGCCCACGGGTTTTGTCCTGGTCGATGTTGTGCTGCCGGCGCATCGGGCGTTCATTGCCCGCAAGTGGGCGGCCGAGGCAAAGGCGAAGATCAAGGCGGCCGAGGCCGCCGAGTTGTACGCCAAGGAAGAAGCGGCGGGCGGCTTCCGGCCCGGTGCCAGGTGCGAAGTGGTCAGCGTTCACCATCACGCTTTCAAGGGAGAAGTCGGCAAGAAAATCATCATTACCAAGGTCAGCCACGACACGCGCCAAGTATGGGCGCATGACGACCGGCCGCCCCGGTATCGGGGTCTCCTCGTTTTCAGTGCAATAAGTGACGGTACGCAAAGCTAGCACTGGCGCGGGGGTGGTCTGGGTAGACCGTTGATT